>NZ_PPEL01000064.1 GCF_002899695.1 Rubneribacter badeniensis
CGGGGCCTTAAGGTCGCCGTCCCGCGGTTCTACCGCTAGGCGCGCGCGATGGCCGGGCTCGCCACCGCCCTCGACGAGGTCACGCTCGTCCTGTTCACGACGCTCGCGCCGTCGGGCGCGGTGGCGTTCATCTGCATGGGGCTTCCTGTTTTGGCGCGCGGCACGTCCGAGGCGATGCGCCAACGCCTCAACGTGCTTCTGGGATTGCCCCTCGTGGTGGCCATGGTGGGGCTTGTGGCGTCGGCCACGCACCTCGGCAATCCGTCCAACGCGCTGTACGTGTTTTTGGGCGTGGGCCGCAGTCCTCTTTCGACCGAAGTGTTCTTCGCGGTGGTGTTTTTGGCGCTTGCGGGCTTGTACTGGCTGTACGGTTTCGCCGAGCACCCGTGGCCGCGCGTGCAACGCCTGTGGCTCGGATGCGCCATGGCTGCTGGCGCGGCGTTCGTGGCAGCGGTGGCGTTCGCGTATTCTGCCGAGACGATCGTGTCGTGGAACACGGCGTACGTGCCGATCAACCTGGTTTTGAACGCGCTTGTAGGTGGGCCCATCCTCGCGATCGCGGGGTTGCGCGCCGCAGGGGTCGACATGCGCGCGGGGCGCATCGGGCGCGTGCTGGCGAGCGTGGCCGCGGTCGCGTTGGTCGCGAACACGGTGACGTTTTGTCTGCAAGGGGCTGAGTTGGGCTCCATCGAGAACTCGTTCGTGACGGCGGCGCAGCTGGTTCCTTTCTGGGGCCCGATGGTGGGCGCGTTCGCCGTGCTGGGGGCGGCGGGCGTTGTCGTCGACGGTATTGCGCTCTGGCGCGGCGCCCGTTTGTCACTTGCGTGCGCAGCGGGTGCGACTGTTCTCGTTTTGGCGGGCATTTTCGTCATGCGGTTCGCGTTCTACATGATGCACATGACGGTGGGCCTGGGCATGTAGGCACCCGCAGCTTGTCCTTCTGCCACAACTCCTTTTTCTCCCTAGTAAGGCTGGCTCTATGCTAGACGAGGCCGGCATCGGCAAAGGCCGTTAGATCGGCGTTGGCAATCCACAAAACCGGCGCGCAAACGAAAGATGCCCGACGTCCCAGGGGGGAGGGGGGCGTCGGGCAGGGGGTTGGCCGGACGTGTCGCGCAAGGGGAAGGCGACGTCCGGCTGGGGCAAGCGGAGCAAGGGGAAAGAGGGGGAGGGGCGCTCCGCTTGCCCCAGCCGGGATCGGCGACGATGCAGCTCGTTTCCGATCCCGGCGCAGCGTGGGGGCGTACGTCTGATGCACGCTGAAGGCATCGTTGCAAGGGGCCGACCCGCGTCCAGCGAGGGTGCTCCCTCGCAACGATGCCAGACGGGGCAGCGGGGAGCGCCGGAAACGCCGACGACGGCGGCAGAAGCGCCGACGACGGAGGGGTTGCCGGCGCTTGCGACGGGTTGCCGTTGGCGGTGGAGGGGGTTACCGCCAACGTGCGATGCCCCCGCAGGATGTGCCGCTTCAGCGCTTGCCCCCGCAGCGGCGCGTCACCACGCCCCTCCGGCACCGCAAGGGCGCCGGAGGGGGGAAGGGAGGCGTTCGGCGCTTCGCCGAGCGCTTAGTACAGCAGGAACACAGAGTATCCCAGCTGGTAGATCAGGACCCTGAACAGGATGGAGGCAACCGCCGCCGCCACAACGGCCACGGCCATGAAGGGAACGGACGCGCCCACCTTCTTGCGGGCGACCGCGGCGCACGCGATCACGACCGCGACGCACACGAGCGACACCCAGAAGTTCACCGCACCGTCGCCGGCCACCATGATGTCCATGAGGCTGTCGATGTGCGTGGGGGCCGTCGTCATCGACGTCGGGTCGGCGTAGTGCCCGTAGTTGGCGAACGTGGCCGTGGCGCACACCGCCGTGTACACGAGATCGGCCACCAGCGAGGCTGCCGCGCCGATAAGGCTCATGCCGATCGCGGTCTTTTCGACCTCCTGGTCGCGCTTGATCGCCGCGATGCCCCACAGCACCACGGGGCCCATCATGAGGGCGTTGCCCAGGTAGAACACCACGAGCGCCCAGCTCCATGCCGGGATGGCGGCCATCAGGTAGGAGTGCGCGGTGGCGCACACCATGGCGACGGCGGCCACGAGGGTGACTGCGCTCAGCCCCACGGGCAGCTTCTTGCCGCCGCGCAGCATCACGAACCACACCACGATGAGGATGGCGAGCACCACGCACCCGATCAGCTCCTGGGTGATGCCGGACGTGATGTGCCCGAACCCGTTGAAGATGCGCTCCCAGTGCTGCAGGTGCAAGAAGGACCCGATGCCGCCGATCACGAGCGACACGGCAGATGCGACAAGCGCCGTCATCTGCAGGTCGCGCCCTTGGCCCTTAAGGGCCAACACGGACATGCTGCCCAAAAGGCCGCAGGTCACGCACACGAAGAACGTGAAGATAACGAGAGGCCACTGCGTCTCCATTACTCATCGCCTCCTTCCCAATGCTGCCCGCGTAGGATGTAGGAGAACGACGGCTTGTTGCCCACGTCGGGCAGATGGTAGATGTCGGACTCCTCGAACGGCTCCAAGAACTCGGTCATCTTGCGCTGGTTGCCAGCCGAGTCGAACGATCCCACGAAGGAATCGAGCCCCTCGTCGGTGTCGCCCACCCAGCGGGCATTGCCGCCGCACTGGCTGACGCACTGGGGCAACTCGCCTTGGAGCAGCTTCTGCTCGCACAGCGTGCACTTCTCGACGACCTTCTCCTCCTCGTTGAGGTAGCGGACGCCGTAAGGGCAGGCCATGACGCAGAACTGGCAGCCGATGCACTTCTCCTTGTCGATCTGGATAGTGCCGTCCTCGGCCACGTGCGAAGCCTCGGTGGGGCACACGTGCACGCACTCGGGGTTCTCGCAGTGCTGGCAGCTGATGGGCAGGAAGTACATGTACACGTCGGGGTACTGGCCCGAGCCGCCGGGGATGGGGTTGGGCCCCACGCGCACGACTTTGTTCCAGTAGTTGCCGATGGGCACGCTGTTGACGGCCTTGCAAGCAACCGAGCATGCAAGGCAGCCCACGCACCGGTTGACGTCGGTGATGATCGCTTTCGTCATGGTTTACTCCCTCCCTTCATAAGTAGGCAGCCATTCCTTCAGACGCGGGTCGTCGGAAGTGTGGATGATGGGCTTTCCGGTGCTGTCGCACGGCACGGGGTTGCCGAACGGCGAGTTCTCGGGCGTGGCCTTGTAGATCTTCACCTGGTAAGCGCGCAGGTTGGAGCTGCCGGCGTGCGGGTCTTGCGCATCGTGGTCGATCAGCTGGTTGACCTGCGAGAGCTGCCAGCCGTGGCCGGCGTCCTGCACCTCGGGGTACCACCAGGTGTGCTCGAGGTTGATGACGTCTTCCTTCACGCCGTAGTACAGGTCGGCCACCTCGCGGATCTTGCCCCATTCGGTCTCGATCCACACCCAGTCGCCCTGCTCGATGCCGTACTCGGCTGCCGTCTTCGGGTTGATCTCCACGCGCGGCACAGGCCACAGCTCGCGGCACCAGGGAAGCTGACGGTGCTCGGAGTGGAAGTACACGGGAATGCGGCGGCCGGTGGTGGCGGTCAGCGGGTACTCCTTGATGCGGTCGCCGTCCTTCGGGCCGTGCGGCGGCTCGCAGTAGGAGGGCACGAACCACTCGGGATGGTCAGGATGGTGCGACTCCATGACGGTGGACCAGATCTCCTGCTTCATGGTCGGCGTGAAGAAGCCCGGCTTCCAGTTGCCGATGCCCTTGCCGGCCGTGTAGTCGAGGCGGCCCCACACGCGGTCGCGCGCACGCAAAGCGCCCGTCTGGTAGCGGCGGTACGTGCCCCAGTTGCGCGGCTCGATGTCCTTGGCCTGCCACCAGCCATGCTCCTGGAAGGCGGCCACGTACTCGTCCCACGTCTTGTACTTGGGCGTGACCTCGGCCATCGGCACGCCGTGGCGCTCGAAGGTGGGAACGCCGTTCTCCACGTGCCAGGTGGTGTAGGTCAGTTCGTCGTCGGTGAGCAGTTTGATGGAGTCGTCGAGCTGCCACTGGATGTCGGGCCACTCGTTGCCCGGCTCGGTCGTCCACGGCCAGTTCATGCGGCGCGCGAGGTCCATGACGATCTCGGGATCGTACTTGGCCTCCGCGGGCGGTTGTACGCACTTGACCGTGGCGCCCATGGCGCCGGAAGCGCCCTGCGAGGCGCGCGGCGAGTTGAGCTCGATCCAGTGCGCGACGGGCAGGATGATGTCGGCCGTGTCGTTTTGCGGCGTGTGCCACAGGTTGAGGTCCACGTAGAAGTCGAGCGAGCAGAGGGCCTCCCAGGCGCGCGTGGTGTTCGACTGGCTCATGAAGTTGCCGGACTCGTTCCACAGGGCGCGCAGCGGATAGGGGTCGCTCGTGATGGCGGCGTTCCACACCGAGTGGCTGTCGGCCCAGTACTGCCACCAGCCCAGAAGCGGGAACTTGTCGCGGCCGATCTGCTTGAGGTTGACTTCGGCGGGCGGGGTGGTGGCACCCGGCGCCCAGGCGCTGAAGCCCTGCAGGTCGCCGTCGATGGGCACGATGGTGGGGCCGCGGTTGCCGCCCGGGGTGTCCAGGTTGCCGGTGATGCCCACGAGGTTGTCGAACACGCGGCAGGTCTGGATGCAGTTGCAGAAGTGCTCGATGGCCAGCATGTACTGGATGCCGCCGTTGCCGTAGCCGCTTTCGGGGTCGAGGCGCGTGCCGTAGGCCGTGGCCGCAGCCTCGATCTCCTCGGCGGGGATGCCGGTGATCTCGGCAGCCACCTCGGGGGTGTACTCGGCGGCGCGGGCCTTGTAGTACTCCCACACCGGCTTCACCTTCACGGTGCGGCCGTCTTTGAGCGTGATTTCGAACTCGCCCTCGAGGGCGGGGTCGATGGCGGGATCGAAGGGCAGAAGGTCGGGCACCCAGCCCTGCGTCTGGCCGGGCAGCAGGTTGTCCTGCGCGGCCTCGCGGCCCTCGCGCGCCTTCTCGGAGTCGTAGTTCTCGCCCTCCCAGAAGCCGCCCGTGTCGTCGATATTGCCTTCCTGGTCGGCGTTGAACCAGGTGAACGCGCCGTACTCGTGCTCGATGCCCTGCTCTTTGAGGGCTTCCCAGTTGTTGTCGTACACGAGGAACTTATACGGGTTGCCACCCTCTTTGATGTCGCTCTCCTTGAGCAGGAGGGTCTTCACGTCCCAGTACGAGCCGTCGGTGCGCACGGTGGGGAAGCCGGAGGGCTCCATGTCCTCGCACACGAGGAACGGGGCGTTCGTCCATTTCTTGGTGTACAGCTCGTCGTAGAGCTTCTTCTCGATGATAACGTTCGTCCAGGCCAAGCCCAGCGCGGCGTCGGTGCCGGGGCGCAGGTGCTGCCAGTAGTCGGCCTCTTTGCCCATGTTGGCCATGCGCGGGTCGACGCTGATGTGGACGTCGGCGCGCGACGCGACGTCGACGGTGGTGCGGCACGAGTCGTCGTAGTTGGACAGCTCAGACGCGCCGCCCCACTGCACGTACACCTTCGGGCGGCAGATCGTCTCCATCCACGACATGGCGAACTGCGACACCATGGTGGTGGCGAAGTGGCGCGGGCCCTTGCAGATCTGCCAGGCTTCCACGTTGTTCGGCGTTTCGAGCATGTTCTTCAGGATGGACTCTGAGTGCATGCACCAGATGCGCGACGTGCCCACCTGGCAGGCGATGGCCTCGCCGCCGTGCTTCGCTTTGATCTCCATGAAGTTGTCGATGACGGTCTGCATGGCCTCGTCCCAGCTGATGCGCTGCCATCCGGGCTCCTCGCCCTTGGGATTCGTGCGCTTCATGGGGTAGTGCAGACGGTCGGGGTGGTACGCCGCCTGGATGGACGACTGCGACTTCGTGCAGCAGTTGCCCATGGACTGGAACGCGCCCTCGTCGCCTTCGACGCGGATGGCGCGCCCGTTCTGGACGATGACCTTGACGCCGCACTCCATCTTGCCGCAGCCGCGGCAGCACGTCTTCACGGCCACGGTGTCTTGGCCGGAAACCACGGGATAGGTTTCCTCGGCCAGCGCGGTGTGCGTCGATGCGCCGAACGCCGCAGCCGCAGCGCCGGTGATGGCGGCGGTTTTGACGAACGTACGTCGCGACATAGTCAGATTGCCCATACTCCTCCTCCTTCGTCTTCTCGTCTTGCTCCTACTCGTCTTTCGCAAGCGAACGGGGCGGGGGGCTGCCGTCGGACGCCCGAGCGCGCTTTTGCCTTCTGCCGCTCGGGGGCGCTGGACGCACGGTGGGCGTCGACGGTGCAAAGTCCCCGTATCGCTTGCGACGACCATACGGACGAGAGGGCATCGGACGCATCGCGCAAACGTTGAAAAGCGGATTCAGAACATCATAAATTCTTATGATTTTGCGATCATGAAAAACTCAAGATGCTTGTGAACTGGCCTGATGCTGTCGGAGCATCATAAATTATCCTTAAACTAGGATAAATCTTCGAGGGGGGGGGTGCTCATCTTTTCCGTATAATCTGGTACGTCGGAAAGGGGCTTTGGCAAGGCGGGGCGGGATGCCGCCTTATGCCGCGAAGACGAGACGGCGACCTGGCCCTGCCTCGCGTGCGGAGAGTCCGGCGAGCTGGCAGAGGGTCGGACGCGCGGGCGGGGGTTGGCGCGAACGGCGTCTCTCACGGGTTCGAGGGGGTGCGAGAGCGTGGAGAAGCTTCGAGGCGCATGGGGCGCTGCATTGGGGGCGAGCCTTTCGCCCAAGCGGGTTGCGGGCGCCGCTTTGCAGTGGCTGTGGATGCTCATGATGTTCTACAGCATCGTGCCGTACCGTTTTTCCTCCGATGTGCGCGGGTCGTTGTACATGGGCCTGCTCATCTCGCTCGTGGCCATGGTGGTGACCATGCTGTTCGTGGCCGTGATCGTGCGACGCGAGCGGGTGGGCTCTAACCGCTCCATCGTCGGGGGTTCGGCCTTCATGATGAGCGCGGGATCGGTGCTCGCGCCGTTTTCCGATCCCACCACGCCCGCCGGCATGCTCGCGCTCGGCCTGAGCGCCGTTATGACCGGGACGGGGTCGGCGGTGCTGTTTTTGTGTTGGATCGAGCTTGAATCGGGCTTGGGCGGGCGCGTGGCGCTCGTGGAGCTTGCCGGGTCGCTGTGCGCGGCGTTTGCGGCGGGCTCTGTGCTGATTGCGGGGCCGACGGTGCCGGTGGTGGCGTCGATCGTGGTCATGCCCATGCTTTCAGCCGTGCTGCTGAGGCGCTGCACGGCCTCGCTTCCCGCGGCATCGGCGCCGCGGGAGTCCGAGCAGCAGCTTTCGCGCAGCACGGTCGCCCTGTTCGTGAAGGCGCTCGCGGGGGCGGTGCTCATCGGCGTGCTCATGGGGTTTTTCGACGTGGTGTCGGGATGCAAGACCTACGAGGTGCAGGACGTGTACGGCACGTTTCTGTTCTTGACGGGGCTTGCGGGTGCCCTTGCCATCTGCCTGATCGCCGTGTTCCTGCATCGCGACGGCATCTTCTACTCCTACCGCGTGTCCATGCTCGTGCTGTGCTTGGGATGCTTGTTCACGCCGTTCATGTCCGACAACAACACGTACTCGAGCGCGCTCATCTTCGGCGGCTACCACTGCTTCGTGCTCGTGCTGTGCGTGGTGTGTATCGACGTGTCGTCGAGCTTCCGCGTCAGCCCGGCGCGTGCCATCGGGCTGGGGTTCGTGGCGCTGTACGGCGGTGAGACAGCCGGCTCGCTGTTCGCACATTCGCTTGAGGCGACGGGGGCGAGCATGTTCGATCTCACCTTGGTCACGCTGGTGGCGGTGTCGCTTCTGTTGATCGCGCACCTGTTCCTGTTCACGGAAACGGACCTCATCAAGATCGGCATCGGGGAGGTGAGCCTGGTGGGGGCGGCTGCTCCGTCTGAAACCCCTGCCGACGAGGTGGCCGATCCGGTGGATCCGAGCGTCATCATCGCCGAGCGCTTCTCCCTGTCTCCGCGTGAGACCGACGTGCTGCCTCTGCTGCTTGAGGGACGCACCATCTCGCGCATCCAGGAAACGCTGTTCATATCGGCGGGAACGGTGAGCACGCACATTCGCCACATCTACCAGAAGACGGGCGTGGACAACCGCCAAGAGCTCATCGATCTGGCGCACGAGACGGTAGAGCAGGCCGAACGGGGCGCGGCGGGCGAGCAGGGCGAGGCGGGCTGACCGGTGGAGACGACCTATCTGAGCGAGTTTTCGCGGGTGGCCGATCGCGGCAGCTTCACGGCAGCCGCGCGCGAACTGCACCTCACGCAGTCCACGTTGAGCAAGCACGTCGCTCTGCTCGAACGCGAGTTCGGAACCGAATTGTTCGTGCGCGACCGCAACGGCGTGAGCCTGACCGAGGCGGGAAGCGTGCTGTACGCCCAGGCGCGGCAGATGGAGCGGTTGCTGCGCGCCACCGGGGCGCTCGTGCGCGCCGCGGGCGAGGGACGCGCGAGCGTGCCGCGCGGGGTTGCGGGCGCTCGCGCGGGTGCGGTAGATGCGCGGTCGGGTGCGATGGCGGTCGCGGCGACGGACGCCGGCGACACGGCGCTGCGCTGCAAGTGCCGGCTCGTGGCCGAGCGCTGCGGCCTCGACGGGCGCGAGCTGGGCGCGCTCATCCTGTACGTGGAGGAGCGCGGTTTCGAGGTCATCGAGGCCGAGCTGGGACTTTCGCGCGACGAGGTGGCCGACGTGCTGGCCGGCGTGTACCGCAAGCTCGGCGTGGAGAGCAAGCAGGGGGCGCTCGATCTCATCCATTCCGTTTCGGAATGATGGTGGACGCGTCCGCGCCGCTCGGGCATACTCGAACGTGCAAACGCATAAGGAAGCACTGTGAAGCTGGGGGGCTTCGAGCAAAGGGCTTCATCCAAAGAGGATGGATGGAGGCCGAACGATGGGTGCTTGCACGGTCGCGTCTGTACGGGACGCGATGGACGAACTTCTCAAACTGCCAATCGAGGGCGCATGCGCGTGCGTGGAGCACGACGCGTCCGACGACGTCGCGCCGACGCTTGCAGCGTATGCGCGCCGCGTCGCCGAGGCCGGGTTGCCCGTGCGCATCGTGTGCGCCGACAGCTGGACGGCGGCGCGCTACCGGGCGCTTCTTGACGCCGATCCGACGTCGCCGCTCGATGCGGCGAGCGCGGTGTCCGTGCGCGAGCTGGCTTTGGGCGTCATGGGCGATGCGCGGGTGAGCGCGGCCGTGGGCCGCGGCGCGCGCGTGCTGGACGGCAACGAGATGGATGTCCTCATGGAGGACGTGAAGGTGAGCGGCCTCAAGCCTGGTCGCTTGCGCGAGATGCTCAAGTTCTTCTACAAAAGCATCAGCGAGTGCGCTGATGATGACGAGCGCTGGCTCATCTCTGCCGAGGAGCAGACCGTCTACGCCATTCTGACCGAGAACCTTGAGGCGCGCCGTGCGCTTTTGCCGTGCGAGGCGGCGTCGCTCGCGCACCGCGGCCTGGTGGCCGCCGGGGTCGAGCGGGAGGATCTCGTGCTGGTGGTGGACGATTACACGACGATGAGCAGGGCGTCGCAGCGCTTGGTGCGCCATCTGGCCACGCGCGGCTTGGTGGCGGCGGGGCGCACGCTGGCGGCTGCGAGCGCCGAAGAGCCGTATCCGTGCTTCGAGGGATTCCGCGAGCTTGCCAACGAGGCCGAGTGCGTGGTGAGGGTGGAAGACGCGCGTCCGCGCGCTGCGCGGGAGAGCCGCGCGCTTGAGGATCCCGAGGCCGAGCAGGCGTTCGTGGCCGCGTCGGTGGAGGAGCGCTTGTCGGCGGGGACGGCGCCGAAAGACGTGCTGGTGGCGGTGCCGAACGCGGCGTGGGGCGCGCGCCTGTCCGATGCGCTCGAGGAACGGGGCGTGCCCGTGGAGCGCGCGTTTTTCGAGGGGAAGATCAAGGGCGACCCCCGCACGGAGGGCCGCTACGCCCAGCTCAAGCTGGCGACGCTCCTCCGGCTTCTTCTCGATCCCGACGATTTCACGTCTTTGCGCTCGTGGATGGGCTTCGGCGACTGGCTTGTGCGCTCCGACGCGTTTCTGGAGCTTTTGGCGTACGCGCGCGAGCGCGGCATCTCCGCTGCCGAGGCCGTGGCGCAGCTGCGCGCGCAGCGCGACGAGGAGCGCGCCTCGACCATCTTCGGGAAGTTCGACGCGCCGCTCGACGAGCTAGACGAGCTGCGCCGCGCGTGCGCGGACGGGCTGACGCGCGAGGAGGCGTGCGCGCTGTTCGAGGCGCACGGCATGCCGCTTTCCGAGCGCCAAGCGGCGCTTCTGGGCGACGATCCCGAGCGCGCGGACGTCGGCCGCCTCGCGCGCGAGGCGTTTCGCCTGCCCGCGGAGGACGCGGCGCGCGACGCCGTGCGCGTCGCGACGTACGGGCGCTGCCATGGCCGCCACGCGCGGGTGGTGTTCGTGACCGGCTTCGTGAACGGGTTTCTTCCCGGCAACGACGCGGTGGACGACAAGTTCACCATCGACCACCGGCGCGTGGCCCTCGAGCGCGAGCGCGCGCTTGCGCTGGACGTGCTGGCCGCAGCGGACGAGCAGGTGGTGTGCACGCGGTTCGAGCGTGCGGCGCTGGAGGCCACTGCGCGCATGAACGTGCAGATCACGCGCGTGTTCGTGCGCGATGGCGAGCGGTTGGCCAGCGTGGCGCCCTCCGTGTTCGCGTCGTTGTCCGACGACGTGCTGTCGATCGACCCCAGCGTTCCCCGCGAGCTGCCCACGAAGGTGCTCTACAACGTCTCGACCCAGTGAGGCGGCGGGTGCGAGCGCGCGGCGGGTGCGTCCACCCCCTTTTCAGTGTGCCCGCGCAGGGTCGCGCAGGGTTGTACGGCCTTCGGTGGGCGCAACGAAGGGGTGGCGCGGGAGGCGCAGACGGGTGGCGGGCGGTTCGATGGACGTGACGCGCCCCGCTCCCCGCATCCGCGCAAGGTCGCACGCTGGTTGCGCAAGTCCGAGGCGTGGTGGGCGAACCTGCTCCACGGCAGTCGCAACAGGGCGGCGCGGACGGTGTGGACGGCGCGGCCGCTGGCGGGCTCCGACGGATGTTGGCGGGCTTTGGAAGATGAACGATCCCTCCCGATGGGGAGGCGAGGTTGCAAGTGAAGGTGCGAGTTTCGAGAGGACTGATGGATATGAGAGATGTCGAAGCGTTTGTGATCGATGACGATTTCGACCCTTTGGCCGACCTGGATTTGGACGAGGGCGAGCGGGACGACGCCGAGGCCGACTACCTGCCGCCCATTCCTGATGCCGACAAGAGCGTGGTGCCCCCGCCGGTGGAGCTTTCTCCCGCCGAGCGTATCGAGAAGCTGCTTGCGGGCATGCCGGGACAGCAATTCCGCTTGCTGCGCGCCGTGGGGCTGTGCGCGGAGCCGCGCACGCTTGAGGAGGCGGCCGCCGCGCTGGACGAAGCGCACCCCAGCCCCACGAGCGTGTACAGCTCGGTTCAGGTGATCCAGCTGCTCGAGCGCGCCGGTGCATTGGAGCGGCTTGAGGGCGAGGAGGCAGAGAGCGCGCCAGCCGAAGGCGAGGATGCCCGTGCGACGGAGGCGATGGGCGAAAGCGCGGACGCGGATGTCGCGCCGTCTGCCGCCGGGGACGGCGAAGCATCGACGGAGGGCGAAGAGCCGGAGGGCGACTTCATCTCGGTGACGCCTGCGCCTCCGTGCCGCTATCAGGCCACCCAGGCGGGCCTTGACGCCATCGCGGCGCACGTCAACGAGGATCGCATCGTCCAGAAGATCGTCGAGGAGAAGCGCTATCTGCCCATCTTCCAGCGCGTGCTGGAGATGACGGCGCGCGAGGGCGGCTGCCCCACCAAGGAGCTCGACGCCGCGGTGGACGGCGACCCGCTGTGCGCCGAGCCGCGGCGCTTCTGCGGTTTCTTCCGCGGCAAGCTCGAGGAGACGGGTGCCATCGAGTGGCGCGACACGTGGACCATCACTGACCTTGGGCGCAGCGTGCTCGCGTCCGGCCTGTTCGATGCTGCGCCCTCTGCCGAGGATGCGGCCGATCCGTCCTCGCTCGGAGCCGCCACGTCCTCCGACGCCGCATCCGCTGTCGAGGGCGTCGCTGCCCCGTCCTCGTCCGTTCGCTAGGGAAGGAGAGCATCCATGTCTCACGATCAGGAAATCGGCCTCGTCGACGTGCTGCGCGGCCGCAGGGCCACCTACCAGTTCCTTTCGCGCCTGTTCCGCACGGAGGTGGATCAGGAGCTGTACGACACGCTCGTGTCGATGCGCTTTCCCGCGAACACGGGAAACCCGCTTGTGGACGAAGGTTATCGGATGATCTGCGGGTATCTGAGCCAAGCGAGCGGGGACGTGCTCACCGAGCTGGCGGTGGACTACGTGCGCGCGTTCATCGGCTCGGGCAACGACGGCTTCTCGGCTGCGTACCCCTACGAGTCGGTGTACACGAGCCCGAAGCGGCTCATGATGCAGGACGCGCGCGACGAGGTGCTCGTGCTGTACCGCGCCGCCGGATTGGCCAAGCAGGAGAGCTGGAAGGAGGGCGAGGACCACATTGCGCTTGAGCTTGAGTTCGAGCAGATCCTGTGCGAGCGCGCCATCGCCGCGTTGGAGGAGGGCGACGAGGACGCGTGCCGCGCCCTTCTGCTGTCGCAGCGCAACTTCCTCGAGGACCATCTGCTGGCGTGGTATCCCATGATGGCGGCCGACCTGCAGAAATTCCCCCGCACCGACTTCTACAAGGGCCTCGGCAAGCTGACCGACGGCTTTTTGCGCAACGATCGGGAGTTCTTGGACGCCGTGCTGTCCGAGGACGAGGCCGATGCAAGCGAGGACGGGGAGAAAGCCGAGGTGGCATGATGAGCGGGCAGGAGGCGAAGCCCAAGCGCGCTGCGGGCCCTCGCGTGTCGCGGCGCACGTTCGCCCTCGGTGCCGTGGGAGCCGCCGCCGTGGTGGGGCTGGGAGGCGTGAAGTACCTTCCCAGCAAAACGCTGTTGCGCCCGCCGGGAGGGCAGGACGAGGAGCAGCTTGTCCGCGGCTGTTTGCACTGCGAGAAGTGCCGCGAGGTGTGTCCGAAGCACGCCATCGCCCCGGCGCATCTGGAGGACGGCATCTTGAACGCGCGCACGCCGCGCATGGACTTCAAGAGCGGCTGGTGCGATTTCTGCGAGATGGAACCGGGCGGGCCGAAATGCGTCGCGGTATGCCCGACACATGTGCTCGTGTGCCCCGACCCGGCAAGCGTGATCATCGGCAAGGCGGTGCTCAATCGCGATTGGTGCCTGGCGGCCAAAGGCATGGGCTGCCACGAGTGCGTCGATGTGTGCAACTACGATGCGCTCGAGCTGGGCGCGGACAACGTGCCCGTGGTCAACGTGGATGCATGCAACGGATGCGGCGCGTGCGAGTGGGCGTGCATCTCGCTGTCGGCGGGGTCGATCTCGGCAGGCGCCACCGACCGTGCCATCGTCATTCGGCCCACCGAAGAAGTGGAGGCGTGAGGAAGATGAAGAAGTTCAACAGCGCTCGGCTGCGGTTCCTCATCATGCTGGCGGTGCTCGCGGTGGTGGCCGTGGGGTACTTCACGGCCGGGGGCATCGGCAATCTCTGCGGCATCGGGTTCGACACCATCACGCTTCTGTGCCCCCTGGGCGCGCTTTTGGCGATGATCGCCGAGCGCACGGCCATCCCGATGGCCGTGGTGAGCATGCTGGCAGTGCTGGCGGTGTGCGTCGTGCTGGGCAAGGTGTTCTGCGCTTGGGCGTGCCCCGTGCACTTCATGGCGCGAGGGAAGAAGAAGGGGAAGCGTCGCGCGTTGCGCGCTTCGGGCTCTTCTGTTGAAGGCGGCACCGGTTCGAGCTCCGTTGCTGCTTCCTCCTGCGATGCTACGGACGGCTCCGCTGTCTCCCGCAGCGCTGCGGACGACCCCGCCGCCTCCCGTGGCGCTGCGGACGGCTCCGCTGCCGCTCCCGCCTTCCATGTGGCGCAGACGGGGGAATCTGCGGTGCAAGCGGCGGCACCCGCTCCTGAGCGTGACAAAAGCCCGGGGATGGTGTCGCGCTCCGCTTGCTCCGCATGCACGGCTCCCTGCGGCAAGGCCAAGGGTATCAAGATCGACAGCCGCCACGGCATCTTGGCGGCGGCGCTCGGGTCGACGCTTGTGTTCGGCTTCCCGGTGTTCTGCCTTATCTGCCCCATCGGCCTCACGTTCGCCACGGTGCTTTTGGTCATGCGGCTGTTCGCGTTCGGCGACACCACCTGGACGGTGCTCGCGTTTCCGGCCATCATCGCGATCGAGGTCTTGCTGCTGCCGAAGTGGTGCCAGCGCTTCTGCCCGTTGGGCGCGCTGCTTTCCCTGTTCAGCGGGTTGAACCGGACGTTCAGGCCGCGCATCGACTCCGAGAAGTGTCTGCTTGAGGGTCGCGGGCTGTCGTGCAACCTGTGCGAGCGGGCGTGTCCCGAGGGCATCAATTTGCACGACGTCGCGGCGGGCGAGACGACGCTCAACGACTGCAGCAAGTGCCGCGCGTGCGCCGACGTGTGCCCCGAGCACGCCATCACGTTCCCCTTCCTGCCGAACAAGGGGCGGGGCGCGTCCGCTTCCGCGCCCGTTCCCGCGTCCGTCCCCGCGGCTGCGGGTGGCGCGGCGTCTGCGTCTGCTTCTGCGCCTGAGACGCCGGTCGTGGCTGCGGACGGCGCTGCGGACGGCGGCGGGACTGCGGAGAGGGGGTAGCCATGTCCCTGATCGACGGGGTGCTTGCCCTGCTGAGCGGCATCGAGAGCGACACCATCGCCGTGCACGAGGAACGCTGCATCTCGGTGCGCAACCGCAACGCCGACTGCCTGCGTTGCGTGGAGGCGTGCACGTCGGGCGCCCTTTCGCTGCGCGGCAACGAGCTGGTCGTGGAGCCGGAGCGCTGCATCGGGTGCGGCACGTGCGCCACGGCGTGCCCCACCTGCGCCATCGAGCTGCGCAACCCCACGGACGAAGAGCTGACGGCGCAGCTCAAGCGCTCCATCGTGGCGACGAAGGGGCATCCGGTCATCGTGTGCGAGACGGCGCTTGCGGCGGCGGGCGTTGCGAGTGCGGACGCGGTGGACGCCTGCGTGGTGCCGTGTTTGGGCCGGATCGACGAGTCGGCGCTCGTGGGGTTGGCGGCGTATCGCGCGTTCGACGCGACGCTGGCATGCGGCTCGTGCGAGACGTGTCCGCATGCGCCCGGTGGCGCGCTTGCGCGCGAAGTGGCGGCGAGTGCGAAGAACCTGCTTGCGGCGTTCGGGTCGTCCCTGTCCATCGAGCTGACGGAACGCGTGCCCGACCGGGTGTTGGCGTCCCGTTCGGGCGCTTCGGCGCGAGGGCGGGGACGGGGACGCTCCTGCGAGGTGCGCGATGCGGACGGCGGCATGGGGCGGCGGGAGTTCTTCAAGTCGGCCAAGGACGCGTCGGCCCGTGCGGCCGGAGCGGCGGTGGCCGAGGGCTTGGGCGCGGCCGACCCTGCCCTCGAGCCCGTCCATGTGGCGTACCGCAAGGTCGGCCCCGACGGCACGTTGTCGCATTTCGTCCCCACGCGCCGCGTGCGGCTGTACAATTACCTGCGGCATGTGGGCGATGGCCAGCCGGTGGCCGACGAGGTGGAGACGCGCGTGATCGGCGCCGTGTCCATCGACGCCGAGAAGTGCAGTTCGTGCCGCATGTGCGCGGTGTTCTGCCCGACGGGCGCCATCAAGAAGATCGACGAGGATGGCGTGTTCGGCGTCGTGCATCGTCCGAGCGCGTGCATGCAGTGCCGCCTGTGCGAGCGCATCTGCCCAAAGCAAGCCATCACGGTGAGCGGGCTGGTTCCCATCAGGCAGTTCATGGGCAAGGAGGCCGTGTGCTTCTCCATGAAGCGTCCCACGTGGACGCCGAACAAGCCGGAATCGATGTACAACAAGGTGCACTCGATACTCGGCGAGGATTTGGAGATGTGCATGTTCTAAGAAGTTCCGTCGGCTTGACGGCCGACGGAACTTGCTGACGCTGCGGAAACCCTCGCTGTCTCTCCGAACGACCAGTGATTCTGAACGTGTCAAAGGCGGCGTATCGAAGGGACGGGGGTCGGCGCGTTTTACCGAAGGAATCGAGGATTCAGCATGATCAACTACACGCTGCCGGATTTCACGGTGGGGCTGGGGCTCAACCTGTTCTTCATTCGCCTGATGGAGCAGCGTCCGACGTTGTTCCAGGACGGCGTGCGCATCGACAGCGTGTACGGGTGCTTCCCCGCGTGCGCCCTAAACGGCGGCCGCGCGTATCTGCGCGATCGCGCGACGCCGGCGCAGATGGAGGAGGCGTTCTCCCTTTTGGCCGAGCACGGCGTGAGGCCGCGCCTCACCTTGACGAACATGCTGGCCACCGAGGACGACCTGCATGACCGGTATCTGAACGAGATGCTTGCCGCCGCCGCCCGCCACGACGGCGAGGCCATCGTGTACGCCGACTTCGTGGGCGACTACGTGCGCGAGCGCTACGGCATGCGCCTCGTGCTGTCCACCACGCGGCCTTTGGCCGATGCGGCCGAGGTCAATCGCATGGCGAAGCGCTACGACTGGGTGGTGCTCGACTACAACCGCCATAAAGACCCCGCATTCCTCGGGGCCATCGAGGACCCCGCCAAGACGGAGATCATGGTGAACGAGTTCTGCGCCTTTCGCTGCCCGCATCGCCAGGAGCACTACCTGCACAACAGCGAGGACCAGCGCTCGGGCTCCATGCGCCCGTTCGAGTGCGTAGCGAAGCGCGCCGACTTCTTCGATCATGCGCCGGGACACCCGGTGATCTTCACCGACCAGGAGGTGCGCGACCTTCACGACGCGTACGGCATCGGTTGCTTCAAGATTGTGGGCCGCGGCGTGGCCTTTCAGACCGTGCTCGAGGCGTATACGCACTACCTCGTGCGTCCCGAGTACCGTGCGGATGTGAAGCGCCTGGTCATGCGCGCGGCGGGGTAGCGCCGGGGGTGCGGCTTCCGCTCGGCGGTGGCGAGGGCCGAGCAGCCGGCTAGGATGCAGCGCAACGCGAAGGTTGCCGGCGGTGTGAAGACCCTGCTTCTCATGAGCGTCCCTTTCTTGTGCGCTTGACTGCCGGCCATCGCATCGGCCCCCTCCGTGCACCTCTGCGGTGCGAGCCCTTTTGCCAAGCGTGTTGCCCTGTGGTACAAAGGTGCGGACGAAGGCGGGCGAACGAGAAGGGGATGGGCGCATGGTCGAGGGCGCGCGCAAGGGTCGGCGCTTCGATGCGTTGCTGGCGGCGGTCGAGCGGTTCGCGCCGACGCGGCGGCTGGGGTGGGCGTTTCTGCTGTCGTGGGTGTTCTGCGTGTTCTACACCGACGCGGCGGGCGGCCATACCGGCGCGGGCGTTGCGGCCTCGGCATACGGTGCGGGATGGGAGCTGTTCTTCACGGGGTTGCCGGTGTCCATGTCGGTGGTCATGCTCGCGCTTGTCGTGGTGATGGAGCGGCGGTGGGGGTCGCCCGCGCAACATGCGGCGCTATTCTGGGTCGCGCCCGTCGCTACGGCGGTTTCCACGCCGCTTCTGTTCTGCGTGCCGGCCGATTTCGGCGCGACGGTGGCGTTGTTCGTGGCGGGATCGGTGCTCACGGGGTTCGGTAGCGGGTTCATGTGGGTGATGTGGGGCGAGTACTACGCGAGGGTCACGCAGGAGGAGGCGGAATTCCTCGCTCCTTCGTCGGCTGTGCTGGCGGCGGTGCTCGTGCTGATGGTGTCGGCTATGGACGGCTGGGTGGCGCTTGCGACGGTCACGGTGTTTCCGCTGGCGTCGGGTTTGTGCCTTGCCCTGTCGTGGCAGGACGTGGTGCGCGGCAAAAGCGTGGGAGAGTACCGAGGATCGTTCGAGGAGCGCGCGCATGCGCGGGCGCATGACGATGCGCGGGCGGGCTTGCCGCGCGTGCTGGCTTCGATGGGGCGCGCGGGGTTCGGCATACTGACGGCGTGCCTGTTCGTGTGCTTGGAGGGATCGTTTTGGCATGCGCCCGCCAAAAACGCGCCCGAGGCGCAGGCGGTCATCCTTGCGAGCATCGTGTTCATGCTGATCGTGGGGCTGTCGGCGACGGCGGGGCCGCGCCGGGTGTCGCTGCCGTTTCTGTACCGGTGGATGTGCCCGGCGCTCGTCATCGGGTTTGCCGCGCTCATCGTGGCGGGCGGCGAGTGCGGCGCGTATGCAGCCTACGGGGTGGCTATCGCTGCGCGTTTCGCATTCTGCCTGATCACACAGATGTATTTTGCACGGTACGCAGTGCAGGGGACGGCTACGCCGGTGCAGTCGTACGGATTGGGCTGGATATTCGTGCATATGGGCGATCTTTTCGGGGTGTTCGCGCTCGTGTTCGTCGATGCGGGCATGGCGGCGGGAGCCTTCTCCCTCGATCAGGTGGCGGCTGTGTCGATGGCGCTTTTGGTGGTGTCGACGATGTTCGTGCTCAACGATGGTCGCAGCTTTTCGTTCGGAACGGAGGCGGCCGCGGCGCTGGCGGGCGCATCGGGTGCGGCGGTCGCGGATGCGGCAATGGCAGACGCGCAGGTGCGGGGCGCGGATGGGGCGTCCGACGGGTGCTCGGGGGCGGCGCGCCCGCACCCGGCGCTTGACGAGGACGCGTCCGCACCGGGAGCGGCGCGCTCGGGCGCATCCGACGCCGACGATCTCACCGCGCGCATTCGCGAGCTGGCCGCGCGCGGCGGCCTCACCCCGCGCGAGACAGAGGTGTTCGACCTGTTGGCGCGCGGACGCTCGGTGCCGTATGTGCGCGACGCGCTCGTCATCTCGCGCGAAACGGCCGCCACCCACGCCAAGCACGTCTACGCGAAGCTGGGGGTTCACAGCCGCCAAGAGCTTATCGACTTGGTGCACTGAGGGGACGCATCGGTCCGCGCTGCTTTTCGGCTTTCGGCTTGTGGGGGCGCTTGGGCAGAGGTGTTCGGGGAGGAGGTCTGTTGCCTTCTGTCGGTCGAGCCGTCCGTCTTCGGTTTCCGTTCGCGTTTCTGCTGAGCTGCCGTTGGCACGAGCCCGCGTTCGTTCGATCACAAGCCGAACCCCTTCTGACCGGGCGTTTCGGAAGGATCCTCGCCTGATGAACCGCCTCCCATTTCTCGTGCCCAAGAAATGGGAGGCAGTTCATCGTCCGACAGGCGAGGTCTTCCGAAGCGTCGGAACGCGCCGCACGCGGCGATCCGGTCCGGCCTCCACCGGCAGCGGTTCGATGCGTGCGGTGCGCCTCTGTGGCAAAAAATCACCGAAATCGGAAGGGGAGGGGGCCGCCCCCCCCTCCTTCCACCGGGGAAACGCCTGGTCCCGAAACCCCTCTTCCGACCGCGCCGGGCCGCAGGGCGAGAGCCGCGCTGCGGTTCTTCCGATTTCGGTGATTTTCTGCCAAAAGTGGCCCTTGTCTCTGTTAAACCAGGATTGATACGAACCCATGCTCTTCTAGCTCCGAGCCGGACCCCTCCGGTCAGACGCCCCACAAGGCCCCCGCCTGACGGATCGGGGGCTTCCGAGGCATCTGGGCGGTTCGCGCTCGGCGGGGCCGATCTGGCCTATAGCAATCTTGGTCTAACATAGACCCGTTCGCCGCGTGGACAAAAACGCGCGGTTTCTCTATTCTCAAAACGGAATAATCGAACATGCGACTCTCTCATCAGGCGTTACGCGAAGCCCACCTTTCGAGTCTCTTTCGATCCGTAGTTTTCCGGGCGAAAAACTGGAGAATACCCGCCTTTTTATCCATGACGCTCCCGGTTATATAAAGACTTGAGGAACCGAGCACGGGGTGCCGTCCTGCGAAGCGCCCCACCCCCCCCCCCAACCGG
>NZ_PPEL01000065.1 GCF_002899695.1 Rubneribacter badeniensis
GCTCGGCCGCCTCGGTCAGGCTGAACCCCGCCGCGACGGCCTCCACGGCGAGCTCCCTGGTCTCCAACGGGTACATGCGGACTCCAATCCGGACACCGGAGTGTCCAACTTTTTGTCCGCACCCCCTGCTCTGGCGACTTCCGCTATATAGGCAACGCATCTTCCATCGAGAGCGGCGACGACTATCTTGACCGGGGCAAAAACCGATTGTGCGCATCGTGTTCGAGCCGGATCGAGGCAAGGGTGCGAACAAGGAACCAGCGGGAGCTTTCGGATAGCCGATGCCCGCATTCACTGCAGATCGCGCACCGAGGCGTATCGACAAGGCCGCATTCCCACACCAAGAAAGGTCGCCCCAAACTAGACGTCCTAAGCAAGCAATAGCCCAACGTCACCCAACGTCTCACCTCAAAGCGGGCAGATCTCCTCAAGCGCCGCCACGAGAGCATGAACATTGGGATTGGGGTTGTCTTCTCGATAAGCAGCCATCTGGTCAAGTAGGATAGGCTCCCCATCAAGGGTCTCGCGCACCACGACATCGTCACGCTCAAAGAAAAACGAAGCGCAATCATCGCACTCCCTGTCAAACAGGCACACAGCACCGCCCAGATCTATGAAACGATACGCAAGCGGACTGCCGATCGGATTCATCCAATACTCAAGGCCAAGAGAGCCATCGCGTTCAAGCACATGTCCTATCTGCACTTTGAGAAAATCAAACCATTTGCTACTGGTCACAAGCACCGTCGCTCCATGCAGATCCTCGCGGCGCAGATCAGATCGCCGAGCCAACGGGTTTTCGCTCATCATCGCGATGCACAATGAAGCCTCGCACATTTTGATCAATCGAATACCGCGGTCGGACGCCCGCCTGGACATGACGGGATCGAAGCCGAAGTCGTAGCAATTGCACACATCCACCGCCCCGCTTCCCTCAAGCTCTTCCAAGGGCGCTGTCGAATCAACGGGAAGTTCGACCATCTCAAACGGCACATCGTGAACCCGAGAAAGCGCACGCTCCAGAAACGGCATCCTGCCTGTCGTGCGAATGCGCACCGGCGGATGGCCCTTCGCCAAGCCGCGACACGCCTTGACCGTTCGCTCATAAGCCGACAACGTAGCTTGGGCACCAATTAAAAATTCCTGTCCCGCCTCCGTCAGAGTCGCGCCCCGCTTCCGATCCACGAGCACGAAGCCCAACTCCTTTTCCATGTTCATGATATGAGTGCTCATTACCGGCTGCGAAAGATGCAATTCGCGCGCTGCGGCGCTGAAATTCTGGCATTTTGCGAAAACAACGAACTCGCGCAAAGCCTCGATCCGCATAAGTCCTCCCCGCCCATCCACACGTCCTGCCCGCATCGCATCATAGTCGCACTGCAACGACCTGCTCCTATGCGTTCTTCTTATGGGATTATAACGCACGACGATAGATCACATTGAAGGCACCGAGGCAAGTCAATCAATTTCAAATTTCACCCATCGCGCAAAGAACCTCCATACTGCGACCAGCGGACGGCGTCGAACAGCGTCGCTGCAACGGCGCAAACGCAACGCCGTCCGCAGTCGAGCGCGCCAAAGGGGCGCGCAGTGCAACGAAAGGGGAATCGTCATGGAACTCACACGAAGGAACTTCATCGCCGGCGCGGCGGCCCTCGCCGGCGGGGCTGTCGGGCTGGGGGCGCTGGCCGGCTGCTCCTCGAACGAGGCATCTTCGGACGCATGGGATGAAGAAGCGGACGTCGTGGTTGTCGGAGGGGGAACGGGCCAACTGGCGGCTTTGGCGGCGGCACAGGCGGGCTTGAGCGTTATCCTGGTGGAAAAACGCGAAATGGTCGGAGGTGCCATGGCCTTTTCGGGTGGATGTGCCTGGCTTGCGAACACGGAGTTCTCGCAAGCAGAGGGAGACAGCAACGAGGTGGCAAAGGAATACCTCGAGCGCTTGCAAATGGGCATGGGCAACGAGGAGCACATCGAGGGTTACCTAGCGAACACCCAGGGCGTTGTCGACGCGTTCAAGAACGCCGGCATCAACCTGCAACCGATTGATCGCGACGGCACCTACCACCAAACTTGGAGCGGAGGAGCCATGCTCGGACGCTCTTGCCAAGTCGTAGAGGACTCTTCGGCCATCGACACGTCGGCAGGGGGCGGAGGACGCCTTGGAGCCGCCCTCGCCACCGCCGTTCCCGAAGCCGGAGCAACAGTGCTCACAAAGACGGCCGCCACGCGCCTTGTCACTCAGCGCGACGACCCCGACGCCGCCCCGCAGGTTCTCGGCATCGTTGCCGAGGATTCCAAAGGAAGCGAGATACGCATCAAAGCGAACAAGGGCGTGATCCTCGCCACCGGCGGGTTCGAGTGGAACGACGATTATGTCAAAAACTATCTCCGCGTGCCGGTTCCCCGCGGAGCAGCTCTGTCATGGCCTGGAAACACCGGAGACGGGCTCACCATGGCCCAATCCGTCGGAGCGAAACTCAACCTCATGGCCCACTCTTACGGCATGACGTGCTTCACAGCCCATGCCGAGTACGCAGCAGCGCATGATCAGATGATGTCCATTGCGGGCAATATGATCATGGGGGCATCCGGCTCCATTGTGGTGGACAAGACGGCAAGGCGCTTCTGTCGAGAAGATGCCGACTACGTGTCAAAAACGAACTGCTTTGGCGGCTACCTAAACCGAGCAGACGAGGAATATGCCGCAAATCCTGCCTGGTGGATCTGCGATGATACCTGCTACACCGAAAACAAAGGAGTCACGGCGCTAACGAAAGAGTTCGGATACCCGGTGCCTGAAGACCTTTCCGAAGATGAATACGTGTTCAAAGCCGAAACCCTTGAAGAGCTCGCCGACCTGATCGGCCTCGACGGCGCGCAGCTTTCAAAGACCGTTGCCGAGTTCAACGAGATGGCGAGCAACGGAACGGACACGCTCTTCCAGCGAGGAGAGCTGTACTGGGGAGGCAACGAACCGAAGGGGCTCCAAGCCCTGAACACTCCCCCCTATTACGCCGTTGCCATGAGCGCCGGGCTCGTCGGAACCATAGGCGGTCCGCTTGTAAATTCAAATGCCCAGGTCATTCATATCAGCGGTGATCCTATCAAAGGGCTGTACGCCATGGGCAACTGCGCCGGCGTCGGCGCACCCGGCCCTTCGTACGGTGGCGAGGGCGGCACGATCGGCCCCGCGTTCGCCTTCGGCATCGCCGCCGTCAACCATATAGCGAACGGCGCAGGCGAATCCGACGCCCAGTAGCGCCCCTTCGCAAGCCCCTCCCCTCCGAAAGAACCGAGGCCCCAAGTAATGACCAGGGCCTCGGTTCTCTTCCTGCAGCCGATCCGCTCACCCGCCCCTTGCATCCGCATCTCCCACGCCCATCCCCACACCCATCCCGTCCGCAGCGCCCAATCAAAGGCCACACGGGGCCCAAGCCTATACGACAATGCAATATGTTGTATGTCTTCTCGCCTTTGGTTCGCCTTCATCCTTGCCCTTTGCACATGCGCGCATAAAAAGCTCCAATTTCACCTATATCTTCGCCTCCTGCCATACTCCGAAAGAGGAAAGGAGCTGTCGACCCAAGCATGCGAAGCCGACAGCCTCTTGTCATGAAGAAAGGCGATTTGGAAGGGGATGCATCATGCAACTTTCTCGTAGACAATTCATAGTTGGCATTGGTGGGGCGGGTGCCTTGGGTGCACTCGGAGGAGTGCTCGGAGGCTGCGCCCCGCAGCAAGCATCGGAAAACCAAGGAACAGGAATCGCCGAAGGAAACGGCTACATGCCCGCGCAATGGGACGAAGAAGCGGATATCGTCATCGTCGGCGGCGGCGGAGCGGGAGGCGCGGCAGCCTACGCAGGAAGAAAAGCAGGCGTCGATGTCTTGGTCCTCGAAAGCCAATCAAGCACCACCTTCTCTTCGACCGCCCTTTCCGGAGACAGCATCTGCTTCGTGGGAACAGAAGAGCAGGCTGCAGCAGGTATCGAGGACAGCGCCGAAGCATTTATGCAGGAATGTCTCGAGCTCGGCGAACACGCCAACAAAGAAGAGGTCATCCAGACGTACCTGGACCACAATCTTGAGTACTACGAGATATTGAAAGAGATCGGCGTGCAGTTCGAGGGCGTTGTCATGCTCGACACCTACACGCCGCGCACCCTCAACTTCAGCTCGGCAGAGCATCAGCAACTCCTCACCGAGGCAACCCAGGAGCTTGGCGCTCGTTACCTTTTCGAAACCTCAGGAAAACGGCTGTACGTAGATGCAGCGGGAACGGTATGCGGCGTGGAAGCCAGCAAGGACGGGAAAACCATTGCCGTCAAAGCCCGCAAGGCCGTTCTCATGTGCACCGGAGGCATCACGCGCAACAAGGAGATGCTCGACGAGTGCATAGCCGGCCTTGGCGACGTCGATGCCGGATCGGGCGTGGGCAACACCGGAGAAGGGCATATCGCATGCCTCCAACTCGGTTCGAAATTCCACGGGCGCCCTTCGGTGTACTCGCCTGAAGGAATGCATCCGGGCAGCGTCTCGATGGAAGGATTCGCCCAAATGTACGACTTCGGCGCCATCAAAGTGAACATCAACGGAGATCGATTCATGGACGAATCGCTGGGATGGTGTGCCGCCGCCACTCGGGCAACTCTCGAACAGCCACAAAAAGACGGTCGTTACTTCAACTGGCAGATCGTCGATCAGATAGGGTATGACCTGGCAAAAGAATGCACCGACACGCGCGGAGTGAGAGAGGAGAACGAAGGCTATTTCGTATCCGCGCCCTCTCTTGAAGAATTGCAGAACCTCATCGGAGCGCCAAACCTCGTTGAAACCGTGAACCGCTACAACAGCGACATCATCGCGGGCAACGCCGATGCGCAAGGCCGAACCACCCTGACCGGAGAAGGATCCGACGCCATCCGTCCGCTCGACTCCCCTCCCTACTATGCGTACGCGAACGTGCCCGTGATCACGTTCGCTCCCACGGTCGGCATCGAGATCGATGGGGAAGGGCGAGCCCTCGACCAGTACGGTAATCCCATCGGCAACGACCGCCTGTACCTTGCTGGGGAGATCATGCTGAGAAACCTCATCGGAAACAAGTACAAGATCTTCGGCTTGGCCGTGGGCGGAGGTTGCACGTTCGGAGTGTATTGCGCGAACAAAGCCGCCCAGCTAGAGAATTGGGACGCCTAGACCCCAAGCCGAGTCATACTCGACCACCCCTCCCTCCGCTGGCCAGCGATCCACCGCTGGCCAGCGTTTTTCATGAATCAATCCACTTTTTCGAGAGCTGCAACGAACTCGTGCACGCAAGAATTCGGATTGTCCTCAAGATAGGCGATCATTTCATCGATCATCAATGGATCCCCGTCAAGCTCGTCAACGATCAAGACATCATCGCGGTCGAAAAAATAAGGGGAAGAGTCGTCAACGTTGCGGGCAAAAAGGTAAACGGCGGATCCGAGGTCCATGAATCGGTATTCCGAAGGACTGGCCAAGGGGTTCATCCAGTACTTCAAGCCCAAGGAGCCATCGCGTTCAAGCACGTGCGACACCTCGGCTTTGGCAAAATCAAACCACTTGGCGCAAGGAATCATAACGGTGGCTCCTCGAAGGTCCCTGCGGCTCAGTTTTCCCCGCCCGGCCAGGGGATTGCTCTTCATCATCGCCAAACATAAACGAGCATCGTCGACCTTGACCGCTCGCACGCCGAAAGCAGACGCACGTTGCACTATATCCGGATCGTAATCGAACGCATAGCAATTGCAAATATCAACGACGCCCTTCCTCAGATCCTCAAATGGGGCATAAGCTTCCACGGGAATCTCGACCATCGTGAAGGGGATATGCTTTATCTGGCAAAGAGCCTTTTCGAGAAAGGGCATCCTTCCCGTCGTCCTCACGCGGACCGAGGAGGATTCTCGAGCCAGAGTGCGGCACTCCTCAACCGCCCTATCATAGGCGAAGAGAATTTCCTGGGCTTCTACGAGAAACCTCCGCCCAGCCTCCGTCAAACGCACCCCCCTCCTTCGATCGACCAGCAAAAAACCGAGCTCCTTCTCCATACTTTTTATATGCGTGCTCACAACCGGCTGCGTTAGATGCAGCTCCCGAGCGGCACTGCTGAAACTCTGGCATTTTGAAAGCGTCACGAACTCGCGCAGCAAATCCATCCTCACGGCGTTTCCCTCCTCCAACAAACTGCACCCCCATGAAAGCCTCTAGCCGCAAACGAAGCCTTTTTAAACGAGCAGTTTCCAGACGCGCCCCTTACAGCTTCGCCGCCACCAAGTCGCCCATCTGCTCGGTGCCCACCAGCTTGTCGGCGGGCGTGTCGGAATCCTTGATGTCGCCGGTGCGCCAGCCTTCGTCAAGCACGGCGGTCACGGCGCGACGAACGTCATCGGCGGCGCCCTGCATGTCGAAGCTGTAGCGCAGCATCATCTCCACCGACAGGATCTGCGCGAGCGGGTTCGCGATGCCGCAGCCCGCGATGTCGGGCGCGCTGCCATGGCTCGGCTCGTAGAGCGCCACGCCGTCGCCGAGGCTCGCGCTGGCGAGCATGCCGAGCGAACCGGTGATCTGAGCGGCCTCGTCGGAGAGGATGTCGCCGAACATGTTCTCGGTCACCACGACGTCGAAGTCGGCCGGACGGTTGATGAGCTGCATGGCCGTGTTGTCCACGAGCAGGTCCTCAAGCTCCACGTCCGGGTACTCCTCGTCGTGGATGCGATGCACGATCTCGCGCCACATGCGGCTCGTCTCGAGCACGTTCGCCTTGTCGACGCTCGTCACCTTGTTGCGGCGCTTGCGCGCGGCCTGGTAAGCTTGACGGGCGATGCGCTCCACCTCGTACTCGCGGTACTCGAGCGTGTCGTAGGCGCGCTGGCCCGCTACGCCGCCCGTGCCGCAGCCCTCCTCGTCGTAGAAGCGCTCGCGGCGGCCGAAGTACAAACCGCCCGTCAACTCGCGCACGATCATCAGGTCCACGCCGTCCACGATCTCGGGCTTCAAGGTGGACGCGCCGGCCAGCGCGCCGAAGATCTGCACGGGACGCAGGTTCGTGTACAGGCCGAGCGCCTTGCGGATGCCGAGCAAGCCCTGCTCGGGACGCGGTTTCTCCGGGTCGGTGGTGTCCCACTTCGGGCCGCCGACGGCCGCCAGCAAAACGGCGTCGGACGCCTCGGCCACACGCAGCGTCTCGTCCGGCAGCGCCGTGCCCGCCGCGTCGATGGCGCAGCCGCCGATAAGCGCCTCCGTGTAGGAGAACGCCACACCGTGCTTCGCGCCCACCGCGTTCAGCACCTTCACACCTTCGGCGATGATCTCCGGCCCGATGCCGTCTCCGGGCAGCAGACAGATATGGTACGTCTGGGTCATGCACAGCCTCCTTTTTATGTTCGCGCGCCCTTGTGCGCTCTGGACAATCGTGCGACGCTTGCTATAATGTGGGTATCGGCGAAGCCCGCGGTTATTATCGGGGGCGGGCGGCGCAGGTACTTGGTTGGGGCGGTAGCTGCTACTACCGCCTTTTTCTTTTCCCTCCGTCATCCTTTCGCGCTTTCCATTCCCTCCATACCTCAAGGAAGAACCCCAAGATAGCGGCCACGGCAGCCGCACTAGTGAGAATTTTCTCCATCATAGCGATCGCTCCTCTCTCGAAAGAAGCGCCGCCCGCGATCGGACTTCACCGACTTCGCCATTCTATCTGTACAACGTTGTACCATTCAAGGGAGAAGTCGGAGAAAAGAGGCGAAGGGGGCGAAACGGAGCCGTCCAACCGCAGCGCATCGATCACCGCAGCCTCGAACGGCCCGTCGCCCAGAAATCGGCGGGGCGCCTACTCCCCCAGCTTTTCCTTCGTGCGGTTGATGAGCCCGCCGGCCTCGATGATCTCGCGGATGAACGGCGGGAACGGCTGGGCCTGGAACGTCTGGCCCGTCGTCTCGTCCACGATGACGCCCGCGTCGGCATCCACGCTCACCACGTCGCCAGCCGAGATGGCGTCCACGGCCTCCGGGCACTCCATGATGGCCAGCCCCGTGTTGATGGAGTTGCGGTAAAAGATGCGCGCGAAGCTCTTCGCGATGACCACGTCCACACCTGCGGCCTTGATGGCGATGGGCGCGTGCTCGCGCGAGCTGCCGCAGCCGAAGTTCTCGTCGGCCACGATGATGTCGCCCGGGCGCACCTTTCGCACGAACTCGGTGTCGAGGTCCTCCAGGCAGTGCTTGGCCAGCTCGGCGGGGTCGGAGGTGTTCAGATAGCGAGCGGGGATGATGACGTCGGTGTCGATGTCGCGCCCGTAGCGGTGCGCGGTTCCTTTGAATCGCATAACGGCGACCCCTTCCCTATTCCGCGTCCGTCGCGTTGGCGGCGACGGGCTCCAGGTCTTCCGGCAGGCCGATGTGCCCGAGCACGGCGCTCGCCGCAGCGACCGCCGGCGAAGCCAGGTACACCTCGCTCGTGGGGTCGCCCATGCGGCCGACGAAATTGCGGTTCGTGGTGGCGATGGCGCGCTCGCCCGCGGCGAGGATGCCCATGTAGCCGCCCAGGCACGGGCCGCACGTGGGCGTGGACACGGCGCAGTTCGCGTCCATGAACACGTCCATCAGGCCCTCCTCCATGCACTGGCGGTACACCTGCTGCGTGGCGGGGATGACGATGCAGCGCACGTCGGGGTGGACTTTGCGGCCGCGCAGCACGTCGGCGGCCTGACGCATGTCGGCGATGCGGCCGTTCGTGCAGGAGCCGATGACGGCCTGGTCGATCTTCACGTCGCGCGCCTCGGCCACCGGGCGCGTGTTCGACGGCAGGTGCGGGAACGCCACCGTCGGCTGGATGGACGCGGCGTCGATCTCGTACACCTTCGCATACACAGCGTCCGGGTCGGAGTGGTACTCGGTGTAGGGGCGCTCGGTGCGGCCGTCCATATAGGCGCGCGTCACGTCGTCCACCTCGATGAGGCCGGCCTTGCCGCCCGCCTCGATGGCCATGTTGGAAATCGACATGCGCTCGTCCATGTCCATACTCCGGATGGCGCTGCCGGTGAACTCCATGGCCTGGTAGAGCGCGCCGTCCACGCCGATCATGCCGATGATGTGCAGGATGACATCCTTGCCGGTGACGCCGAGAGCCAGCTCGCCCTCGATCTTGAACAGAAGCGACTCGGGCACCTTGAACCACGCCTTGCCGGTGGCGTAGCCCACGCCGGCATCGGTGGAGCCCACGCCCGTGGCGAACGCACCGAGCGCGCCGTAGGTGCAGGTGTGGCTGTCCGCGCCGATGATGAGGTCGCCCGCGCCGACGACGCCCTGCTCGGGCAAGAGCGCATGCTCGACGCCCATGCAGCCCACCTCGTAGTAGTGGGTGATGCCCTGCTCGCGCGCGAAATCGCGCACGATCTTGGCCTGCTCGGCGCTCTTGATGTCCTTGTTGGGCACGTAGTGGTCGGGCACGAGGGCGATCTTCGCGGGATCGAACACGCGCTCGACGCCGATCTTGCGGAACTCCTTGATGGCGATGGGGGCGGTGACGTCGTTGGAGAGCACGAGGTCGAGATCGCATTCGATCAGCTGACCCGGCTCCACAACGTCTAACCCCGCATGGGCGGCAAGTATCTTCTCCGCCATGGTCATGGGACGTGGCATGCGCTGCTCCTTTTGTTGCCGTGGGCCGTGCGAGCCCGCGCTTCCCCTGCGCGGACAGATGAAAACGCGCTTCATTGTAGCACTCGGTTTCGCAGGGAAAAGGAAAAGCCCCACGGGGCTTTTCCAACGTCAAGCGATTTCCAAATTTCGGCGCGAGCCGTCCGGCGAAACGACGCGCAACGGCACCCGGCTGGCAGCGTCGTCGCAATCGCGCCGCCTTTGCGCCCACAACCCGTCGTGCGCACAGCCCCGGTGCCGCCGCAAGCGCGAACTACCAGGTTCCGTAGTAGCTGTAGCTACCGTAGCCTCCCATCGCGCTGGAGAGCATCGCGACGAACAGGCCCCCTATCGCGAAGCTGAGGAGCAGCCCCAGCACAATGGAGATGGCGAAGCCGATGAGGGAGAACTTCACCGCATCGCTTTTCACCTGCGGCATCTTGTCAACGTTCACAAGCCAGGCGATCACGACGCCGGCGATGCCGATGAGAAGGCCCACGACGAGCCATCCGAACTTCATGCCGCCGGTCAGCTGCATGAGCGGCGCAGGAGGGTAAACGGGCTGAGGCTGAGGCGCGTACATCGGCGGCTGTTGCGGCTGTTGCGGTTCAGGCTGAGCCGTCTGCGGGAACTGCTGCGGCTGATCCTGCGGGAACTGCTGCGCCGAGGCAGGCTGGCCCGCAGGAGGCTGCGGCTGGCCGACGGGCTCCGCAGGTTGCTGCGGCGCGCCCTGGTCGTTTCTCTGCTCTTCGGTCATGACGAACCTACCTTTCGGTCAGTGAAACTGCTTTTCTTACCGCCAGTATAAGGGCACGGCGCACCATCCAAAGCCGCGATCATCGAACCGACACGCAAATACAGCGAATGATGTAGCATCAACGCCTCCGAACAGGATAAACGCAAACTATGTCCACTGGGAGGGCGAGGCCTACGACAGCGCCATGCACAAGGCGTCGAGCAGCGTGATGGCGAAGTGCTGGGCAGAGCGGCCCGCTCCCGCGTCCATCCACATCGAACCGGGCAGCTCGACGGCGATGCGCGAAGGAGACGCGGCGTCGGCCACGCCGATGGCCGTCTCAAGGCGCAGGGACAGCGTGTCCTCGTCCTCGAAGCTCACGCGCGGGACGTTTTCGATCGTCCGCTCCTCAGGCAGGACGATATGAACGAGCAGCATGTTCTCGTCGGGAGCGACCAGCAGCGAATCGGCGCTCATGATCTTGGAGGCGGGGTTCGTGGCCAATGCGAGGTTCGACATGCGCGAAGCGACGCTGCGCGTGAACTCGCTCGTGCCGAACAGGCACAGCGCATTGCCCTCGAGCACGTCTGCCGCGCGAGCGAAGCCGAGATGGCTCGAACCGTGCACGGCCTCTTTGCCCTCCCACGAGTGATGGAGATTGCGAATGGCCTCGTAGGTATATGCTCCGGCGATGCCGTCGGAGGGCAGTCCGAGATTCAACTGGAACTTGCGCAGCGCAAGCTCCGTGAACGCGCCGAAGATGCCGTCCACCGTGCCGCACGCGAAGCCGAGCGCGCCCAGCGCATGCTGCAGCTCGAACACGTCATGGCCATGGAAATGGGGCATGCGCAGATACAGCGTACGATCACCCAGCCGAAACGACGCATCCACCAACGCCGACCACACCTTGTCGGTGACCTCGTCGGACAGAGGCAAGCCGGAGCTCTCGCAAAAGGCGCGCACAGCCGCGGCGGTCGCATCGCCGAATTCGCCATCGACGGCGGCCTCGTCGAGCACACCGACGGCCACAAGCCGCTGCTGCACGTCCTCGACAGCAGGGCCTTTGTCATGTCGCTTGATGGTTTCCATACCCGGCATTATATCCTAAAACCGCGCAGGTCGTTCGTAAAGACAGCGAGAAGCCTTACGACGCCCAAGATCATGGGGATGGCGATGGCGAAGCTAAGGTACGTGAGCCATCGGCATCGCCGCGAGATCGGGTGCCGGAAGGCTTCGCAGCAGCAGCTTGTTGCGCTGATCGGCAGATCAGCGCAACCGCTTCACGAACCAATCGGCCATGCTCACAAGCAAATCGCGCGATGTCGAGGGGCGCACCATGTCGACGAGGCGGTTCTTCGCGATGCTCGTGAGGTTCTCCGCATAGCTGCGGGCGTAGTCGATGCTGCCCGACGCCTCCATGATGCCGACGGCCTCGGCGAGCACGGCGGGGTCCTTCTCCTTGGAGGAGAGGATGTCGATGAGGCGGTCGCGGTCCTCGGAGTGCTGCAGCGCATGCACCACCATGAGCGTGCGCTTGCCCTCGGTGATGTCGTTGCGGAAGTCCTTCTGCGTGGATTCCTCGGCGCCGACGAGGTTGAGCAGGTCGTCTTGGATCTGAAACGCCAGACCCGTGTCCAGGCCGTAGTTGCGCAGCGCCTCGATCTCGCTTTCGGTGCCGCCGCCGATGATGGCACCGATGGCCAGCGGCACGGCGCCAGAGTAGTGCGCCGTCTTGTGCGTGGCCATGACGAGATAGTCTTCGGGGGTGATGTCGTAGCGGCCGTCGCGCGCCCAGCCGATGTCGAGCGCTTGGCCCTCGATGGTGCGGCGCGTCATCTCGATGAGCTCGGCGATCACGCGCACCTTGCACGCGTCATCCAGCACCGGATCGTTCACCACCGTACCGTTCACCAGCGACAACGCCAAATCTCCCATGTTGATGGCAAGCCCCATGCCCTCGGTGAGGTGCAAACACGGCTCGCCGCGGCGCAGCTCGGCCTCGTCAGCGATGTCGTCGTGGATGAGGGCCGCCGTATGGAAGTGCTCGATGGCCGCCGCCGCGCTCGTGGCGCGCGCCATGTCGCCGCCCACGGCGCGGCAAGCCGCGAAGCAGATGAGCGGGCGATGGCGTTTGCCGCCGTTTTTGCTGTAATCGAGCAACGGATCGTAGAGGTAGCGGTCCATGTCAGGGTGCGATCCGCGCGGGATGTACTCGTTCACGAGGTCGCCGACACGGTCGGCATAGTAGGAAAGGTACTCTTCGAAAGACCGGGGAGGCTCCTCCACCGCTGCGATAATCTCGTTGATGGTATTCATGGCGCTTTCTTCGTCGACCCTGACAGTTTGCTGCCTGGTCATGGTATCACAAGAAGCCGCACTGCATTCCCCGCCGCCCCCAAGCGGCGCATATTTCCGCAATTGTCTTGGCTCTGCCGCCCTTTGCCGGAGTCTTCGCAACAGCCTTCATCGACCAGATAGTTTTTCTTTGAGCTCATCCCTCGAATGCACTCCAAGCTTGCGATACACGCTCTTCATATGACTTTGAACGGTGCTCGTCGAGATGAACAGAAGCGACGCCACCTTCTTCACGCTATGTCCTCGAGCGAACAAAGACGCCACTTCCGCTTCACGTTCCGTCAATCTTAAAGAACGTACGTCGGATTGATCCGCATGCGACTTCGGAAACACCGATTCTTCCGCCCCTTCGATGAAACCGGCGGAAAGGCTCCCCCTCGTCAGCGACCATCCTAAAACCACGACAACCGAGACGAGCGAAGCGAATGCAGCGAGAAGAGCGAGGGCGTCGAGCGCTTGCGCAAAGCCGCCATCTGCCCAAGCATCCAAAGCATCGGGAACCGCAACGTAACTCAAAGCCCATGAAGCGACATCGGTCGGAATGCCAAACACGGAAAACACCAAGATCGGAGAGGCCTTTTTCGCATACGAAAAGCCGCACAGCGTCACCCAGAGAAGCACATCGAGCATTGACCGCACCGCCACCACAATGTTTCCCGAAAAGATATACGACCCTTCCAGGAACCCTCCGAAAAGAGCAGCGAAAAACAGAAGCGAAAGCGCCATCCACATTTTGAGCACTATTCGCTCGACAGACAAGGCCAAGCGCGCACCAACCACATCCGCGACATCCTCTCGGCGCTTCTTCTCGCATCGCACGACATACGCGAGCATCCCTCCCGACAAAACGAGGGAAAACGGCCACCGCAACATCAAGCCCCCCGAATTGGACTCTGCCGTATCCACAATGCCTCTCAAGACGCTTCCCGCCAAGAGAAACACGATGAGTAAAACGATGAGTAAAACGATGCAGGACGTCCCTTCCTTGAAAGACGAGAGCCCTCGATCCTCGCAACAAGCAACACGGGGGAAGGGAGCGAACTTCCATGTCACACCCACAGCCGCAGGAGCGAGCGCTGCAATGAGGTAGGGAACCCCCTGCGAGAGCACAAGCAGGCTCGCCCCGTAAGAAGCGATCATCACCGTAACGCCCTCGAAAGTGAACCGGCTACAAAAGAACAAAGCCCATGCCCAGCATCCTGTCGCAAAAGACAGAGTCACCAGGGGCATCGCCATCCAAACAACCCAAAGAGGGAGCAGGCCCTCGATGGCGGCAAAACTCGACATAACCCCCACAGACCCTAAAATGCCTGCAAAAGGCACGAAAAGCCTTCTCTTGCGCAAAACGCGCTCCAAAAGGCCGCCGGCCAAAACCGCGACGACGCACAGCGCCAGCAAAAAGGTTAAAAATACGGGGTAAACCAAGGAAAGCCCGAAAGCGCGCCCGTCGAGCTCAAGGGGATAGAGCAGTCCGAAAAAGGATTGATAACGAAAATACACCCAGAAGAACGCCATGCCAAGAAAGGGCATCGCGTAACTTTTGACCATTGACTTCACAGGGCGGCCCCTCCCTTCCCTATCGAAAAATCCTATCACAGAGACACCGAACGTCTGCTCACAAAGCGAGCACTTATGGAAATTCCCCTATTTTATGGGTGGTCTGCCTTTCGCGCTCTTTCCGATTTCCCGGATTTCAGGGGAAGGCAAGCCGCGCGCCCAGACGGACAATCGAAACCGCATCGCGTCAACGCCTTGGCGCGAATTCGAAAGAAAGGGGACGAAAATGAGTTTGAGCAGACGACAGTTTCTCACGGGCGCGGCGACAATCGGAGGAACCGCCGCAATCGGCGGCTTACTCTCGGGGTGTCAGCCCCAACAGCAATCCGATCAGAATTCTGCCGACGGAAACAGCCAATACCCGGATGGCACGACTGCCGAGGATTTCCAAAACTCTGTTGTGGAGCTTGCGCCCATAAGCGACTTCGCCGAAGAAAAGACCTTCGACATCGTTGTCATCGGAGCGGGAACCGCAGGAGTTCCTGCAGTGTGCACAGCCCTTGAAGAAGGAGCCACCGTTGCGTGTCTACAGAAGGAGACGGTCGTCATCGCCCACGGAAACGGTTCTTCAGGCCCCATCCTTGAAGAAAGCACGGCTTTAGGAACCCTGCAGTACAAACAAGCTTGGCGCGCCGCCGGCGGTTACCGCATGAATCCCGACCTTTTGGACCTGTACGTGAACCACGCAGGCGAAACTATCATGTGGATGATGCGTAAAGGCGAGGAGGCGGGACTTCCTCCTCAGGCATCGAAGGCACGAACGGATTTCGACGAAGGAAGCTGGATCACCGTCGCCAGCAATTACTTTGGCCCAAAGCCCATCAACAACCAAGACATCATGACGAGACTTGCAGAAAAGGCAGCGGCCGCGGGTGCAGAGTTCTTCTACGAAACACCTGCCGTCCAGCTCGTTCAAGCGGACGACGGAAGCGTGACGGGAGTGATCGGGAAAACCAAAGACGGCTATATCAAATTCAATGCCGCAAAAGCGGTGATTGTGGCAGCAGGAGACTACCAGAACAACGAGAGCCTCGTGGCTCGATACTCCCCCGACGTCGTCCGATTTCAACGCAAGCAATCCAACATGACCGCCGACGGCATCCTCATGAGCATGGCGGTCGGCGCCCGCATGGTTCCGGTGAATCACGCGAAGACCATGCACGATATGGACGCGGGCCCCATGGCGTTGACCAGCCTACCGTTTATGGCACTCAACGACCTTGGAGAGCGCTTCATGAACGAGGATATCCCCATGGAATCCTGGGATCTCTCACTGCAGTGGAACAAAGATGCGGAAGATCCCGGCCGTTTTTTCCGCATCTTCGACAACAACTTTATGGAAAAATACGGAGCAACCGTCACGATCGAACAGCTTGAAAACTATATCCCAGGGCTTAAGGAGAACCCAGAAGGCGTTTACGAAGGCCTCATCGACACCCACCGCGCCGACACGCTCGATGAATTGGCCGAAGCGCTAGGAATACCGGCAGATGCGCTCAAGAAAAGCGTGGACGCATGGAATGATTACTGCGCCAAGGGCGCCGACGAGCAATTCGGCCTTTCCCGCAATAAACTCAAGCCCATCGATACCCCTCCGTACTGGGGGATTCGTCAGTGGATACGCTGCAGCGCGATCAACGCTGGGGTTGTCGTGGACGGATGTTGTCGGGTTCTCGGCAAAGACGACAAGCCCATACCCGGACTGTACTCGGTCGGATCAGGAGCCGGCAACGTGTGCGGCGGCCTGGAATGGAATCTGTATCAAGGAGGACTCTGCTGCGGATCGTACATGACCATGGGACGCTATGCCGCGATTCACGCTCTCACCGGAGAATTCACTCCGTCGCAACCTGCAACGTACGAGAGCGCGAAAGACGGGTGGAATGCTTAACGCTTCCGAATGGAGCGTCTTGGGAACATTCCCTTTGCCACCACGCATTCGAATGAGAGAAAGCCCAATCCCCACAAAGCGGATTGGGCTTTTTATCTGGTAGGGGCGGCGGGACTCGAACCCGCACGACCGGAGCCGGAAGATTTTAAGTCTCCTGCGTCTGCCAATTCCGCCACGCCCCCGCATGCGACCCGTTGAAACGGCAAGCGAAACAACGGATGCTTATCGTACCAAATCAGAGCATCGAACGCGCGTCAACCGTCGAACGCACAAAGAACCTCTGCCCCTTTCCGATGCGCGCCGGCATGCGAAGCGACGTCGGCGCACGCATGCCGACCCCCCCTTCATCGGCTGTCCGAAGCGCGCCCATCGATGTCCGTCAGCCCGCATCGGAGCAGGCGGCATCGAGAACGATGCCGTGCAGGATGTCGGATTCGCTCACAGTGAACGAATCGACGCCCGCCAGATCCAACACGGTCTGCAAGATCACCATGCCCGCCACAATAACGGGCGCGCGCCCCGGATCCAACCCGACAATGCGCTCGCGCTCCGAAAGCGCCACGCTTTGCAGCCTCTCGCTCACCGCGTCGAGATCCGTCCGCGTGACGAGGGCCTTGTGGACACGCGCCGTATCGTAGACGCGCATGCGCTCGCGCACGGCCACCACCGTGGTGGCCGTACCCGCCACCGCCACCAACCGGTCAAGGAAGAATCCCGAAGCGCGCAACTCCTCGAAAAACGGGCGCATCCCCTCCCGCGTCCACTGGCGAGCACATTCGAGTTCGCGGTCGGAGGGAGGATCGGAAGCGAGAAACTTCTCGGTGACGCGGCGGCACCCGATGTCGAAGGAGCGCGCCCGAACAGGATCGCCGCCCGCACGACCGGCCACGACTTCTGTGGAACCGCCGCCGATGTCCACGACGAGCAGACGTTCGCCCAAAAAGTCGCACGACGCGCCCGCGAACGACAACGCCGCCTCGCGCGCGCCGGGGATCACCGAAAGCTCGATGCCGCGCTCGGCAAGCAAGCGCTCGAACTCGCCCGCGTTGCGCGCGTCACGCGCCGCCGACGTGGCGACAGCCGTCACTCGAACGGGACGCCCCGACCGCTCGAAATCGGAAAGCACCTCTTGGTAGCGCGCGACGACATCCAGCACGCGGCTCATGGCCTCGGGCTTGAGCACGCCCGAGGCGTCCACGCCTTCGCCGAGATTCGTGATGGCGTACTCGCGATCAAGCTCGCGCAGACGCCCCTCCTCGTCGATGTCGGCAACGAGCATACGGCAGGTCACCGTGCCGATGTCGATGGCGGCATAGCGACCGGGACGGACAGCGCCCCGAGCGGACCCCTTCGACACGTTGGGCAGCACGGCCCCCGGCGCGCTCTGCGGCATGTCCCCCATGCGTCCCTCCTTTATTCGACGCCGAACAGCGGATCGAGGAGAACCGAGTACCACGTCTCGGGCGCCTCGATGCTGTCGGAGACGATGTTGGCGCGAAACGTCGACCCCTCCTCGGGAAGGTCGAGGCCGCGCACGCTCGCCGTCTCCTCCCCCTCTTTCACCCAGCCGAACTGCTCGTGAGCGTACGCCTCGATGCCGGAATCCGTCTGCAGCGCCTCCACATTGCCTTCGAGCGATTCGTTGCGATCGGCCAGCGCCGCGTACTCCGCAGCGAGCCGATCGCGATCGCGCAGCGCATGGTAGTACTGCTGCGCAGAGGGGTACAGGAAAGAGCACGACAGCACCAAGCACCCGGCAACGATCGCGCTGGCGACAAACGCGCGCGACTTGAACAGCGCGAACGGGCCGAACGAAAGCCCGCGCTTCGCCGACGCCTTGCCAGATGCCTCGTTTTGCATGCGAGCGGCCAAACGGTGCTTCGCGCCCATCTCGCCCTTGTACACAGCCGCACGCGACCCGCCTTCGGCTGCGGAAGACGACGCATCCCCCGAGCCGAACTGCTTCGTGAACGCACGCTCGGCCTTTGCCTTCGCCCGGGAGCGCTTCGCCTCGGCGAAACGCGAGCGCGGCGCCTCTTCGTGACTCTGATCGCATTCGGCGGCGCGAGCGTGGCGGGGCGCGACGGCTGAGGATGACGCGGAAGTCGCCGCTCGCGCTCGCGCCTGGCGAGCATGGGCGCCGCGAGGCGCGATGGACGATGCGGGAAAGTCATCGCCGACATCGACGAAGCCGCCCGAACCTCGACGCGGCGAAGCGATGGCGCCGGCAAAGCGCCCACTGTCAAATCGCTGCGGCGATCGGAGGCGTCCTTCAGACGACGACGCACGAAACGGCGATTCAAACGCAGGGATATCGTTGCGACGCGCAGATGAAGCGCCACGCAAAGAAGGGAGGCTGCGACGACCTGCGGCGACATCGCGCCGCGCCTCGTCGAACGAAAGAATATTCGCTTGCCGTGCCACTGGAGTGCGCCCCTTTTGCATCGTGGTTCGTTGATGGTGTGTGTAATGCAGAAGCTTCGGCCAGCATACCACACCGCACGCCGCCTTGCCACCGGACGGGCGACGTGCGGAAAGATCGTCAAGCAGCTGTCAAAACGTGCGGGTGATCGCGAAAAACGAAGCTCGCCACCCAAAGGCGACTTCTCTACAGATCAAGCTTCTTAATATAAGAACTCCATTTTTCGAACGAATCGTCGCTGATGGCATGCTCCATGAGGCAAGCCTCCTTCTCTGCCCTCTCCTCGGGAATGCCGAGCGCCTTCGTGAGGAACATCGACAGCATGCGATGCCGATCGAGCACGGACGTGCCGTATTCGTAACCCTCCTCGGTGAGCGTAACGTCGCCGTAATACGGTTGCTCGGCCAAGCCCTTCTCCTTCAAGACGGTCATGGCCTTGTTGACCGACGCTTTCGACACGCCGAGCTTCGTCGCGATATCGACCGACCTCACCGACGCCTCCGTCGTTCCCCCGAGCATGACGATGGCCTCGAGGTAGTCTTCGTGCGACATGGACATCTTTTCCATGGAACCTCCTTCTGCTCGCACGTCCATAGTACCACGCAAGCGCGCCGAGATGAAACGACGCGCAAGAAGTTGCGATTACGAACAGGTAACGGAGAGGAGCCGGCGAGGGAAAGGGGGGAATGGGTCCCTCGCCGGCGAGCTGTGCGGTGAACGGCCAGACGAGAGGAGCCTTCACCGCCGGGTCAGCAAAAAAAGAGGAGATGCAACTACGGGCCGTATCCGAGTTTCGCTTTCACGGCCCCGCTGACATTTGTTAGTTTATGGTAACTCACCGGCAAGAGCAATAGCAGTTTACTAGGGTTTACAATTCCTCCACAAACCTCGTCTAGCCGACCGTCAGGCCGACCGGGTATCCGAGCTGCAGAGCCGAAAAAGGGCTCGACGCCAAAGCGACACAAGGGATCGGCAAGAACCGACGGAACGGCAGGGCCCTCTGCTCGGCAAGCCACCGTCGATGCGCGATGCCGTCACGTCGTCCGAAGGGGACGTCGCCCCGCGTCCGCACCCCCGCATCGCCCTCCACGCTCCGCTCTTTTCCACGCACATCGCCCCACCGAGAATCGCGAACGTCCGGCAACCACGACCGCGACGCCATCGACACCTTCGCCCCCCCCCCTTCCGCCCCGCCCCACCCCGTCGC
>NZ_PPEL01000066.1 GCF_002899695.1 Rubneribacter badeniensis
CACCAAGAGCACCGCCCCCATGCCGCCCCTCCTTCCCCGATCGCGCGCAAACGGCAAGGGCCGGAGGATTCGCCTCCGGCCCGATATCCCATGGAGCCAGCGACAGGATTCGAACCTGCAACCCGCGGTTTACAAAACCGATGCGCTACCGTTGCGCCACGCTGGCATGCAAAGAGAAAACAAACGCGCTGTGCATTGTACGACATCGGCCGCGTTTCGCAAAGGGCCAATGCGCGGCGCGAGCGTCGCGAACGGCGAGCGCGCTGCGGTGGACCGAGCGCACCAACAGATGCGGCAACGTCCCTTGCGGAAGTCGCTTGGAGGGGCCCTCCGCATCCGACGGGACGCCCCGCACCCACGTCTCCTCGACGCGACCGCGCGCAGGGGCGAGCCCCGAGCGGCCCGCCCCTGCGCGCCGAGGCGCCCCTCAAAGCGCGCCAGGCTCCTCGATGCTGAGGGCGCGGTACAGGCGATCGGGCACGAGGCTCACCAAATCGTCGGTCCACCTGACGAGGTCGGTGGGCGCGTCGGAGCGGAACCAGTCGTTGAGCACCTCGCATTCCAGCTTCGAGAACACCTCCACGATGAAGCGCATGTTGTCGTTGACCGCGACGTGGCGGTAGTTCTCCAGCGTGTCGAGCAGCACGGTCTTGCGATTCTCGGGCATCACCGTCTGCCCGAACGGCGTGTTGATGCTGTACTGGATGGACTTGCGGTAGAAATCGCGCTCCTGCGAGATCAGGCGCATATGATGGTAGTATCCCGTCTTCCATCCAATCGTGCGGCCGATTTCGTTCAAGTAGAACTGCCGGCAGAAGATGGAATGCCACCACGGGATGTCGTACTTGCTCTCGAAGTGACGGTAGAACGTTTGGCGCGAGATGCCCGCGTTCTCGCAGATCTCCGCGATGGTGATGCGGTCGAGCGACTTGTCCACCGCATGGAGTATCCTCATCTTCGTGCGCAGCTCCGGCGAGTCGAACACGTCCTCCCCGCGCGCTAGATTCGGCAACATGCGCTCCTCCTTTCCCCGGAAGCGGGCCCCCTGCGCGCCGCAGGCCCCGCTCGATGACCTTCCCCTAGAACATAACGCCCGCGCTCATCCTCTCGTACGTGACGTTTCGCCCGAAACGTCACGCGAAAGGGTACGTTCGCCATCATACGTCGCGCCAAACGGACACCAGAGCCGCGCATGCACACCCAACGCGTCGCAAGCGCCCCGGCAACCTTTGAATCCACGACCCCTGCACATCAGAATGCGTCTATGGGGAAGTGGACAAGCCGCTTCCAACCTCTCGAAAGGAGACTGTCATGGCGAAGATAGTCAACTCGTGGAACGACTGGGATCCGCTGAAGCGCGTGATCGTCGGCCGCTGCGACAACTCGGTCATCCCGCCCGAGGAGCCCGCGACCTCCGAGAAGGTGCCCGTGGACTCCGAGATGCGCGGCATGTGGGGCCTGCGCCCGCTGGCCACCGTCGAGCGCGGCAACGAGTGCCTCGAGAACCTGGTCAAGATCCTCGAGGACCGCGGCGTGGTCGTCGACCGCCCGACGCCTTTGCAGTGGAACCAGGCCATCGGCACGCCGGACTTCCGCAACGACTCGATGATGACCTGCATGCCGCCCCGCGACATCCTGCTCACCATCGGCAGCGAGATCATGGCGAGCGCGAACTCCTTCCGCTGCCGCTACTTCGAGTACCTGGCCTACTGGCCGCTCATGAAGCAGTACTTCGACGAGGACCCCGAGTTCAAGTGGACCCAGGCCCCGCGCCCGCGCCTGACCGACGCCTCCTACAAGCACAACTACTACGACGAGAAGATCTCCTTGGAGGAGCGGCTCGTGCGCACCGCCAACAAGGACTTCGTCACCACCGAGGTGGAGCCGATGTGGGACGCCGCCGACGTGATGCGCATGGGCAAGGACCTGTTCATCCAGCACGGGCTGACCACCAACCGCACGGCCATGGACTGGTTCCAGCGCTACTACCCCGAGTACCGCGTGCACGCCGTGAACTTCCCCGGCGACCCCTACCCCATCCACATCGACGCGACCTTCGTGCCGCTGCGCCCGGGACTCATCATCAACAACCCGCACCGCAAGCTCCCCGAGGAGCAGCGCGCCATCTTCGAGGCCAACGACTGGCAGATCGTCGAGGCCGCCCAGCCGGCCCACGACGAGCCGCCGGCGCTGTGCTACAGCTCGGTGTGGCTGTCCATGAACTGCCTCGTGCTCGACCCCAAGACGGTCATCGTGGAGGCCAGCGAGGTCTACCAGCAGGAGCAGATGGACAAGCTCGGCATGAACGTCATCCCCTGCGACCTGCGCGACGCCTACCCGTTCGGCGGCGGCCTGCACTGCTCCACGGCCGACGTCTACCGCGAGGGCGAGTGCCTCGACTACTTCCCGAACCGCGTCAAGGATCCCACCCTGGTGCGCCCGGAGATGTGGAACGACTAAGCGCGTAGCCCATTCGAACGTCCGCACGCGCCGAAAACGCCGCGCGGACTCCCGTCATCGCCTCGCCCCGGAGAAACCCGTTCCGCCGTCCATCGGCGCTCCTTGCTCGGGGTTCTCCGGGAGCGGGCACCACCCCCTACGGTCATCTGGTCATCCATGCGGCGCTGTGGCGCCCGCGTGATTCGTCGCACCCCTTGAGCGCGTCCGCGAATTCGGATCTGCGGAGCTGACGCGCATCCAGGACCCGGACGACACGGCGCCGCCCAAGGAGGGATACATGAACGAGCAAGCGAAGTACAAGCTCAAGGGCTTCATCTTTATGTTCCTCTCGTCGTCGGCCATGGGCGGCATCGGAGCCTTCGGACGCTACATCAACGCGCCCGGCGACTTCATCTCGTTCGGCCGCAACTTCATCGGGTTCATCGCGCTCACCATCATCTTCGCGGTGGCCGCGCGCGGCAACTTCAAGAAGCTCCGCACGACGAAGCTCTCGCCCGCGATGGTTTTCTCGGGCATCTTCCTGGGTCTGCTGTCGGGCCTCTACGTGATCTCGACGCAGTACACGACGCTCGCGAACGCGTCGTTCCTCATCTACACCGGCCCCATCTACTCCACCGTCCTTGCGGCCATATTCCTCAAGGAGAAGATCAACGGCAAGGGCATCGCCTGCATAGCGGCCGTGGTTTTAGGCATGCTGTTCATCGTGGGCATCATCACCCCGCAAGGACTCACGCTCGACCTCGACCCGAAGTGGATGTTCGGCAACATGATCGGCCTTCTGTCCGGCGTGGCCTACGGCCTGTACCTGTTCATCGGCCGTTATCGTCAAGATTGCGACTCCAACGTGCGCTCCTGGTGGAACTTCCTGTTCGCGTCCATCACCATCCTCGGCCTCATGGCCGTCGACAGCCTGCTCTCGGGCGGCCTCAAGTACACGGTCAAGGTGAACGGCGTGCAGCAGGTCGACGCCGCCGGCCAGATCATGACCGCGCCCTGGGACATCTTCACCATGGACGTCACGTCCTGGCTCGTGTGGATCGCCGCCGCGCTCATCACCGGTTTCATCGCCTTCCACCTCCTAGCCTACGCCACCAAGATGCTCAAGGCCGGCGAGCTGGCCGCCATCTCCTATCAGGAGACCATCATGGCATCGCTTCTGGGCTTCGTCATGTTCAACGAGGTCCTCACGCCGCTGCAGCTGGTGGGCGGCGCGCTCATCATCGCGGGCGGCGTTTCGCAGATATTCTTCTCCACGAAGGCCGCCAGCAAGGCAGGAGAGAAGATCGAGAAGGAAGAGGAGATTCGCGAGAACTTGCAAGCGCGTCTCGAGCGGGAAGAGGAAAAGGAAGCCCTGCGCTAAAAGGGATCCGGCGCGTGCGCCGCTCGCCCCGTCGAAGGCGACCGGCGCACGCATGACGAGAGGAACGTGCACTCATGAAGATCACGAAGAGTCTGACTCACATCGCCACCGACCTGCAGCTTGAACCCGCACTGCGAGAAGACGAGCTGCACGCCGCCTTCGCACGCGCCGGCCTCAAAGGCTTCCCCGCCGAACTCGACATCGCCGAGCGCACGGAAGACCATGTACAGATGGCGTCTTTGGAAGCGCTGCTGGGGTTCGCGAGGGAATCGGGAACCGCAGCCGTCACTTACGACGTGACGTACTTCCCGCATGCCGACGATGCCGAAGTCGACCGTCAGGCGGCGCTGCTCGCACGCGACCTCGAAATCGACGCGGGAATCATCCGAGAGCTGTGCGCCAGCGAGATCGACGAGTACCTGAGCCTCGATGCGAAACGCGATCCGAACACGCCCGTCCACAGCATCGTGGAGGCGTACGTAGGCGGCACGGCGTTCGCCTGGTACGGTATGAACGACTACCCTCGGCTCAGGCGCGTCATCCTGCGCAGATTGGCGCGCGGGGGCGACCAAGCCCTCCATTCCTTCGTGATACGCGCGAGCAAAGCGCAGATGGAGCTCACGGAGGATCTCTGATCCCCTCTTCAAGAACACCATCCCACCCGATCGTTCGGGTCGGCGCATCCGGGCCGACCCGAACCGCAAAAGGAGCACGAATATGAAGCCAACCGTCTACATGGAAGAGATGGACGCGTTCACCTATCGCGAGAAGCTCAAGCGCGACGCGGTGGTGTTCGTGCCCGTCGGCGCACTCGAGCAGCACGGCTCGCACATGGCCATGTGCGTGGACGCCGCGCTCACGAAGGCCATGGCGGGAGCGACCGCGCAGGCCCTGACCGACTCGGACGAAGACGCGCTCGAGGGCATCGTGGCCGCCCCGATCAACTACGGCTACCGCTCGCAGCAGCGCTCGGGAGGCGGGTTCCACCTCTCCGGCACCACCAGCCTGCGCGGAAGCACGCTCATCGCGCTCGCACGCGACATCGTGTTCAGCCTCGTGCGCCAAGGCGCGCGCAAGATCGTGCTCATGAACGGCCATTACGAGAACTACCAGTTCGTGTTCGAGGGAGCGCAGCTCGCCCTCGAGGACGCCCGCAAGGAGGGAGCGGGCGACGCGAGGATACAGCTTCTGTCGTACTGGGACTTCGTGGACGACGCCACCATAGCGAAGCTGTATCCCGACGGCTTCACCGGCTGGGACCTCGAGCACGCCGGCGTCATGGAGACGTCGCTCATGCTGCTGTTCTACCCCGACCTGGTGGACATGGACAAGGTGGACGACCCGCTCTACGAGGGCTTGCCCGCCGAGCTGCCGAACTACGACGTGCTGCCCATCGTCGCCGACTACACCCCGCCGTCGGGATGCCTGTCCTCGCCGGCCGCGTCGTCGCGCGATAAGGGCGTCGTTCTGCGCGACGTGGCCGTCCGCAACATGGTGGACGCCATCCGCGCCGAGTTCGCCTGAGGGGATCGGGAGCAAGGCATGTGACCGCATATGGCCCTCTCGGGGAACGTCTCGGGAGGGCCGGTTTCTTACGAGGAGGATCGGATCGCCATGGACAGCACGAACGCCCCGCTTCCAACGGCCGCGCCGCGAGCGCGCCGACGCGCTCGCCCGTCCAACGAGGCGGTCTGCTTTCTCGGGGACTACCACGAGATCCAATAGGGGGATCGTCATGAGCACATCGTCAACCGCGCGAGCCAAGGCCAAAGTGCCGTTCAAAGTCGCCCTGTCGTCGTTTCTGGGCAACTTCATCGAATGGTTCGACTACGCAACCTACACCTATTTCGCCATCACCATCGGCATCGTGTTCTTTCCCGAATCGGAGGTCAACTCCACGCTGCTCTCCTTCGCGGTGTTCGCGTTGTCCTTCGTGTTCCGCCCGCTGGGAGCGTCGTTTTGGGGAAGCATGGGCGACAAGAAGGGCCGCAAGTGGTCGCTGTCCATATCCATCTTCCTGATGACGGGCGCGGCCTTTCTGATAGGCTGTCTGCCCGGATACGCAACCATCGGCATCGCCGCGCCCATCCTGCTCGTGGTCTTGCGCAGCATCCAGGGGTTCTCGGCCGCCGGCGAGTACTCGGGAGCCGCAGTGTTCTTGGCCGAGTACGCTCCGAAGGACCATCGCGGCAAGTACTGCTCGCTCGTGCCCGCCTCCACGGCCACGGGGCTTCTGGCGGGCTCCACGGCCGCGCTCATCATCAAGGCGCTCCTTCCCGAGACCGACATGGTGGCCTGGGGCTGGCGCATTCCGTTCCTTCTGGCCGGGCCCTTGGGCCTCATCGCCCACTACATTCGCACGAAGCTCGAGGACTCGCCCACCTACCAGCAGCTCACCGACAGCGGCGCCGACCGGTCCAAAGAGGCGGCAAGGCCCACGCGCCTCGTGTTCAAGAAGTACCGCAAGCGCCTGGTGTCCAGCATCGCGGCCACCATGGTGAACTCGGTGGGCTTCTACCTGGTGCTCACCTACCTGCCCACCTACCTGACGGCCTACGCCGGCATGGAGGCGGCGCCCGCCCAGGCGGCCACGGACATCGCGTTGCTCGCCTACATCTTCATCGTGTTCGGGGCGGGCAAGGTGTCCGACATCGTGGGCCGCAAGAAGATGATGCTCGGCGCGTGCGCGGCGTTCATCGTGCTGAGCGTGCCCTCGTTCATGATGCTCGACTCGGCCCAGCTTCCCATCGTCATAGCCGCCGAGCTCATCATGTGCGTGACGCTGTCCATCAACGACGCCAACATCGCCTGCTATCAGGCCGAGATGTTCCCCACCGAGGTGCGCTACACCGGCGCGGCGCTGGGCTCGAACATCGCCTACGTCATATTCGGCGGCACGGCGTCCATGGTGGCCACGGCGCTCATCGACGCCACCGGCAACAGCCTGATGCCCGCGTTCTACATGATGGCCATCTGCCTGGTGGCCGGCATCATCCTGCTGTTCACCGCGCGCGAGTACGGCCACGTCGAACTGGAGGACGTCAAGTAGCGCGCCTATCGAGCGCGCTTCGCGAAACGCCCATGCGCGGCGAGCGGCCTCGGCGGCAGATCCAGCCGCCGAGGCCGCTCCGTTCGCCGCGCGCCCCATCTGCCGGAAAGCGCGCCCGGCACGACGCCCCGGTCCCACCTCGTCCAACCGCCACCCCTGCGGCGCGATGGCAATTTGGCGTTTTTGCGTTAGCGAACGGGCTTAAAGCCACGCAAGGAGCGGCGGGAAGGAACTAAAGGGGGGGAAACCCAGGTTGCTATCATTTCACGCACGCGCAACGACGCTCGACCCCCCTCAGAGTCGGCGAAACTGTTCACCAAACACAAGTTTTCTCATCATCGAACGGATATCTCTGTCAAGCCACCGCTGACATAGTCCGGATCAAGTATCAACGGCGGTTTGGCAGAGAGGCGTTCATCAGAGAGGCCTCGATGCGGTAGCACAAAATGACGGTTAAGAACGATTTTCCGATCAGATCGAATTTCGCGACCTGGCGTTTCTCCGAAAACGCTCCTCCAGAGGGCAGAAAAATCGTTCTTAACCGTCATTTTGTGCTAAGGGGGTCGCCCCCTCTCCGTCAAACAGGAATTGACACAAGGCCATGTTCGCTCATCACCGAGTCGAGCCCCCGGCCAGACGCTTCGGAAAGCCCTCCCCGTCCGGCAGGCAGGGCCTCCCACCCCGCTCGCCGAGCAAAGCCCCGTCCGGCGGGCAGGGCTTTCCGAAGCGCCCGATCAGGAGAAGCTCGGCTCGAGGGCCGGAGAACACGGACCCGCATCGGTCCTGGCTTAGCTAAGAGGAACGGATTCACGCCGCATTACCTGACTCTCATGGCCGACTCGGACGATTGTTCGCCGTCGTCTCAGAGCGGCCAGACGCTTCGGGGTACCATCGCGACACCATGCGAGAGAGCATTGCCCGCAACAGGTCGCGATCGCCCGCGCAACGGCTCGGTGCGGGCGGTTGCCCTTCGCCTTGGCGCATGGTCTGATGCGGATCATGGCGTTCAAGAAGACATACGTCGAAGTGACGGCCCGCATCGACGAGGACGGGCGCATCACGCCACTGTCCGTCAGATGGCGCGACGGACGCGTGTTCGAGATCGACCGCGTCCTCGACGTCGTCCGGCGAGCCTCGCAGCGCGTCGGCGGCACCGGCATCCGCTATCTCGTCTCCATCGGGGGCCGCGAGAAGCGCCTGTTCTTCGAGGATCCTCGCTGGTTCGTGGAGGAAACGGTTGCAGACGACGGAAGCCCGCATTCCTCAAAAGCCTTTCGACCTGGGACGTTACGTATCCGTCACCCGGAATAGCAACGACGAAGCCCGAAAACGGACCTGCTCACGGTATACTGTCCCTTCGTCATCCGAACAGGCAGAAGGCATGCAAGGAGAAGGACGTATGACAGAGCACGACCCCGCCATAACAAGCGAGACAGCCCGCCGCAGGATCCCGTTGCCCTTGAAGGTGTTCGGGATGCTGTGCGTCGTCAGCGGCGCGGCCATCGCCTCGGTGCTCGCGCTCGTCATCGTGGGGATGGCGCTCATCGTGCGCGAAGGGGGCCTTGCCGGGGAGCTGTCCACCGCCACCCTCGTCATATTCGCGGCCCAGACCGCGCTCATGACCGTCCTCGCCGCGCTGTTCGCCGTCTTGGACGTGCGCCTCTTGCGCGACAAGCGGCGCGGAGCGGCCCAGCTCACCGAGGTCATGATCGTCATCCTCATCCTCGTGGCGCTCTGCGACATGATGCTGGGCGGCCTCACGCTCGACCTCGTGCCCTACGGCGTGGTGCTCGTGGTGCTCATCGCGTTGCAAAGCTACGTCGATCCGTCGCTTGCCGAGGAGCGAGAGCTGCAGCGCAAATTGCGCGACATGGAAACGCGCGAGCAGGCCGAGGACGGCACGCTCGGCCGCGACGAGACGGGCAAGGGGTTCATCGCCCTCAACTTCTTCAACCTGTTCTGGATATTCGTCGTATGCTGCGTGCTGGGGCTCGCCATCGAGACGGCCTACCACTTCGCCGTGGTCGACCCCGGCCACTACCAAGACCGCGCCGGGCTTTTGTTCGGGCCGTTCTCGCCTATCTACGGGTTCGGAGCCGTGCTCATGACCGTGGCGCTCAACCGCTTCCACGACAAGAACGTCGTGCTCATCTTCTTGGTGAGCGCCGTCATCGGAGGCGCGTTCGAGTACCTCACCAGCTGGTTCATGCAGTTCGCCTTCGGCATCGTCGCCTGGGACTACTCGGGCACGTTCCTGTCGATCGACGGGCGCACGAACGGCATGTTCATGGCCATGTGGGGCGTGCTCGGCGTCGTGTGGATCAAGCTCCTCTTGCCGTGGATGCTCAAGATCGTGAACCTCATACCCTGGAACTGGCGCTACGCGGTGACCACGGTGTGCGCGGCGCTCATGATCGCGGACGGCGGCCTCACGCTGCTCGCGCTCGATTGCTGGTACCAGCGCGAGGCGGGCCGCGCGCCCGACAACGCCATCGAGGAGTTCTGCGCCGACCATTTCGACAACGCCTACATGACGCAGCGCTTCCAATCCATGTCCATCGACCCCGGCAACGCCACGCGCGCGAGCTGATCTCCCGCCCTTCGCTCGGGTGCGAGGCGCGCAGCGAGGGACGGCGCGGCGCCCAGGTCGGGGCGGCCGGGACGCGCTTCGTCCGTCACGCGCGCCGGCCGCCACTCGTCGCACGGACCGGAAACCTTACGCCTGCCTTCTGATCTTGGCCGCGAGGAACGTGCACACGGCGATGATGGCGAGGCCGGCGACCGACTGCCATTGCACGCCGCCCTGGGCCGCGCTCATGCCGATCCCGACGAGGCTGAGGGCAAGCCCGACGATGCACAGCGCGAAGAACGCGCCGATCTTCTTCGGATCCTTCGCACCGCGCAAGCCCAGAAGCGCGATGACGAGGTAGACAAGACCGCTTACGGCGAACCCGATGCCCACGCCGATAGCCGCGACCGCCGCGTCCACGGAGGTGCCATCCCCCCAATCGACGATGGAGCCGGACAGACCGGGCACCTGCGATCCGGCAGCCATCAGCACGCCGAAAAGCAACAGGACGACGGCGTACGCGAGCAGCACGACGGAGATGATCTTGAGGGCTTTCTGGGAACCGGACACAGCTCATTCCTTTCTGTCGAAGGCGCGAGGTCTGCGGTCGCGCCGCGCGGAACCCTTCCGCGCGCGAAAAGCATAGCGCACGGCATGCGCGCAAGCCTGTTGAGCGCGCCATTCTGCCCGAGGTTCAACCGTTTCTTGAGGAAAAGGCTCATCCCCTCGCCGAGCGAGCCCGAACCCGAACGCGCAGAAGCGCGCCGCAGCGGCGCTGCGTCCGAACGCGAGGGGCGCTCGGACGGATCCTGCTCCATTCGCCGGCCCGCATCGAGCCGGACTCGACGCAAAAAAGGTGGCAAAAGGACGGGGACATCGTCACAGAGCGGCGATTCCGCGCGGAGGATCCAAGCCCTTCGCGCGAACCTCGCTCCACACGGAGGCCGGTCGGGCAAACGCGGACGTCAACCCGAAAGAGGAGCCGGCCGCCCCCCTGTCGCACCGGCTCCGCAAGGCGACCCGCCGCGGCTCCTTCGAAAGGACATCGCCGATGCGGGCAGGTTCCCGGCCCTGTCGCGCCATGCTGCGGAAGAAGGCCCCGCGCAAGGAGGAGACGAAGCTGCCGCATCCGCCCCGACCCGGCATAGGAGCCAGCCGCGCCCGCGTCGATCCTGCCTCGGCACGGCGCGGGCACGGATGACGGCGAGGACAGTCCCTGGGCCCTCTTTCCCCTTGACAGCGAACGTTCGTTTGCCTATCATAAGCGAACATACATTCTTACGAACATTTGATCTTGAGAACGGACGTCCGCATGGAGCTGATCGACAAGCTGGAGATCCTCGCCGACGCGGCGAAATACGACGTGGCATGCACCTCGTCGGGCATCGACCGCTCAGCGCAGAAGGGCAAGCTGGGCAACACCATGGCCGCCGGCTGCTGCCACAGCTTCTCGGCCGATGGACGCTGCATCACGCTGCTCAAGGTGCTCATGACCAACGTGTGCGTGTACGACTGCGCCTACTGCGTGAACCGAGCCTCGAACGAGGTGCCGCGCGCGGCGTTCACGCCGCGCGAGCTGGCAGAGCTCACCATCGCGTTCTACCGCCGCAACTACATCGAAGGGCTGTTCCTCAGCTCCGGGGTCGTCCGCGACCCCGACCACACCACCGAGCTCATGGTGCGCACGCTCTCCCTGCTGCGCAACGAGCACGGCTTTCGCGGCTACATCCACGCGAAGGCCGTCCCCGGAACCTCTCCCGAGCTCATCGAAGCGCTCGGGCACCTGGCCGACCGCATGAGCGTGAACATGGAGCTGCCCTCCCAGCGAAGCCTCGCCCTGCTCGCCCCCGAGAAGGACAAGCAGCGCATCGTGGCGCCCATGCGCCAGATACGCGACGGCATCGACGAGGACCGCGACACGCGCGCGATCATGCGCCGGGGAACCACCTACCTGGCGCAGAGGCGGCCCGCGCGCAAAGAGCGCGCGTTCGTGCCGGCCGGTCAGTCCACGCAGATGATCGTGGGAGCCACGCCCGAGAGCGACTTCCAGATACTCAACCTGTCGGCGGCGCTCTACCGCACGCTCTCGCTCAAACGGGTGTTCTTCAGCGCCTACACGCCCGTGAACGACGACGCGCGCCTTCCCGGCGCCGACGCCATCCAGCTCAACCGCGAGCACCGGCTCTACCAAGCCGACTGGCTGCTGCGCTTCTATCGCTTCGACGTCGCCGAGATCATCGACGAGGAGCACCCCTTCCTCGACCTCGACCTCGATCCGAAGGCGAACTGGGCCGTCAACCACCTGGACTTCTTTCCCGTGGAAGTGAACACGGCCCCGTTCGAGGCGCTGCTGCGCGTACCGGGCATCGGAGTGCGGGGGGCGCGCTCGATCGTGCGGGCTCGGCGCGCGACGTGCCTGCGCGAGACGGAGCTGCGCAAGCTCGGCGTGGCCTACAAACGGGCGCGCTTCTTCATCACGTGCGCGGGAACGTACGCCGGGGCCGGCGTGGACTTCACGCCCGAGGCGCTGCGCGCGCAGCTGGCCGCGCCCATCGAGGGCGGCAGACGAGGACGGCGATCCGACAAGGCCTGCCCGGGGCAGCTCAGCTTGTTCGAGAGCGTCGAGACGCCCGAGAAGGCGCGCGTCGGCGCAGGGCGGCCGCGCACGGCGCTCGCGGGGCATGCGGAGCCGAGCGCCCGCAGCGGCCCCGACGGAAACGCGTCGGCGCGGACCGTCGAAACGAAGGGAACCGCTTCCCACCCGCGCGCACGCGCAGACGAGGGGGCGCTCGCGCCCGAGGCGGACGGGACGTTCGGATGGCAGCGCGCGCTCGAAGCGCCGGAGAAGGTGCCCGCATGAGCGGCCATGCGCCGGCAGGCGCAAGCGCATGGCTGGAGGAAGGCGAAGCAAGGCGGCCCCGGGCACGCGGCTGCGCGTGCAAAGAGGCCATCCCCCGATCGGGCGCGCAGCCGATCGGGAGCCCCCTTCCGCATGCGCACCTGATCGGCGCCGCCCCATCGCATGCCGGCCAAGACGGCCCTCCCTCGCCCGCAAACGCGTCCCGGCCTTCGCCCGCAAGGGCCCCTTCGCGCCTCCCCGCCCCTCCCTGCGACCTCCCGGAGCACGTCGCGCGCGAAGAGGCCCTCGTCGATGCGGCGTACTGCTACGACGGCACGCCCGAAGGGCTGCTCACCGCCGTGTTCAAAGCCTACGAGCTGCGCGAGGACCCGCTCGACGTCGTGCGGGAGGCCCATCTGCAACCGCGCCTCGGCCAGTCGGTGCGCGTCATCGACACGGACGTCCAACTCGCGCTGCGCGTGCAGCAGGGCGTCCGGCGCGTCTGCGGGCGCGCCGCCGCGGACGCCGTCGTGAGCGCGTCGCTCTCCGACGACCCTGCCGCAGGCACCGTCGTCTACCGCTTCGTGCGCCACGCCATGCGCAACGGCCGCGTGATGAACGACCTCGCGCACCCCGCCGTGGCCCCGCTCGACCGCCTCGCGCGCGCCGTGGGCAACGAGCGCCACCGCATGCTGCAGTTCTTGCGGTTCGAGCATTTGGACAACGGCGTGTGGTTCGCACGATGCAACCCGAACGCAGCCGTGGTGCCGCTCGTCATGGACTGGTTCAGCGGCCGCTTCAACACGCAGCCGTTCATCATCTTCGACGAGGCGCACGGCATGGCCGGCGTCTACGAGGGCCGAGAATGGCACCTCGTGCGCTCGAACGAGGTGACGCCGCCCGGACGAGCCTCGGACGAACGGCTCATGCAAGCCGCCTGGAAGCGTTTCTACGACGTGGTGGCCGTCGAAGCGCGCTACAATCCGGAGCTGCGCCGCCAGTTCATGCCGAAGCGCCTGTGGAAGAACATCGTCGAGATGCACGAGCGCATCCCCGGAGCGGAGCTGTCCCGCTGACGCGCGGCAGCCGCAGCGGATCGCGCTCGCCCGCGCCTGCGCCATGCCGACGCGCCCCCGCCGCCTCTCGCCATGCGTCCCGCAAAGCGCATGCCCCCCGCATCGCGCCCTGCGCGCCCCGACGCGACGCGCGCCCTTCCGCACGGCGCAGAGCGCTCCGCACCCCCTGCCGTCCAACCCCGAACCGAGAGGCCCGTGATTCGCCACGGCCCCTTTCACCCGCTCATGCGCGGGAGCGCTCGCGCACGCCGGTCAGGTCGAAGGGAGGGATGAAGCTCTCCTCAGCCGAGCCGCCCTCCTGCCAGAAGTAGTCCTCGATCCCCAACCCGTCCGCGTAGTCCAAAAGCCGCTCGTAGTCCTCGCCCGAAACGCGGCCGGCGAGCTCGGGGCAGCGCCCGAGCGCCCGAGCAGCGCGCGCGTCCCCCGCCGCTGCCGAGGCGGCCACCACGGGCGTGTACTGGTTCATCAGAGACAAAAGCACCTCGTCGCCGAAGCGCTCGCGCACAAGCCGCACGACGCGCTTCGAATCCTCGAGCGCGCCGGGAAGCGCAAGATGGCGCACCACGACGCCGCGAACCAGCCGCGGCATACCGTCCACCTCGTCAAATGCTGGCGCGCCCACCTCGTCCACCATGGCCTCGAGGGCCTTGATGGCCACCTCGGGGTAGTCCGGCGCATGCGAGTAGCGCGCCGCCAAGGCGGCGTCGGCGTACTTGAAGTCGGAAAGGTACACGTCCACCGTGCCCGCGTTCGCCCGCACGGCCTCCACCGTCTCGTAGCCCGAGGTGTTCCACACCACAGGCAGGGAAAGGCCCTCCGCGCGCGCAGCCGCCACCGCGGCGCGCGCCTCGGGGGCGTAATGGGTGGGCGTGACGAGGTTCACGTTGAGCGCGCCTTGCGCCGCAAGCTCCAAGAGCATCTCGGAAAGCCGCCCCACGCTCACCTCCGCGCCCGCCTCGCCAGCCGCGATGAGGGCGTTTTGGCAGTAGACGCAGCGAAGCGGGCAGTGCGCGAAGAACACGGCCCCGCTGCCCCGCTCGCCGCTGATCGGCGGCTCCTCCCAGAAATGCAGCGCAGCCCGCGCCACGACGAGCGCCCGGCCCGCCCCGCACGCGCCCCGCTCGCCCGCCGCGCGATCCGCACCGCACCGGCGCGGGCAGAGATCGCAAGCCGAACGGGGTCCGCTCATGGCGCGATCACCGCCTCCGAAAGGCCGACGGGGGCGGCTGCGGCGCTCGGAGCCGCGCATGAAAGCCGAACATCGCGAGCTCCGAGCGCGCGAGCCGACGGCTTCGCGGCAGCGCCCAAGGCCGCAAGCGAAATCGAACCCCGCGCGCTTCGCGCACGCAACGCGCCGAAAGCCCCGCTGCCGCACGGCGCGCCGTGCGGCAGGGCGCGGCAGCCGACGGACGGACGGAGATCAGTTCGCGGAGTACGCGCCGTAACCGGGATAGTCGGGGTAGTCCCGATAGCCGCCGTGCGCATGCCCGCAGCCGCACCCATCCGCATCGCAGCCTTCCTCGCAGCCGTCCTCCGCGTCTTCATCATCCCCCTCCCCGAACGCCGATTCGGCGCGCGTCCAATCGAGGCCCTGCTCGGCGCAGGCCGCCTCCTCGCCGTACACGAGCGCGAGGGCCGACGGCGCCTTGTCCGACCCGCCGATGACGGCGAGCAACTCGAGCAGGTGCAGGCACGCCTCGGCCTGGGGCAAGATGAGGTCCGCATCGTCAGCCGCCGTGAGCGCCGCGGACAGCTCGGCCATGAGCATCTCCACCGTATAGCCGCCGTCGAAGCGCCCTTCGTCCACGGCCGCCAGCACGCTCTCGGCCAAAGGCGCGGCGGCACCGACGCGCAGGGCCTCCTCGCCGAACGGCGAGGAGGAGCGCCGCACCGCGCGATAGAGCGCATCGGCCTCCACGGCCGACACGATCTGCGCCGTCGCCTGCAGCGTCCACGCGGCGCGCGCAAGCTGCCCCGCGCCCGCGCCGCCCATGTCCCGCACCGAGCCTGCGACGGCCTCGAGCACGGGGCGCGCCGCGGCGAGCGCGTCCTCGTCGCCCGCCGCGAAGCACACGAGGTTGCCCTTGTCGGAAAACGCGTCGGCGCGGACAGGGTCCACCACCGCGAGCGGCGCTTCCACCGCCACCAGGTCGCTCACCGCGGCCACCGCGTTGAGCTCGCGCGCGAAACCCGGCGTGGAGGGCGACAGGTCCACGAGCAGCGTGCCCGCCGCCGCAGCCTGCACGAGGCCGCCCTCGTCGAAGTACGCGTCTTCGAGCGCCGTCTGCGACGTGCAGTACGTCACCACCGTCCGCGCGCTCCCGACGTCGCTTGCGCGCACGTAGCCGAGCGCGCCGAGGCGCGCCTCAACCATCGAGCCCACCGTCTCGTTGCCCACGTATGCGAACGAATCCCTCATGATGCGAACCTTTCCGTCGCCCGTCTACTCCGCGCCCCTGACCCGCTTCGCGATGCGGTCGGCCACGGACAGCTCCTCGCGCTTGTCGCCGCCCCAGAACACCACCGCGATCATGCCCGGTCCCACATGGCTGCCGATGACCGGGCCGATGCTGCTCTCCAGGAACAGGATGGAGTCGTCGTCTTTCGACAGCGCCTCCTTCAGCCTATCGGCGTCCTTCTCGCAGTCGGCGTTGCCGATGACCACGTGCTTGCCGGGGCCCTCCTTCGCGGCGCGCTTGCGATAGTACTCGGCCAGCTGCTTGAGGCCCTTCTTGCGCCCGCGCGCCACGCCCGACAGAACCAGCTTGCCGTCCACCCCGATGGTGAGCAGCGGCTTCACGTCCAGCTTCGAGCCGGCGTAGGCCACCGAGCCGGGGATGCGCCCTCCGCGGCGCAGCGCCTCGAGGTCGTCCACCATGAACTCCGCGTCCACGAAGAAGCGCGCCTCCTCGGCCCAGCGCGCCAGCTCGGACGCCGTCATGCCCCTGTCACGCTGGCAGATGGCCTCGTACACCAAAAGCGCCTCAGCCACCGACGCCAGCCGCGTGTCCACGAGGTGCAACTCGGCGTCCGGATGCTCGGCCAGGATCTCGTCGCGCACGAGCGCCGCCGCGTCGTAGCTGCCCGAAAGCCCGCTCGAGAACACGAGCGCCACCGTGGGCACGCCGCTCTCGACGGCCCGCCCGAACACCTCGCGGTACGTGTGCATCGGCACCTGCGAGGTGGTGGGCTGCTCGCCCTCGCGCATGGCCTGGAAGAACTCGTGCGCCGACGTCGACCGGTACAGGTCGTCCGCGCGCTCCCCCTCGCTTGTGACGTAAGGGAACTCGATAAGCTCGACCCCTTCGCGATCCACCACCTCGAAGGGCAGGTCGCAGCAGGAATCTATGATGAGGTTGCAACGATGCTCCATGAAACGGCCCTCTCTCTCCCTCGATCCGACGCTACGACGCGCACACGCGCAAGCGCGCCGGCGCGGTCAGCTTGCTCGCCACGGCGCTCGCGCACTCGTAGGCGATGCCCACGGCGGGCCCCACGTGCAGCCCGATCACGGGGCTCACGGGAAGCACCTTCACCGTGCGGCCGATAAGCGGCTCGACGACCTCGCGCGCCCACGCCAGCGCCGGCGCCTTGTCGCCGATGTAGTGCACCGCCACGCGCTTGAGGCCGAGCTTCTCGATGTCGGCCCTGAACGTGGCCGCAATGCGCTCGAGCGCCTTCTTGCGCGTGCGCACCTTCGCGAGCGTGGCGGCCGCACCGTCGGTGACGGTGAGCACGGGCGAGAGCTGTATGAGGTTGCCCAGAAGCGCCGCCGCCCCGCCGATGCGCCCGCCTTTCTGTAGAAACGTGAGCGTCTCCGGCGTGAACAGGAAGCGCGTGCGCTCCATGCCCTCGAGGACGGCGGACAGGCAGCCCGAAAGCCCCTCGCCCGCATCGCGCGCCTCCACGGCGTCGAAGACGGGCCACGCCTCGTCGTAGCCGCACGAGGACGAGTCGACGATGGCGTAGGAGAAGTCGATGTTGCGCGCCTTCACCGCGCGGGCGGCCCGCACCGCGCCGTCGAACGTGCCCGACAGCCCCGACGAGATGAACACGCCGAGCACCTCGTCGCCAGCGCGCGCCGCGTCCTCGAACGCCTCTTCGAGCGCATGCTGCGACGGCTGGCTCGACGTGGGGATGTCGTCGACCATGTCGTAGATCTCGGCGTAGAACGCGTCGAGGTCCATCTCGGCGTCGGCAAGCTCCTCCCCGTCGCGGTTCACGTACAGCGTGACGACCTCGATGCCGGCCTTGCGCGCCTCGTCCGCGGGGATGGATGCCACCGAATCGGTGATTATCCTGACCATGTCGTCCTTCCTTGCCGCCGGCGGCGCGCGTCGCGCCCGCCGCCGACCCTCCGGGTGTCTGACAGCCTTCCACACTACGCGATGCCGCGCAGCCGCACAACCAAATCGCGCCGCCGCTCGAAAAGACCATATTCGAGCCCCACGGGGTAGGTGTGCGGGTTCAGCATGCGCTTCTGGCTCTCGTCGAGCGTCGAAAGCCCCGCCTGCGTCCGTTCGCGCGCGGCCAACGCGTCGCGCAACGCGGGCGCGAGCACCGTCTCGCCTTTGCGGGCAAGCGGCTTGAGCAGCGTCTCGAAACGCAGCCCCGAAAGGTTCTTCTGGCGCAGGTCGTCGGCGGGATCGACGATCGTCTCGCACCGCGCGCCCGCGTTCACATCGAACACCATGTCGCCGGCGAGCCGTTCGCCGTCTCCGTAGAAGTAGCGCCGCACGTCCAGCACGCCGGGGGTGGTGAGCTTCGCGGCCGACTCGGAGATCTTCAAGCGGTCGGTCCATGCCGCGTCCGCGGGGCCGCGCGTGGCGGAGAGCTTGTAGACGCCGCCGAGCGTGGGCTGGTCGTAGGCGCAGGCCAGCTTCGTGCCCACTCCCCACGAGTCCACTTTGGCCCCCTCGTCGCGGATGGACTGGATAGTGTGCTCGTCCAGGTCGTTGGACAGCACGATGCCGCAGTCCGCAAGCCCGGCTTCGTCGAGCATGCGCCGCGCCGTCTTCGCGAGCCACGCAAGGTCACCGGAGTCGATGCGGATGCCCGCCAGGCGCTCGCCGCGCGCGCGCATCTCGAGCCCCACCTCGATGGCGTTTCTGATGCCCTGCTCCACGTCGTAGGTGTCCACGAGCAGAACGCAGTTGTTCGGAAACGCCCGGGCGTAGGCGCGGAAGGCCGCCAGCTCGTCGGGAAACGACATCACCCACGAGTGGGCGTGCGTGCCCGACACGGGAAGGCCGAAGAGCTTGCCCGCCAGCACGTTGGAGGTGGACGCGCAGCCGCCCACGACGGCGGCGCGGCTCGCCCATACGCCGCCGGCGGCTCCCTGCGCCCGGCGCAGGCCGAACTCCGCCACGGGCGACTGGGCTGCCAGGCACACGCGCGCGGCCTTCGTGGCGATGAGCGTCTGGAAGTTCACGCAGTTCAAAAGCGCCGTCTCGATGAGCTGGCAGTCGGCGATGGGGCCCGTCACGCGCACGATGGGCTCGTGCGGGAACACCACCGTGCCCTCGGGCACGGCGTCGACGTCCACAGAGAGCCGAAACGTCCGCAAATGCTCGAGGAACGCGGGCTTGAACAAGGGGCCGCCGCCAGGGGCATCGAGGGAGGAGAGGTAGGCGAGGTCGTCGTCGGAGAACGCGAACGTCTCCACGATCTCGGCGAGCTGCGCCATGCCGCACGCGACGGCGAAGCCCCCCTTGAACGGATAGTCGCGGAAGTACATGTGGAAGCACGCGGCCACGTCGCGCTGGCCGCACTCCCAGTAGCCCTGCGCCATCGTGAGCTGGTACAGGTCGGTGAGCAGCTCGTAGTCAAGCTTCATCGGCTACGCCCCCTCGCCCGCGCCGCCGGTTCCCGCCGAGCCCGCGCCGCCGGCCCTGTGGCTGCGCCGCCGCGCGCGGCGATGCCC
>NZ_PPEL01000067.1 GCF_002899695.1 Rubneribacter badeniensis
TGGTACCGGGAGGGGAGGCTGAAGGCGTTCGACGAGGGAGGGCGCAAGGTGTACGATACGATAGCCGGCCGCAGGAGGCGGCTGGGGCTGGCCGCCTAGGCCGTCCGGAAAAACGTCCGCACCCCCTCTTCACCGCTTCAAACGAGAAAAATCAGCGGAACTCGGCGAGGCGCGGGCTCCCGCCTTCCCCGGCCTCCCGACGCATGCGGATGCGCACGCCCTCCGCCTCGGTGCCGTAGGTTCCGCAGAGCATCATGTGCGTGACGGCATCGAGCTGGTCGTCGGTGAGCGGCGCGCCCTCGTAGACGGCACGCGCAAAGCGCTCGAGCGGCTCGGCGAAGTCGAGGATTCCCAGCTCCAGGAGCTGCTCGCGGATGTAGCAACGGTCGAAAGAATAACCAAATGTCTTATTCATCACGATGACGTCCGCCAGCACACGCAGGCCGACGTCCTTGTACCGAGCGTGCTTGCACGCGTGCGCCATGAGGTAGACGTACTCGTCCTCGGGCGGGAGTGCGAGCTCCATGCCCGCGCCGCAGCCAATCGAGCTTTCATCCACTGGCCGCGCGAGCCGCCACGGGTCGCGGTAGTAGCCGGCGAACGACCACCGGTCGGAGAAGAGCCGGTCGTGCAGCTCGAAGCTGAGTCCGGGGTCCTTGACGAGGTGCAGGTGGCACTCCTCCGCGTCCGGGACGGGGGCGTAGCCCAGCCCTCCCATGACGCGCAGGGCACATTCGCGGAGCCGCGCAGCGCCTTCCCCAGAATCAACGCGGCTGAAACAGATACCGTGCCCGTCCATGCCAACCAGCCCGAAGAGGAGGTCGTTGTCCCCGACCTCGCGCATCGAGTAGTCGGAGTAGCGGGAGACGAGGCTCGCGCCCTTGAGCGGCAGCACGCTCAGGCCCTCCGCCCGCAGCGCCGCGCAGACCGCCGTGCGCTCCGCCTCGTATCGGACGTTGTGCAGCGCGACCATGTCCGAGAAGCGCTGGCAGGACTCGCGCACGCCACCGGGGATGCCATCGAGCCAGCGCGCGGCGTGCCAAATCAGCCCCAGGACGCTGTTGTCTCGCGCGCGAGAGACGACGTCCTCCCAGGAGAGCCCGTCAGGGAGAACCTCCGGCTCGCGATTCGAGAGCGCGCAGCCTATCAGGTGAACTAGGTAGCACGTCACCATCTGGTCAGGCTCGAGCCCATTCTCCATGGAGTTTCAACTCCTTCTCGGCATGCAGACCGGATCAACTTGGCCGCTACGTATAACTTCCGCTCTTCCTCCACACCATCTTGTCCACGATGCCGGTGTAGGACTGGACGATCTTCACGACCTTGGTGGAGACGGACTCGGTAGCGTAGTCGGGAACAGGCGCCTCTGGGTAGCTCCCCTCGGCGTCGAGCGCCACAGCGGTGCGCACCGCCTGCAGGAGCCCCCTCCCGGTGATGCCAGCGAGGGTGAAGCAGCCCCTCTCGAGCGCCTCGGGGCGCTCGGTGGAGGTCCTTATGCAGACCGCCGGGAACGGGTGCCCGACGCTCGCGAAGAAGCTCGACTCCTCGGGCAGGGTCCCGGAGTCCGAGACGACGCAGAAGGCGTTCATCTGCAGGCAGTTGTAGTCGTGGAAGCCCATGGGCTCGTGCATGCGCACGCGCGGGTCGAGCCTGAAGCCGGTCTCCTCGAGGCGCTTTCGGGAGCGCGGGTGGCAGCTGTAGAGGATCGGCATATCGTAGGCCTCGGCGAGCGCGTTGACGGCGGAGAAGAGCGAGCGGAAGTTCGCCTCGGTGTCGATGTTCTCCTCGCGGTGCGCCGAGAGCAGCATGTAGCGCTTAGGCTCGAGGCCGAGCTCCGCGAGGACGTTCGACACCTCGATCTTCTCCAGGTTCCTGTGGAGCACCTCGGCCATGGGGCTCCCCGTGACGAAGGTGCGCTCCGGGGCGCAGCCCGTGTCCTTGAGGTAGCGCCTTGCTTGCTCCGAGTAGGCGAGGTTCACGTCGGAGATCACGTCCACGATGCGGCGGTTGGTCTCCTCGGGCAGGCACTCGTCCCTGCAGCGGTTGCCTGCCTCCATGTGGAAGATCGGGACGTGGAGCCTCTTCGCCGGGATGACGGAGAGACAGGAGTTGGTGTCGCCGAGGACGAGCAGCGCGTCCGGCCTCACCTTCACCATGAGCTTGTAGGAGCGGTCGACGATGTTGCCGATGCTCTCGCCGAGGTCCCCGCCCGCGCAGTCGAGGTAGACGTCGGGGTCTGCGAGCTCGAGGTCGCGGAAGAAAATCCCGTTCAGCGTGTAGTCGTAGTTCTGGCCCGTGTGCGCCAACAGGCAGTCGAAGTGCCGGCGGCACTTCTTTATCACCTCGGAGAGGCGGATGACCTCGGGGCGGGTGCCCACGACGATGAGGAGCCTGAGGCGTCCGTCGCCCTTGAAGGAGACGTTCGAGTAGTCGATGGGCATGGCTTATACCTCCTCGTAATAGGTGTCGGGGCTTTCGGGGTCGAATGGCTCGCTTGCCCACATGAGGGTCACGAGGTCCTCGGTCTCGGAGAGGTTGGTGATGGAGTGCGTCATGCCGGGAGCCATGTCGACGACGAGGGGATCGGCGCCGGAGACGCGGTACTCGTCCGTCGGGTACGGCTCGCCCTCGGCGTCCATGCCGACGCGGCGCAGGCGGATCAGCGCCTCGCCCGAGACGACGAGGAAGCGCTCCCACTTGGACTGGTGCCAGTGGTTGCCCTTGGTGACTCCGGGCTTGGAGACGTTGATCGATACCTGCCCCCTGTCGGGGGTGCGCAGGAACTCGGTGAAGGATCCGCGGTCGTCCACGTTCGCATGGAGCGGGTAGGCGAGCGAGCCCCCTTCGTAGTAGCTCTCGAAGGTGCTCCAGAGCTTCTTGGAGAAGGAGCCCTCCTCGAGGCCGGGGACGCCGAGCGTCCTCCTCGACGCGGCGAAGCCCTCGAGCATCGCGACTATCTCCCCAAGGGTAGCCCGGTCGGTCGGGCCGGCGTGGCAGAACCCGCCCTCGGGGTCGGGAACCGCCTGCGCACCCTCGTAGCGGCAGCGCTCGACGTTTCCGATGAGCGCCTCCAGCATGGCGTCGACGAGGTCGCCCACCCAGAGGAGCTCAAGCTCCGTGGAGGGGTCGTCCACGTGGAACTCGCGCCCGTTGGCGATCGCATCGCAGAACGTGGCCACGGCAGAGTTGTACCTCGGACGGCACCACTTGCCGTAGAGGTTCGGGAACCGGTAGATCAGGACCGGGGCTCCCGTGCGCTCGGAATATTCCCTGAAAAGTTGCTCCCCGGCGAGCTTGGACTCGCCGTAGGCGCTCCCGGCGTAGCGGCCCTCGAGCGTCGCCTGGACCGAGCTCGAGAGCATGACCGGGCAGCGGTTCTCGTGGTGCTCGAGGAGGCCCAGGAGCTCCGAGGCGAAGCCGAAGTTGCCGCGCATGAAGTCGGCGGGGTCCTCCGGGCGGTTCACGCCCGCGAGGTTGAAGACGAAGTCGGCCTCGGAGCAGTAGAGCGAGAGCTCCTCGCGGGTTCCGTCCCGGTCGTACTCGAAGACGGTGAGGGGCAGCAGGGACTGGTAGCGAGGGCGGCGGTCTTTGCCGTCGCGGACGTTCTTGAGCGCCTCGCAGAGGTTCCTGCCCACGAACCCCTTGGCGCCGGTGACGAGTATCTTCACAATCTACTCCTTCTGGTTTTTCCCTACCATCTTGCTCTGCCCCAGCTTCCGAAGATGTCTGATGCAAGCAACTGGCTCTACGAACTGAAACGGAAGAATCGCAAGGACAGTGGCAAGCACGACTCCAATCCACCCGCCCAAGGCGTTGCATAGTGCCCATGAGAGGGGCACCATCAGGATTGCGGCAATCCCCATCAGCAAAAGCTGCACCTTGAAATACGAGAGCCCGTTTCCAATAGACGTGTTAACGTTCTGCAGGACAAATGCCACGGAGTACAAAGACATTATCGCCACATACCATAGGTTGACGGGAACACTGCTGTCTCCGAGCCACAGGTCGAACCCGAATTGGACGAATGGCGCGCTCACCAGGCAAACCGCGCCTACGCCCAACGCAAGAAGGAGGCATCTCTTATAGGTCGAGATGATCCAACCGTATCGCCCCTGCGTAGCGGCCATCGTCACTGCCGACCAAATGGGAACGAGCGCGATTGCAGCGATGGATCCGAGGGTGTAGTAGACCTTGTAGTAGATTTGGTACTCAACAACCTCGGAGGGGTCTCGGAAGAGTGAAATAAGAAGCGAGTGGGTGCTCGCCACGATCATCCAAGTTACCTGCAGCACGAGGATAACCAACCCCGTAGACAAAGTTCGTTTTGCGTAGATCCACTCGAACGAGCTCCAGCTCACCTTGGCTCCGAGCAGATTCTTTCGAAAGACGATCACCGTTGCAACCATCGGGGGAAGGATCATGCAAGCGACGTTGGCGAGGCCCAGCATTAGCAGGTTCGATTCATCGTTTGAGCCGGGCACCACCAAAATGAAAGCGAGTATGAGCGCGTTCGAGACTAAGCCGAGAGCGTTCACGACGGACGAGAGCTGAAGAGCATACAGAACTCCGTTGACCAGTTGGAGAAACAGCTGGAGAACGACCCCGATCCCTACGATTGCCATGCAAGCAGAAAGCGCACGCGAAGACACGAGCCCTTCCCCAATGTTCAGGACGGCGTTCCAAGGCACAAAAATCGCCAGCAGTGACACAATAATGGCAAGTAAGAGACAAACCACGCCCATCAGACGATACGACGAGCTGACATACCCGCCAGCTGCCTCCTTATCGTCTTTGACAAGCGCCGTGACAAGCTCGTTGCGAAGACCATTCCCGATTCCAAGGTCGAACATGAGCACCCACTGGAGCATCGTCTGGATGGTGTACCAGGTACCAAGTACCGTGCTGTTGTCGAAATACCTCATATAGGCAGGAACGGCAGCGAGCCCAACGAGCATGGAAAGCCCCTTCACCGCATAGGACCCCAGCGCGTTGAGTTTTATCGTCTTGTCGAGATTCGTTACGCCTATTTGCACTTTAGCTACTGCACCGCCTCGTTCTCGCGGCCCTCGAGGGCGAGCTGCACGTACTCGGCGGTCTTGATCTTCTCAACCGTCTCCTGAACGTTCAGGCGTCTGGTGTTGTGGCTCGTGTAGGGCTCGTCCGCCTGGGTCTTGACTTCGCCCTCCACGACGAACTGGTCGTAGTTGAGGTCGCGGGAGTCACAGCGGACGCGGAAGTACTCGCCCATGTCCTCGGCGCGCAGGCGCTCCTCGCGGGTCATGAGGGTCTCGTAGAGCTTCTCGCCGTGGCGCGTGCCGATGATCTGGGTGCCGGTGCGGCCGAAGACCTCCTGCACCGCCTCCGCGAGGTCGCCGATGGTGGATGCCGGCGCCTTCTGGATGAAGAGGTCGCCGGGCTCGGCGTGCTCGAAGGCGAACTGCACGAGGTCCACGGCCTCGTCGAGGTTCATGAGGAAGCGGGTCATGGCGGGGTCGGTCACCGTGAGCGGCTCGCCCTTCCTGATGCGGTCTATGAAGAGCGGGATCACGCTGCCGCGCGAGCACATGACGTTGCCGTAGCGCGTGCAGCAGATGGTGGTGCGCCCGGCGCCGTTCCTCGCGTTGGCGTAGATGATCGACTCCATCATGGCCTTGGACTTGCCCATGGCGTTGATGGGGTAGGCGGCCTTGTCCGTGGAGAGGCAGACCACGCGGTCCACGCCCTCGTCGATGGCGGCGTGCAGTACGTTGTCCGTGCCGATGACGTTGGTGCGCACGGCCTCCATGGGGAAGAACTCGCAGGAGGGCACCTGCTTGAGCGCCGCCGCGTGGAAAATGTAGTCCACGCCATGCATGGCGTCGCGCACGGACTGGGCGTTGCGGACGTCGCCGATGAAGAAGCGGACCTTGTGGGCCTCCTCCGGGTAGCGCTCCTGAAGCATGTGGCGCATGTCGTCCTGCTTCTTCTCGTCGCGCGAGAAGATGCGGATCTCGCCGATGTCGGACTTGAGGAAGTGCTTGAGCACGGTGTTGCCGAAGCTCCCCGTGCCGCCGGTTATCATGAGGGTCTTGCCGCCGAAGGCTGAGGTACCGATCATTTAAACGTCCTTTCATGAAAATGCTTTTCTTGCAGTGTTTGAATAAGCTCAACGGTGTAATTCGGAAAAGCCGCTGGGTAGATGCCCGATAGATCAATCTCAGTTCCGCTGAGCGCTTCCAGCTTCTGAATAAAGGCGGAAAATTCGGCGATGATATCCGCATGTTCCTCGCTCAAAACAAGGGCGAGCGGATATTTTTTCAAAAATGGCAGACAGCTGTCCTTTTGCCCGCGTGACAAATGAATGATCGGCTTTCCCGTAGACATGTATTTGAAGAGCTTGCTAGGAACGAGATAGGGACTTCGATTTCCTATGCTGAGAAGGATATCGGCATCTTCTATCGCTTTGTTACACTCCTCCAAAGAGAGGACTCCCAACCTATGTACGTTGGGTACTGAAGTTGCAAGGTCTCGTAGAATCTCCCCGTCATTGCCGGCAAATGAAATAGTCACTCTGCCTTCTTGGCAGTATTCCCTCATTCCTTCGACAAAGCGAGTGGGGTTTCTGTCAGGGTTGTACAGCGTCCCCGTGTAAAGTATCGAGATTACTTTGCCCTCTCTTGGATTCCAAGTAAACCGTACCGTATTTCTGCTCAGCAACGGAGGGTCGGCAAACGCCAGCTTCGGGTTGTTTTCCCCATGGATGCTTTTCGCCAGGGGCGAAGCAGACGTAAGGTACATCATTCCATCAAGTTCCTTACCGGCATCCGTCTCATATCGGACTGCAGATGCAGAGCTGATTTTTTTACATACCGCGTTTTTTTGCAAAACACCGACAGCCGTTGCATCTAGAAACCACCCTATTGCCGTGACATCGGGGTAGCGTCTCTTCAAAAACTTTGCAGCAAGTACCGCTTCCGCCGGATAGCTTACGGCAAGGACTAGTCTGACATTATTGGATTCAAAGACAGAGGCGGCTTTCTTCGCGTACCTATGGGCCCAGCGCAATGACCGAATCGGAAACCTGAAGATATTCATTGCTGCTATCGGCTTGTAAGATAGCTTCAAGAATCTTGTGAGAAACTGTGATCGCTTGACGCGTTTGAGAGCCGAATTAATCCCTATATCTCCCACAGACAGAAACTTGACATTAGATGCAACGTTTTCGACGGGTTCATCCGCTGCTATGACAATAACGTTGTAAATTCTTTCTAAAGCAGAAAGGATGGCCTGAACACACACTGAGTTTGCCGAAATGTATGGATACCAGTAATCGCAGAGGATGATGGCAGTGGGCTTACTACTCATTTCTGTGTCCCCTTTCAATTCTCTTGGTAGCAATTGAGGAGAGACCCATGAGCGCCCACGTCCAAGGCACCAACGTCATCCCATTGGTTGCTTGGCACACAAGTAGAATCAAGACTGCTACGCCGACGGCTAGATCTTCAATGTTCGAGTTCCTCGACAGGAGTGCCTTGCAATGTCGCGCGATGAGGGCAAAGTAGGCAATGACGCCAATAATGCCAACTTCTAGAAGAAGTCTAATTAAATAGCTGTGAGAGGCGACTTCTCCAACCTCATAAGCGAGAACGATGCTCTCGGTGTTCCACCCTGCTCCAATGGATACTGCATGCATGCAGAAAGTGCTTTCAGCATAGACTCCCAGCGGTCCATTGTTCCTGTGTCGCTTGACGTGAAGACATTTAAGTCCGCTATGGAGCTGATGACGGAGGAAAAGGCGGAAGCGATAAAATCTAGGTGCAGCACAACTACACATGCAAGTACGAACACGGCGACAATCGCAACAAGCACCCACCCCCTTCTCAACCTCAGCTCTTTAGAGTTGCTTCTATTCAGGTATGAGAGCAACAGCCAAGTGCTTGCCACAAGGATGAATAACACATTTGGAGACAATGAGGTTATGCAACAAAACATCGTGGCAATCAGCACCCCCGTTTTTGCCACGATCGACCGAAGAGAAACGAAGGCAACCGGAGCTAGGCATGCAAGAAATACCATCAGGTGAGAGGCCTCCAAAAAAAGGCCTTGAGCGCGAAAGGTGGGTAATCCATCAGCTCCTTCTGGGAGTGTTCCCCAGATGGACCAATCTGCTGAAACTGAAAAAGAACTCTGCGGAAACAAGTAGTACAGCGTAAAAAATGACCCTGAGTTATAGGCGATCATCTGAAGCAGGCTTACAAAGCCGTTAACCACTATACCTATCGCCATTCCTATGACTACATACTTCGAATAGTCTGCCAGCCGCACCACCGCGTAATACACCGCAACACCACAAAGAAGCACGACAAGCCCACGCATCACAACCAGAGGCGTCTCTAGAGGCAACTGAGCAGAGAAGGCATATATGGTTGCCGGGAATATAGACAGACAGGCAACAGCGACGAACACCCAAATCGAGCCGTCGACTAAATCTAGTTTAGCGCCCCCCTTGCTCCTATCCGAAAAGAACAGATATCCGCAGAGGATAAGAGCAAAGACGTATCCGATGTATACGCATGTGCTGCCTACGATGAACGCATACACCACGTTCGTAGATAGAGAAAGCCCAAATAACGCCATGGCGGCCTTGAGCCAACGTTTCCGCCTTACCGGGCCACTTTCAGCCCGCGACGAGTGCATCGCCATACGTTTATCGTGCTGCACGTTTTCCCCTAACCCAGTTACGGAACCGCGCAAGCACTGCGACAAGCCCGTAGCAACGCCTCGAACCAAGAAGGCACACCAACCTTGAATATCCATTGGAATAGCTGGTTGCACTACTAACAGTTTCTGTGAAGACTCGGCGCGAGAATACATCAGCAATAGCCGTCCGAATCGTTCGCCCATCCTCTGGAGCAGCCTGCGCGTTGTTGACCGAAACAACGAGGAGCTGAGCAACGTGCATAAAGCATGAAGCGTCCTTGGGTTTTTTCAGAACCTTCTCATAAAACGAGGCAACGTTCTCGGAAACTAGCTGCATCTGGTCAGTCATATTTGACTTATATCTCGTTGAATTCGACTCCGAAGTTGAGCGAAAGTACCGATAGCAGATGTCAGGAATCGCCGTAATTGAGGCACCGTGTGATAAACAGTCGAGAACGAACGATAAATCCTCATAGGAGCTGAGACGCTCGTCGAAACGAACACCACTTTTCCGAAGGAACTGAACGGAATATAGTTTGGAACAGCAACTTTGCAGATAGTTCTTAGCCCAAAGATCCTCAAAGTATTGACCGAGCCCTTCACCTTGAACTCCGAATGGAACGGTAAGCTGTCTTGCTAAAGATGAGACAATACTTCCTTTATCGTCAACGACATCAAAAGACATACCACCTGCAACGATATCAGCCACATTCGTACGTTTTAGGAGGGAGGAAATGGCATCTCGCGTCATTTCATCGTCGGCATCGCAAAATGTTATGAATTCACCCCTCGCCTTTTCAATGCCCATGTTACGTGCACTCGAGACGCCCGTGCGTCCTGACTCGACAAGGCGCACCCTACCGTCTAGTTGAGTTAATTCTTGGACGGCTTCGCACGTTCCATCTGAAGAACCGTTGTCCACTACGATAACTTCAATAATTGAATATGTCTGCCGTAAGACAGATTCGACACTATTTCGAATCACAGAAGCTGCGTCGAGTGCAGGAATAATTATGCTAACAAGCGCTTCGGAAATCATCGATACGCCTCCGCTCGATTCAGGTAAAAAGACTCGAGTCGCATCGCCGACTCTTGCACATCAAAGCCAGCCCTCCTGACGTTTTCCGAACCGCCATCCCGATCATTCTTCTCAAATGATTCAGCTACCTTTGTGGCCCACTGAATAACAGATGCGCCAAGCGAGAGCCGAGTGATACTTGATCCATCCATATCGCAATCTGTCGGGATCGAGTCGGAGATCACGCACGGCAGCCCCGCCGCCTGCGCCTCCACGAGCACGAGAGGAAGTCCCTCGTAGAGCGAGGGCATGAGGAAGACGTCCATCGCCTGCATCAGGTCGGGCACGTCCGAGCGGACGCCGAGGAACTTGACCGAATCCGAAATGCCAAGATCAGCTGCCTGCTGTTCTCGCACCGCGCGCAGCTCGCCGTCCCCGATGAGCAGCAGGACCGCATCCGGTCGGAGCCTCAAAACCTCCGCAAAGACATCGAGAATGAACGCATGGTTCTTCTGCGGCATGAACCTACCGACATGGCCTATGACGAGCGTTCCTTCGGGAACGCCGAGATCTCTCCTCGTGCGCTCCCTCCTGGTCCCGTCGAAGGCGTACTCGTCCACGTCGATGGCGTTCCGCACGACCGTGAAGTCGTCGGTGCCGAACATCCACCTGCCCGCCTCGACGCCACAGGCGAACAGGTCGGTGGCCTCCCGACGAATAAACCGTTTGCAAAGCATCTTAATCGGATACTTGATATCCCGGTCCTGACGGCTGTTGTGCGAGTGAGCGATTCGCACAACAGTCCCGTGCCGCCTGGCGGCAGCGAGGGGAAGCGCGCTCATGCAATCAATATGGGAATGCACGACACGATATGGATGCCCCGAGAAGAACCCGTCGATCGCTCTGAGATAACGGAGATCGAGCGGATTGCACCTTGGGACGCGGTAGATTCTGCCCCCTAGGCGTTTTATCTCATCGTCGTAAGCGAAATCGCCCTCCCGGTGGCACAGGAAGTCGAACTGAACGCGTGCGCGGTCGACATTGCGGTACATGTTCATGATGAAGGTCTCCAGACCGCCGCGTTCCATCTTTGTGACGACCTGAAGGACACGAAGGGGCTCGGTCATCTACGCCGCCTCCCTAATGCAAAATATTCTCTCGTAGACCTTTGCGGTAGCAGCAATAGCGGAATCAAGCCCGAAAGCAGCAGCCCTCTGCCTGAGAGAGGCTGAATCGACTGGGTATCCGTCGCTAACAATAGACATAATCTGCTTTGCCAAACTTCTTGAATCAGATCCCCGCACCACAAACCTATGCCCAAGGTCGCCCAAAACGTCAGAGCAGCCGCGCGCGTCAGACGTTAGAGCAGGAGACCCCGTCGCAAGTGCCTCAATAAGGGAGACGGGCAGCCCCTCTCGCTTTGAAGGAAGGCAGAAGAGGTCACACGCGTTCAGGATGGCCGCGATATCCTTCCTGAAACCCAGGAAGACAACGCGGTCGAACACGCCAAGGCGTACAGCCAACTCACTCAATTCCTGACGAAGAGGGCCCTCACCGGCTATGCAGACCTTCACTCTGTCCGGCAGGCACGGCAATGCCTCGATTAAAGCTTTGTGATTCTTGTTCGCATTGAGATCACTTATGGCGAGGACGATATAGTCATCCATGCTGTATCCGAGCTCAGCGCGTGTCAGCATCGAGCACCTCCCCGACGTAGATCTTGCTGGTCGAGGCAAGGGCTTCATCCAGACCAAAGCGGCAAACCGAGGAAACTGCCCCGGCAATCAAACGGCCGCGCAGCTCACCATCATCCATAAGCTCGGACACCGCTGCGGCAATGGAGGCCGGCTCTGAGTCCGGGAGCAAGAGCCCGCTGACATGATCGTCGAGCAGGTCGGGGTCAATGCCGCGAATCGGGCTCGCCACGACAGGTAGCCCAGAGGCCATCGCCTCCATGACGGACACGGGGAGCCCCTCGTGAACCGACGGGAAGACGAGACAGTCGCAGGCATGCATGATCTCCGCCATGTCGTCACGAAAGCCGAGGAGGGCGAGCCGGTCGGACACCCCAAGCTGCCCGGCGAGAGACAGGAGGTTCTCGCGCTCGGGACCCTCCCCGCACACGATCAGCTTCGTATTCGCTGACAGGAGCGGCAGGGCGCGGACGATGGCGGCCTGGTTCTTGCGCGGTATGAGGTCGCCGACCGACAGCAGGGCGAAGTCGCCCGGGGCGAGCCCAAGCTCTTCGCGCTTGGCACCGGCGCACTTCACGGCGGCGAAGCGCGAGAGGTCAACGCCAACGCCGGGCACGTACTCCACCCGGCAGTGCGCGAACCCCTTCGCGCGCTCATAGTCCTCGTGGTTGATGGTTATCAGCACGTCCGTGAACCGGGACATGAACCGCTCGACCGGGTACCACAGCAGCCAGTTCGCAAGCGGGGCACCCTTGTAGAAGTGGAACCCGTGTGCGGTGTAGACGACCCTCGTCCCCGCTTTTCGCGCATCGCGCGCCGCGAGGCGGGTGAGCACCCCACCCACAGGCGTGTGGGTGTGCACGAGGTCGAAGCGCTCCTCTGCGAAGAGCCTCCTGAGCTCACGGTACGCGACGAGCGTCTGCTTCGAGAACGGGCTGCGTGCGAAGTCGATGTTCACGAAGTGATCGCAGTAGGGAATCTCGCAGTTCTTGTCGGGGTAGTCGTTCTTCGCGGCAACCCATGTTTCCCAGCCCCGCTCCTTGAACCATCTCAGGTAAGGGATGTGGAACTTGGCGATATGGCCACGAACGAGCGTGGCGGAGAACAGGACCCTTCCGCTGCTGGGAAAGCTCATCGCGCGCCCTCCCCGGTCCTTACCACGCCGAGAGTGCGCAGTATGATCTTGAGGTCCAGCAGGGCGCTTCTGTGCTCGATGTACTCAAGGTCGAGCACGATCTTCTCCTTGGGCAGCAGGTCGTAGCCACCCGTCACCTGCGCGAGTCCGGAAAGGCCCGGGCGTACGAGCGTCCTGTAGTGCCAGCCATGGATGCGTTTCTCGAACTCCTCGCAGAACGCGGGGCGCTCGGGCCTGGGCCCGATGAGGCTCATGTCGCCCTTGAGGATGTTAACGAACTGGGGGACCTCGTCGATTCTCCTCTCTCGCATGAAGCGGCCGAACGGCGTGACGCGCGGGTCGTCTCCTGACGCCCAGCGCGCGCCGCGCGACTCGGCGTCCACGTACATGGAGCGGAACTTATAGACATTGAAGGGCCTGCCGCCCCTACCGACGCGCTCCTGGGCGTAGATCACCGGGCCTGGCGACTCTGACTTGATCTTCGCCGCGATGACGAGCATCGGTATGGCGAGCACAATGAGCGCTGCGCCGGTAGCGCAGACGTCGAAGGCGCGCTTGGCGAAGCGGTAGCCGAGGCCGCCTGCGATCACTGGCTCGTCCAGCTCGATGACGTCGTTGCCCGGAAGGAGCTTCTCGAGCACGTCGGCTGGGATGCCGTTCTCGCGGAGCTTGGGCTCATGCTTGCCAGCCTCGCCGAGCTCTGCCGCCTCCCGGCGGAGCTCCGGGGAGACGCCGTAAGCCAACGGGGCAGGCCTATCGTTTGGTGCGTGAAGTGGCCTAGCAGAATGCTTGTCAGGCCTCATCTTTCCGAGTCTCATCACTGTTGGCTCAAACCCCTCATTGGATTCCGTGATTAGCTCAGGGTTATTGATCTGAGCGCGGGCATAATTAAGACAGCCTCTTTCAAACCGCACTCGAGTGCGCTAGTGTTCTGGTTGATTCGCTGGTCGATGGAAGCGGAGTATCGATTGCGTCCTAGGCGCCTTTCAGACGCGACCGTCGAAGCCTTCTTCATGACGTTGTCTGCCATCTATGCCACCGCCCTGAGGCCCCGGAGGGAAGCCGCGCCACGGGCGCAGAGAGACCGTCTCCGGGCGGCCCCGAGACCCCCGAAAACGGCAAAAGACAAGAATTGGAAGCTGGTATAATGGGTTTGCGCAACCAGGAAAGGTTCCGGGCGACGCTCGCATTTATGCAGGTCAAGTGAGGAATTTACTGGATGCGATAAGGATTTGGTCGGCTCCCCGTCGCCCGGTGTCCCTATTATTACCGGAGCCAGGCGACGGTCACGCATCCAGCGGCCGAATGGGGTGACCCTGGGGTCCTCGTCGGTTGCCCACTGCGCGCCGCGCTTCTCGGCATCGATATACATGCTGCGAAACTTGTAGACGTCGAACTCGCGACCATTAAGGCCCACGCGACGCTGTGCGTAGATGACGGGGCCAGGGGACTCCAGCTTGATCTTGATAGCTACAATACTCATGGGTATAGCGAGGACGATGAGGGCAATGCCGCACGAACACACATCGAATACGCGCTTCACAAAGCGATACCCCAAACCACCCGCGACCTCCGGCTCCTCAAGCACGATGACCTCATCGCCGGGAAGCAGCTTCGTCAGCACCTCGTCGGGAATGCCGTTCTCGCGCAGGTGAGGCTCGTGCCGCGCAACGACATCGAGCTTTACGGCTTCGCGCCGGACGTCAGCAGGTACGTGCTCGGCAACTGCAGCTGCGGATATGGCCTCCCGCGCTTCGGCTACTACAGTCGCCATGTCCTCAGAGGGCATTTATGCCACCGCCAAAGTTAAGCCAGATGCGAAGTTGGCCTCATTCGACATACCATCGGCATGCCGCCAAAAGCCTCTTGCCAAATTATCGAGCATGAGATTGTCTCTCCCTGCGATTTCGCAGGCTATTTCGACGTGATACCTCCTGCGACCAAATCCAGTCGCAACGATGTAAACCGTCATCCCCGTCATGCGGAACAGCCGGTAGGAGCCGTCCCTGCGCACGCGCCCGACGCGCCATTGGGAGTACAGCGGCCCGGTCCCAGGGCTCTTCGCGCAGATGACGGCGCAGAGGAAAGCGCCCGGCACGAGCAGGAGGGCAAGGGCCACTCCAGAGACGAGCACATCGAAGACCCGCTTGACGAAGCGATAGCCGCACCGCGACAGATCGGGGCGCATGCCGGAATCGCGCTTGGTCAGAAACCGCATCGCTTCGGCATCAGCAGCGCATCCCTCCACCCCACGCCCCAAGCGCGAGGACGCCCCAAGCACGTCGGCCTCGTCGAACCCCTCACACGCTCTGCTTGGCAATTACCATCAACCCTATCGGCACTTCTTTTTTCCTCCCCAGGAAGTCCATCTCCACGTACGCCGTCGCGCGGCGGCGGTCGATGCGCTTGACCTGGAACCAGCGATCCTTCAGCGGGCCCTCCACAACGACCACCTCGTCCCCGGCCTTGACGGCTTTCGACAGGGGGATAACGCGGTCCGCGCCCTGCGCGTGCCGCCCGATCCAAGCGACCTCGTCCTTGTCCAAGGGGGTGAAACCTCGCTCGTTGCGCAGAAGCCTCGTGAAGCCGGGCACGCGCCGAAGCGCCTCGTCCAGCTTGCGGGGAGCGTCGGTGACCGCCACCACGTAGCCCGGCAAGAGCAGCCGCTCCACGCTCTGCCACTCTCCGCGGATTTTCCTTTGCGTTCGCCATCGAGGGCTGAAGCACTCTTCGAGCACGCCTGATCCCGCCATCCGCCGCAATGCGGCGACGACCGCGTTCTCTTGCCCGCCCCTCACCTGCACCACGTACCAATCGGCCATGAGGCACTCCGTTCTGCGCACAGGCGCCAAGCATGGCTTCGCCATACGGCAACACCCGCGCAAAGCAAGGCTATTCATCCCCTTGGACCGAACAAGACACGCCACAGGCGCTGCCCTTCCCATCCAAGATATGTCCGTCGCGGTTTCCCGCAGGCGAATCTCCCGCTACGGTGCGATGCCGCCAGGAGAGCCGCCTGCGAAAAGCCCCAAGTCAATCAGGAGCCTCGCCCGCACGGGGCGCGACCCCTCGTCGTCCGAAGTTAGCTCTTCGACAGCACGCTCAAAGCCGCCTTCAGAAGAAACCCCTCGTCGCCTCCGCCAAGGGCCACGAACGCCAAGCGCTTGCGACGATCGATCTTGCGGACGATCCGCTCGCTTCCTCTGAGCGGACCGCGTTCGACCGTGAGCACTCCCTGGTCGATGCGGCCCTCGCTCGCCCGTAGGACGTGCGAGGCGTCGAGCGTCGACTCCAGCCACGATTGCACTCCTGCCGCGAGCGGCGCGTACGCGCGCCCTCGTCTGCCGACGATGGGCGCAGCGAACGAAAGCCTCCCGAGCGCCTTCGCAAGTGCCTCCGCATCGCGCGTCGCCACGAAGACGTATTCGGCGAACAGAGGCGCCGTCTCGATGCGCCAAACGCCGCCCCGCTTGACGTAGCGCTCGTAGCGGGAGGCGATGCAGTCCTCCAAAAGAGCGGGGTCGAGCGCCTTGCGGCACTTCTCGGCAAAGGAAGCCTCGCGTCCAGCCGGCACGTGAACGGCGTACCACCGCACCGCTCCGTCGGAAGGACATTGATCAGGCAAAGAGGAGAGGGGGATCGCGACCGCCGACGCATCCGCACGCATGCCGCACCTCCCATCCTTCCACCTCTCGCGCATGCGGCAAAACGTAGACTTTTTGCCGTTCTGATGAGACAATAGGCAGCACTTGCAAACGAGCAGGTTGCGAGTGCTTGGTCGTGAGGAAAGCCCTCTCGAAGTGGCGCGGACAAAAAGTCTACGTTTTGCCCACGAATAACCACCGTTTCAGCACCAAGTTTTTTCTTTGAGCCCCCCCCCCCCGAACAGGCTTTTTGCCGTCACGGGCAAGCGCGATCGGGGGCAATTCTCGAACGGCTTTGCACACTTTTGCGCGATCTTAACGCGGACGCGCCGATATTTACGCGCCGTTGACGCCTCGTGGGCTATCTTCGCTTCGGAAGCATGGAAGGAGGTCGTCGCCGCTTTATGATCCCACGGTTGACGCGCGCCGGCGTGAGGGCCGTAGCGCACCACCTCGGAGCGCTCGCGCAGCTGCTTGCCGCATGCATGGCGGCCCCAACGCTCGTCGCAGTCGCATCGTCCGAATGGGAGCCGGCGGCGCGCTACCTCCTTTCAAGCGGACTCTGCCTCATCGTAGGCGCAGCGCTGCGGTTCGCTGCATTGGAAAAACCCCGCCTCGACCGAACCCAAGCTATCGCGGTGACCGGAATCGCCTGGGTGTTCCTCTCGCTCCTCGCCGCCGTGCCGTTATGGCTGTCGGGGCATTTCGGCGGGTACTTCGACGCGCTGTTCGAATGCGTCTCGGCGCTCACCACCACCGGCGTCTCCCTCGCACAAGACCTCCCGCACCTCTCGAACGCCGACAACACCTGGCGTTTCGCACTGCAACTTGTCGGCGGGCTGGGATTCATCGTGGTCGCTCTGTCCCTTGGTTTGTTCGGACGGCGCATCGACGCCAGCCTGTACACCTCTGAAGGCCGCAGCGAGCGGTTCATCCCCCAGGTTGCCGAAACGGCGCGCTTCATCGCCCGGACAACACTCGCCATCGTCGTCGGCGCAGCAGTCGCCCTCGGCTTTCTCTGCCTCGCTGCGGGAATGGAGACCGGGCGCGCGGCCCTGCACGGCGTCTGGCTGAGCATTGCCGCGTTCGCCACCGGAGGGTTCGCGCCCATGCCTTCGAGCGTGACGTACTACCATTCGTTCGCCATCGAGATCGTGCTCATGGTGACCATGCTGCTCGGCGCCCTCAACTTCGCGCTGCTCCTCGGCGCGCGGCGCGGACGGATCGACGAGATTGGCCGCGACAGCGAAGTGCGCACCGGAGCAATATGGATCGCGGCAATGACCGCGCTGTTCACGGTGGCGGCATGCGGCAGCGCAACGTTCTCCGACACATCCACGCTGCTGCGCCAAGGAACGTTCACCATCATCTCGACGCTCACCACCACCGGCTTTCAAACGCTTTCGACGAATCAGCTGATGCAGGTGCTCCCTTCCGGCGCGCTGCTCGTGCTCGTGCTGCTCATGGCCGTGGGCGGCTGCGCGGGCAGCACGGCGGGAGGCCTCAAGCTCCACCGGCTGAGCATCGTGGCCAAATCGATCTCCGTCACCTGTCGAAAAGCCCTCGTGCCCGAATCGGCCCGGATGGCGGCCGAATACCATCATTTTGGCCGACGCACGCTCGATGACAACGTGTCGAAAGAGGCCATGACCGTGTTCGTCCTATTCACGGCCACATGTGCTCTTGGTGCGCTCGCCGGTGTCGCCCACGGACAAGACGGACTGACAGCCATCGTGGACTCCGTGGCGATGACCAGCAACGGCGGGGTGTTCTCCGGCATCGTGTCCTGCGACATGCCCGCTTCCCTGGAGTTCGTCTACCTCGTCCAAATGCTGGCCGGACGCCTGGAATTCGTCACCTTCGCAGCCATCGTTATCGAGATCGTCGCCACCATCGTGCCGCATCGGCGCATGCCGCATGGCCAGCGAAGCGCCTCTGCGCCGCATGCGGGCGGCGACAGGAGCCGACCGTAGCGGAATCGGCCCGCGACGGAAACGGGGATCATCAAGCGCGAAACGCCTCGGAAGCGCTTTGAAGGCGCCTCGGGGCCTTTCAAGAGCCTTCCCGATCGCATCTGAGCCACCGCTCGAACGTCCTCACACTCACGCCCAGACGCGCGGCTGCCTCCTTGCCCGTGAGCATGCCCGCCAAACGCTCCCTCTTGACGGCCTGGTACGCCGCCGGACGCGGAATGGCCGGTCGACCGAACTGCACGCCCCGCGCTTTCGCCGAAGCTATCCCCTCGGCTTGGCGCTGCCGGGTGTTCTCGCGCTCCACCTGTGCGACGTAGCTGAGCACCTGCAGCACCACGTCGGCCAGAAACGCCCCGGTGACGTCGCCGCGGCGCTCGCGCGTGTCCAGCAGCGGCATGTCGAGCACCACCACGGCCGCCCTCCGCTCCTTCGTGATGCGCCGCCATTCCTCAAGCGTCTCGTCGTAGCTTCGTCCCAACCGATCGATGCTCTTCACCACGAGCACATCCCCCGGCCCAAGCCGCCTGAACAGCGCCCGATACCCTGGGCGGTCGAAGTCCTTCCCACTCGCCTTGTCCACGTAGACGTTCGCGCGCGCCACCGGAAACGCATCGAGCGCATCGAGTTGTCGGGCAAGGCTTTGGTCGCGCGCCGACACGCGCGCGTATCCGTACACCACGCTCTGCGAACGTTCCGTCTTTTGGTCTGCCACGTCGGCCCCTCTCTACTTCGGATTGTCCGTCTCCCGCGCCTTGCGCCACTCGCGCAAGGCCGAACTCCCCGAAAGCGTAGCCAAAACGACCTGCGAACCCTCCTGCCCGACATTTCCCGGCATCCTGAAGCGATCCCCGGCGCCCAAAGCGCCCTGCGATCCCCGCCGCCTCGAACCACAACTCCCCCGC
>NZ_PPEL01000068.1 GCF_002899695.1 Rubneribacter badeniensis
CTCGGCCGCCTCGGTCAGGCTGAACCCCGCCGCGACGGCCTCCACGGCGAGCTCCCTGGTCTCCAACGGGTACATGCGGACTCCAATCCGGACACCGGAGTGTCCAACTTTTTGTCCGCACCCCCCTCGGGGCTCGACAAAACCATAAAGACATTCCTTGCGGCCTTTCGCCTTCGCTGCGCCCGCGCCCGCCTTGGTCGCTCGTCGGGAGAAACGCCGGAAACAGCCGAATCGAGCCCCCAGCGCACGCACCATTTGCTAGACTTGCGGCACGCATCCCAAAACCATCCGAGAGAAAGACGGGCATCATGCAGATCACGCCGGCAGAGATCGCCGAAACGCTTGCGATGGTGAGCAAGCAGCACCTCGACATCCGCACCATCACGCTGGGGCTCAACCTGCGCGGCTGCACGGACGCCGACATCGACGCCATGGCACGCAAGGTGTACGACCGCATGACGAGCGCCGCCGAGCGCCTCGTGCCCACCGCCGAGCAGCTCGAACGCGAGTTCGGCATCCCCATCGTGAACAAGCGCATCTCCATCACGCCCGTCGCCGAGCTGTGCGCCGCCACCGACGCGCAAGACCTCACGCCCGTCGCCGTCGCCATGGATCGCGCGGGCAAGGAGGTGGGCGTCGACTTCGTGGGCGGCTTCAGCGCGCTCGTGCACAAGGGCGCCTCCGCAGCCGACGTCAAGCTCATGGATTCCATTCCCCATGCGCTGTCCGTCACCGACAACGTGTGCTCGTCGGTGAACGTGGGCTCCACGCGCGCGGGCATCAACATGGATGCCGTGCTGAAGATGGCGGGCGTCGTGAAGGCGGCGGCCGAGGCCACGGCCGACCGCCAGTGCATCGGCGCGGGCAAGCTCGTGGTGTTCTGCAACGCCGTGGAGGACAACCCCTTCATGGCCGGCGCGTTCCACGGATCAGGCGAGGCCGACGCCGTCATCAACGTGGGGGTCTCGGGGCCGGGTGTGGTGCGCGCCGTGCTGGCCGACCTGCCCAAAGACGCCGACCTCACGACCGTCGCCGAAGCCATCAAGGCCACCGCGTTCAAAATCACGCGCGCAGGCGAGCTCATGGCGCGCGAAGCGTCGCAGCGCCTGGGCGCGCAGCAGGGCATCCTCGACCTGTCGCTGGCCCCGACGCCGGCCGAGGGCGACTCGGTGGCCGAGATCCTCGAGGCCATCGGCGTGGGCACGTGCGGCGGCCCCGGCACCACGGCGGCGCTCGCCCTGCTCAACGACGCCGTGAAGAAGGGCGGCGTCATGGCGTCGTCGTCGGTGGGCGGCCTGTCCGGCGCGTTCATCCCCGTGTCCGAGGACGCCGGCATGATCCGCGCGGCCGAGACGGGCGCGCTTTCGCTCGAGAAGCTGGAGGCCATGACCTGCGTGTGCTCGGTGGGCCTCGATATGATCGCCATCCCCGGCGACACGAGCGTGGAGGCCATCTGCGGTATCATCGCCGACGAGTGCGCCATCGGCATGATCAACAACAAGACCACCGCCGTGCGCGTGATCCCCGCCATCGGCAAGACGGTGGGCGACCGGTTGGAGTTCGGCGGCCTTCTGGGCTACGCCCCGGTCATGCCCGTGAACCGCTTCGCCGGCACCACCTTCGCCCACCGAGGCGGCCGCATGCCCGCGCCTTTGAATGCGCTGAAGAACTAAATCCTACCGCCGCCTTCGCGCCTCCTCAATCGCGAAGGCGGCGGTACTCCCAATCGGTGACAACACCTTCGCATGACTGAGCCTGGTGGAACATACGAAGAAGGTAAACCTCGCTTCCCCGTACTTTGTAGACGATACGGTAGTTCTTCACCAAATGCTCCCGACAACCTCCCGCACCGAGAGCCGGCAGCCGCGACACGGCGTGAATGAAAGGATCCCGCTCAAGCAGATCGAGAGCTTTTTCAACCTCACCCATCAGCGTTAATGCCGCACGAGGCGCTTTCAGCTCATTGAGAAGGTATGCGAGGATGCTATCGTAGTCCTCCTCAAAGCAGTGCGATTTGCTAACCGTATAGGCCATACTTCTCACGCAGCCTCTCTTGCATTTCGCGAGCAGATCCGACCCGTCCCTCGGCGATATCGCGCTCGGCCTCGTCCAGCTTGGCTTTGATAGGGACGATCTTGCGCTTCATCTCCCGATAGCGGGCTATCAGCTCCTCCCCCTCGCACCCCTGCTCGATGAGATAGCGCAGGATGTCCACCGTCACGTCCTCGTCGTCCACGTCGAGCGGTTGGATGAGCAGTCCATCGTCGGTCCAGGTGGCAAGCGCGTACTCCTTGAACGACCCGCTTTCGTAGAACTTCGCCGGAATGGTGATCTGCCGCTTGCTGGAAATCTTTATGACCTGAGGCTCCACCAATGCCGCCACTCCCATGGCAGTCTCCTTTCTCCAAAAGCTTGGTGCTTGGCGCTTGGTTTTCAGCATAGCACAAACGCGTGCGGCCAGCCGTCACAGCGGTATGAAGTCGTACGCGAGCCCCTTCTCCTCTTCCAGGTACGCGAACAGCTCGTCGCAATCGAACACCTTGATGGACGACCGCTCGAAATCCTTCTGATTGCGCGTGATGATGGCGTCGGCCTTCAACCTGAGCGCGCATTGGTACACGCAGGCGTCCTCGAAGTCGTCCCATGAGGAATCGAGCGCTGCGTCAACATCGGATTCGGTCAACGAGCAGATGCGAATAAACTGCCGAGCTTGCCGCATGCTCTTCTTCACTTCCCCCGCCTCAGAAGCTCGTCCTCCGTTTGTGAGAAGGTAGAACAAATCCGTTGCCTGCGAGGCGCTCATCCAAAGCTCGAGCTCATGCAGAAATCCCAAAATCATGAGCTTGCGCGCCGACTGAAAAAAACTCGGACGTTCATCAAGGTAATCCAGAACGATGTTCGTATCAACGAGGAGTCTCATCGGCCATCGCCCGTCTGCATGAGCCCTCTCGCAATCAGACGATCGCGTTTTGCTTCCTTGATGGTCATATCGGAGAAGCGTCCCGAAGTTCTCTTGAGCGGAATGCTGTCCACCCACGCCACCGCCCGCGCAATCTCCTGTTGCGTGTATTCCCGTCGCTCGCGCTCCTCGGGAAACGGCAGCTGCCTCTTTTCCAACACGTAGTCGTACAGCCTGTTCACCGCTTGCGAGGCGTTCGTGCCCAGCTGTTCGAGGACGCGGTTACCCGCCTCCTTCTTCTCCTGCGACATGCGCGCCGTCACCATCGCGTCCGCCATACTGCACCTCCTGTTGTACGTACAACGTAGTATAGCGCGAAAACACGATTGGCGCCAGCCCAAAACCACCTTCATTACATCCACCCTTTCGACCCCCGTCGAACCCCGCCGTCCCCTCTCCGCACAACCGCTCGGCCGCCCTCGAAAAGCGGCCCCCCGTTTTGCGGGGTCTGTCCTGGCATCTGGCGAAACACCGCACTTAGGGTGTGCCGCCCGTACCCGTCAACATCTAGCATCCTTTCCGAGGGAAGCGCTCGAACCGAAGCCGCAGCGCATCCCCGAAAGACGCGAGCACCTACAAGGAGGAAGCACATGGAGAAAGAGAGCCTGCTTAGTCAGAGCCGCCGCACGTTCCTCAAAACGGCAAGCGTGGCACTTGCCGGAGTCGCGGGCCTCGGCATCGCCGGATGCGCGCCAAAAGGAACAAGCGGAGGGAACGAGACGGGCACTGCCGCGGGCACCGACGCGAAATGGGACGAGGAGTTTGACGTCGTCGTCATCGGTGCCGGATGCGCAGGGCAAGCGGCTGCCATCACCGTCGCGCTCGAAGGCAACGGAGCCACCTGCCTCCTTGCCGAGAAGGGCACTATGCCCGGCGGCAACAGCCCGTACTGCAAGGGAACTATCGTGTACGCCGAGGACGAGGACGCGTTCAACCAGTACATGCTGGAAATGCGCGGCGAGGAGGGCACCACGCCCGACGACGTGATCGCCGCATATGCAAAAGGGGCGGTCGAGAACTACCCGTGGGTGTTCGAGACGCTCGGCGCATCGCTTGAGGAAGCGTCCATCGTAGCGCCCTCCACGATGGACGATCCGCTGGCCACTGCACCCGAGTGGCCCGAATTCGAGCACTGCTATGCGCTGGGCAAGCTGACCGTCGCCGGCAACAAGGACATCGAGATCAAAGGCGACACGCATATCACGAAGCTGCTCGACCGCGTGATCTCCGACCACGCCGATGTCATCGAGTATCGCACGGACGCGCCCATGAGCGAACTCATCCAAGATCCGTCCACCAAACGCATCCTCGGCGCGGTCATCGATGGCAAGAACGTCAAAGCGAATCGCGGCGTCATCATGTGCACGGGCGGCTTCGAGGCAAACCCCGTCATGCGCCAAGACTTCATCGGCCAAGGCGGCGCCGAGCCGGCCATCAACAAGCTGAACACGGGCGACGGTCACAAGGCCTGCATGAAAGTGGGTGCCGATTTCTGGCACATGGAGCACGTGGCCGGATTTTGGATGGCTGGACGCGATCTGGAGAACACCAAATTCACGAATAACCAGATCATCTCGCCCTGCCCCAAGCAGTTCGGCATCACCGTAGGCGTGAACGGACGCCGCTACTATATGGATTGGGATGGTTACAGCAACAAGTCCGATATCGAGTACATGGACGATCCGTCGCTGGCCGTCGGAAGCCGCCATGGGCACATGCAGATCGGCGGCGAATGGCCGCACCTTGCGCAACCTCGTAGAGCATGGTTCGTGTTCGACCAGGCCGGCCTCGAAGCTGGCGCCATCCCTGCCGAAACCACGAGCGATCCCGTAGCCGACAACCTCGCCTATGCCGCCGACACCATCGAAGAGCTGGCCGCGCAAATGAACGTGCCTGCCGACGAGTTGAAGACCACGGTGGACCAATGGAACGAATGCTGCGCAAACGGCAAGGACATCTTCTTCCACCGCCCAGCCAGCACGCTCACACCCGTTGCGACCCCGCCATTCTACGCACAGCTGTGCATCCCGTCGTTCCTCAACACTGACGGAGGCCCCGTGCGAAACGCCCAAGGCGAGATCCTCGACCCCGACGGCAATCCCATCCCCGGCCTGTACTCAGCCGGCGAGTTCGGCTCTATTTGGAGCGGAGTCTACCAGGGAGGCGGCAACGTTGCCGAATGCCTCATCTTCGGTCGCATATCGGCCCGCAGCGCCCTCGCAAACGCTTAGCACGACCCCTCCGGCAACCCTTCCCACGCGCCCGTCTGCCCAGCAGACGGGCGCGATGCGCTTCGCGGCAGAATGCCGAGACCAACGCCTTTAGAGCGCCTTCACGAAATCGATGACGTCTTGCTTGGAATGAACGCCGAGCTTTTGGTAGATATTCTTCACGTAACTGCGCACCGTGTTGTCGGACAGCACGAGCACGCCCGCGATATAGGACGAACTGCGCCCCTCTGCCAGCAACATGAGCACTTCGGCTTCGCGGTTCGTCAACCCATAACGCTCGCGCACAAGCGCCTCGCGCGGATCGGGTCCTCCCTCCGCATCGAGCCGCCGCGGCCCCGTCGCACGCGCACCAACCGACTCCATCGATTTTCCAGGTTGCCACACACGCTCGTCGACGCAGACCAGGCGTCCTTCGCGCAAAGCCTCCTCCGTCTGTCGCCGAAAACGGCAACGTCCGCACACCTCGGCGAACAGCGGCCGCACACGGGGGATCGAGTCGGTCAGCAGAAACCCTACGCTTACCGCAAGCAGGCAGATCATAACCGCGATGATAAGCATGTGCCACGGGCCTGAGCCGTCACTGCCGAGCCACCACATGGCCAGCCGACCGCCCTCGCGGAAGAACAGATGCAGAAACCAGAAGAACCCGAGGACAAGATACGGCGGCAACGCGCGATGGCGCGCCACGTCATAGGAGACGAACCAAAGAAACCCCACTTGGAACAGATTGGTGACAGCGATGAGGGTCGCACCCATCTCGCTGGCCAGCGGATCGAGCGTGGAAAGCAAGATCACGCCCGCTGCGAGCGCTGCCAGCTGCGTCTGCCACAGCACGGCGAACTTGAGCCCGCGCCCCTTCACGAGCGTCCACCACACCACGCCGAGAGCCGCCGCCGTCACTCCAACATGCTGTGCGAGATGAAAAAGCGGCGACAACTTGATGGAGTCGCCGAACGGAAACCCGCGCGACACGCCCAGAACGAAACTGAACAGAGCGATTCCCACCGCCAGCCGCACGATGGTGGAACATGGCTCGTCTGCGTACACGTCGTCGGGCGGCGGCGCAACCGCCCCGCGATCCTCGCGTGAATCGAGCGCTTTCTGCGCATGGAAGAACATGGCGAGCGACACCACCGGAAGGAGCATGCTGATGAAAAACGCCGTGCTCTCCTCCATGATCCCAATGAAAATCCCGATAGTGGTGGAAAGGGCGAGCGAAACGAACGAGACCAGCAACGCCTCGCGCAGTCCCAGCCGTATGTAGAACGTGATCCACATCCCGCCGCCCCAGGCAAGGCCAACCCCCGAGCACACAGCCGCAACCGAAGTGAAGGGCAGCGATGGGAACAGCGACTGCACGAAAAACAGCAGACTGCCCACCGTCATGAGCGCCGCCGAAACCCATCCGAACGAGCGCTCGAAGCGCGGCGAGAACGCTTTGCGCACGGCGACGACGCCGAGCACCACGATGCAGGCACAGCGTGCGAAGTTAATGGCCACCGTGGTGAGACCGGAATCCACCCAAATATAGCGCGCGTACAGAATGCATTGGATCCACACGAGCACGAACCCCGTGCCGAGAAACGAGAACGAGAAGCCAGGCAGGTATGTTTTCGCAAACGCCTTGAGCTCCCCCTGGCTCATCCAACGACGCCTTCCCCGCCGTACACCGCGCGCACGAGGTACTCCACGTTGCCCTCGGGGCCGGTGATGGGCGACTCGACCACGCCCGTCGGCTCGAAGCCGGCGTCCGACAGCGCCGCGCGCACCTCGTCAACCGTGCGCTGGCGCACCGCCGCATCGCGCACCACCCCGCGCTCCGTCTCGTCGTGACGCGACTCGAACTGCGGCTTCACCAGCCCGATGAACACGGTTCCCTCCCGCGAGAAGCGCGCGAACACCGGCGCCAAGCGTGCGAGGCCGATGAAGCTGAGGTCGGCCACGACCACGTCGAACGGCGCGCCGAGGGCACCGGGGTCGGCCAATCTGATGTTCGTGCGCTCGAACGCCTCCACGCGCGCGTCCTGCCGCAGCTTCCACGCAAGCTGGCCGTAGTTCACGTCAACGCAGGCCACATGCGCCGCGCCCGCCTGCAAGAGGCAGTCGGTGAAGCCGCCGGTGGACGAGCCGACGTCCAAGCAGCGCGCGCCACGCACCTCCTGGCCGAACGCCTCGAGCGCCCCTTGCAGCTTCCAGCCGCCGCGCGAGACGAAGCGCTTGCGGCCCTTCACCGCGATCTCCGCATCGACCGGCACACGCATGGCCGCGCTCGCGGCGTACGCGTCGCCCACCTTCACTTCGCGCGCGAGCACCGCGCGCAGCGCCGCGTCCGCGTCCGCGCAGTAGCCCCGCTCCACGAGCAGCGTGTCGAGTCGTTGTTTCTTCATGCTGGCATTATACGCCACCGACCCCGCGCGCAGAGGGAAGCCGGTGTTTCGCCCCCTTCGAGCCGAGAACCGCAGGCCGAAAACCGCGCGCGACGAGCTGACCACGCCGGAGCTCAAACGCGAATAAGAACGCCGCAGAACGCGGAAAACGCACACCTCCCCGACGCATAGCGGCCGCCCCGAAGGGCGGCCGCCTGAGGGAGGAAACACCCGAACGCACAACGGGCTGGGCGCACGAAGCGGCCTACAGCGCGGCCAGATCGCGTCCGAGCAGATACGACAACGTGCCGCACACCGCACCGAGGTTTTGCCCGGGCATGACGAAGTTGTACGTGTTCGCGTAGAAGTCGCCCGTCATGATGCCCGTGTTGTACAGACCCTCGATGGGCGTGTCGTCCTCCTCGCACACCTGCATCTTCTCATTGGTGCGCAAGCCCCCGCATACGGTGAGGAAGGTGGCGCCCGTGATCTTCGTCGCATAGAACGGCGGGGTCGAAATGGGGAACAGTATCTCCGGGTTCACATGAAACTGCTCGTCCACACCCGCCTCAGCATAGGCGTTGTACTGCTTGATGGTGGCCAGCGCCCGCTCTTGGTCGATGCCGTCCATTTGGGCAACCAGCTCCTCGATGGTGTCGGCTTTGTAGTATGCAGCCCCCGTGCCGATGGTCTTCTCTCCTCCCTCGGCGTTTTGGTCCCACGAGGCGATCAGTTCTTCGGGCGAAAGCGGCATGATGCCGTTCTCGTGATCGATGCAGCAGCCGAACTGCTCCCATTCGTCCTGCGTGTAGGCATACGCCGTATCCCACACGGCATAGGCGGTCTTCTGCGGAAGCTGCAGCACCGAGATGGCGCCGTACGCGAAGTTCGTGCATTCGTTCTGGTAGCGCTCGCCGTGGATGTCCATGTTGAGGCCCCAGAAGTTGGAGATCACGCCGTGCGCCGGGCCCGACGCGCCGCCGTTGATCATGGGCGGCACCGGGTACGTCTTCTGCCACGCGGCCCCTACCCACAGGCCCATCTTCTGTCCGTCGCCCGGCATGAGGCCCGAGTACACGAGCTCGGCATCGTAGTCCACATCGCCGAACGTGAGCGAGTCCTTGAAGTTTTCCCAAGCCCACGGGCTGTACTTCGCCATCATGTCGGGGTTCTTGGAGAAGTCGCCCGTGGCCAGCACCACGGCCTTGTTCGCCACGTACTTCACATACGATCCGTCCTCGCGTTGCGCTACGACGCCCGACACGCGCCCGGTGTTGTCGTCCTCACGGACAAGGTATTGCGCGACGGTTTTGTAGTGAATCTCGCCGCCGAGATCGTCGGTGAAGATGTCGGCGTACGCCTGGGCCTCGAGCGGCGCGCCGTACAGGGCACCGAAGGGCTGCTCGTCGTTGTAGAAGTTATGCGATGCGGGCGGCACCGTGATGGTGCCGTCGGGATCGTAGTAGCCCGGCTCGAGGCAGCACTTGAGCCCCTTCTTCTCCATATGGTCGATGGTCCAGTCGATGGATTCGGCAGAATGATTGATCCATCGCTCCCACTTCTTCTTGTCCATGAGGTACGTGCCAGCGGTCTGCTCGGCCTTCACGATCTCACGTGCCGTCTCGGGCGTGTAGTCGATGCCCTTGGCCTTCTGATACTTCGATCCAATGGCGTGGTTCGAACCGCCGCGACTGATGGGCTTGCTGCTGGCCGAGAACACGATGACGTCGGCACCCTGTTCGGCCGCAGACACCGCCGTGCACAGCCCTGCCATGCCCGCCCCCACCACGACGATGTCGTGCGTGTACGTCTCGACGATGTCCGAATCGGCCACCGGCTCGGGCGGGATCTCGAAGCTCCACTTCATCTCCCGATAGTTATCCGCCGTCAACACGCCCGCCGCGCCATCCGACGACGAAGCGGCGACACCTCCTTCAGCCCCGCCGCTCGACGGCGAGCATGCCGCGAGCGCAGTGCCCGTTGCAGCCAACGCGCCAGCGGCCAAGGTTCCTTTGAGAAAATCCCGACGGTTCAGTTCCATGCGATGTCCCTCCTTGTTTTTCGCGATCGATCGACAGTGAAACCGATCTCAGTCTCGCACGAAGCACCGCGAAACGCATTCACCCGTGTCTGGTGTTTCACCTGGAAAACGGCTCACATGGATCAGGTGAAATGCGCGGCAACCCCGCTCTTGCGGCAACTTCTCGTCAACAGAGACGCGTTTTCGCCTACAATAAGCATCGGGAGGGGCTATGGCGCACACGAAGAAAATTCAGTTACTCTTGGTGTCCATTGGGTTCGCATGCTTCCTGGCGATGAACTCGTTCTCACTGTGGGGCTTCTCGTTCCTTCCCCAGTTCGCGTTCGGCGAGAGCGCGCAGGACAGTTGGAGCACGCCGGTGTCCCTGAGCAACATCGTCGCGTTTTTCGTCTACGCCATCGGATCGGCCCGGTTTCCACGGCTGTTCGACCGTGCCCCGTTCTTCGAAGCGGTTTTGCTGGTCGCTGCGGGCATGATCTTTCTTCTGGGATTCTTCGTCACTTCGTCGACCGCTCTGCTCTCCGCGTCCGCTGTGCTGGTCGGCGTGGGCACCACATGCTGCTTCATCTGCTGGGAGACAGCGTTTTCGTTAAGCGAGCCGCGCGAGGCCAGGAAGCAAATCGTCTTGGGTTCGATGCTTTCGCTTGCGCCCTTCGGGCTGTTCTTTGCATTTGGTCAGGCCGGACTGCTGTTCACCGAATCTGTGCTCGTGTTCTGCAACCTCGTGCTGTTATTCTTCGCACTGAACTTCCCCGGAGCAAGGACGAGCAAGCCGCGCGAGACTGCAGACTCGACGCGCGAGGCGCTGCTAGCCGTCTGCCGCCATTTCTGGAAACCCCTCCTCTGCATCGTTATGATCGGCGCCATCTCTCCCGTCATCGGCCAGGTGGCGTTTTCGGACACGCTCGCGTTCGCCGAGAACTGCGCTGTCGTGCTTTCGGCGAACCTCCTTTCCGCGGTCATCCTCTCTGTCGTCTGGCTGGCCCTCAGGAAAGACACCTCCCTATCGAAAACCTATATCGTGCTGTTTCCCGTGTTCATCACCGCATTCTTGGCGTTTCCCTTCATCGAGGAGCGCTACCGTGTCGTTGTTTTGTTCGTAGGAAGTTTCGGCTTCACGCTGTTCTCCATCGTCATGATGATGTCATGCATCGACATCGCTCGCGAACGGGGCCTGAGCCTTGTGTTCGCGTATGCGCTATTCGCCGGAGTCACGTACGCATCGCGCCTGATCGGACAGGGAGTGGCCGCCGCGATAGGACGCAGCTCCCTTTCTCAGGAGACGCAGATCGTCACAAGCGTGTTCGTGCTTCTGTATGGCTGCTCGCTGGCGATGTTCGCTCTCGTGCGAAGGAGCGCGACGCGTCCGAACAAAGCCGCTGCGAACGGCGTCGACGTGCTGCAGCAAGCATGCGAGCAGCTCTCGCGCGAGCGCGGACTGTCGGCGCGACAGACCGAGGTACTCGACCTGCTCGTGCACGGCTACGACGTGCCCTCCATCGCCAAGAAGCTCTTCATCTCCGAGAACACCGTGCGCACGCACACGAAGAAAGTGTACGCCTTGCTCGACGTGCACTCGAAGCGAGAGGTCGTCGACCTTGCGAACGCCCTCGTCGCGACGGAAAGAGAGAAGGACGACGCGCTCTAGAGCGAAAAGGGGCAGAAGAGAGTTCCGAGCATGGGAAGAAGAACCCTTCCCCCGACGAAACGACGTCCCGCACGTCGGCATCCGGCGAAGAACGACAGATGAGGCGTCAGCGCCGAAGCCGCGCAGGCAGAAATCGCAACATCGCCGAAAAACGACTCTCGTCAGCAGATCGATCGAATGCCCAATTCATGCACGCCATGCACCGCAAGGCGACTCAAGGACCGCGCTCGCGCAATCTTAACCTCAATCAAGCTTCCTTTGCACCTTCTTAACCGCGCAGCCGATACGCTGTCTCCAACGCGTCGGCTCGCGGAAGGAGAGCGTCATGGAAGCAACGGCTATCGAGATGATCGCGCTATTCTTGTCCGGATTCGCCTGCATGGGATCAGCGTTGTTCCTTGCCGGACTCCTGTTCGTCGAGAACACCCCCGCTGGCTGGCAAATCAAAGCCCCTTGGCAACCCCGTCAATCCCGCTAAACGCGCCAACCGGCAAAAAACAGGACGGAACCCATTCGGCCCTCAAGGATCCCGAACCCAAAACACTCGCCGAACAGCAGCGCGCTCACAGGCCGTATACGGCCTGTGAGCGGCGGCCCCTCCCTACGGAAGCACCTACGAAAGCAGCAGCTGGGCGATCTGCACGGCGTTGAGGGCCGCGCCCTTGCGGATCTGGTCGGCCACCACCCACAGCGCCAGTCCGTGCTCCACCGTGTCGTCGCGGCGGATGCGGCCCACGTAGGTGTCGTTCGTGCCGGCCAAAAGGCCCGGCATGGGGTACACGTTGTTCGCGACATCGTCCAGCACCGTCACGCCCGGCGCCGCCGCCAGCGCCGCGCGCGCGGCCTCCACGCTCACCTCATCGGCGAACTCCACGTTCACCGCCTCGCCGTGGCAGCGCAGCACGGGCACGCGCACGCAGGTGGCCGCCACGCGAATGCCCTCGTCGCCCATGATCTTCTTCGTCTCCACGACCATCTTCCACTCCTCTTTCGTGGAGTCGTCGTCGAGGAACTTGTCGATGTGCGGGATGCAGTTGAACGCAATGCGGTGCTGGAACGCCTCCACCGTCAGCTCGTCGTCGGCCTTGCCGTCCAGAAACTCGCGCGTCTGGTCGTACAGCTCGGCCATCGCCGGGGCGCCGGCGCCACTCGCCGCCTGATAGGTGGACACCACCACGCGCGTGATGCGCGCCAGGTCGTAGAGCGGCTTCAGCGCCACCACCATTTGGATGGTGGAGCAGTTCGGGTTTGCGATCACGCCGCTGTGCCACGCGATGTCGCCGGGGTTCACCTCCGGCACCACGAGCGGCACGTCCGCATCCATGCGAAACGCGCTCGAGTTGTCAATCATCACCGCACCGGCAGCCGTCACGGCCTCGCGCATCTGCTTCGACACGCCCGCGCCGCAGCTGAACAGCGCGATGTCCACGCCCTCGAAGCTCTCCGGGCGCATCTCCTGCACGGTCAACTCGCCCGCCGGCACGTGGCCGCAGCCGTCGAAGGCCAGTTTCTTGCCCGCCGAGCGCGCCGAGGCCAGCGCCCGCACCTCGCGTGCCGGGAAGTCGAGGTCATGCAGCACGCGCAAAAACTCCGCGCCCACCGCGCCCGTGGCCCCCGCCACCGCCACCACCGGATTCGCCGGCATGATCTTCGTCCACGTCATTGAGAATCCCCTTCCCATAAGGTTCCACAGGTTGGCGTAGTAAGTCAGCGAGCCGTTCTGCCGGTCGGCAGAACGGCAGAACCCTAGCGCCCCTTCGCCATCTTCGCCGCGATCTCCTCGGCAGAGAGCTGCGTTTCCTCGAACACGCTGTCGCTGTCCAGATCGAACGCCGTGTGCAGGCAGCGCACGGCGGCCGCGGCCTGCGCGCCGTCCACCACCACGGACAGGCGAATGGGCGACGTCGAAATGGCCAGAATGTTGATCTGGTTCTCCCCCAGCGTCGCGAACGCGCGCGCCGCCACACCGGGCGACGACTTCATGCCCGTGCCCACGAGGCTCACCTTCGCGATGTCTTTGTCCACGTCGTAATCGCGCGCGTTGATGCTGGGCAGAATGCGCTCCACCGTCTCGCTGGCGCGTGCCAGATCGGCTCCGGGGCAGGTGAAGCTGATGTCGGTGATGCCGTCCTCGGAGATGTTCTGGATGATCATGTCCACGCTCACGTTGTTGCCCGCCAGCGCGCTGAACACCTTCGCGGCCACGCCGGTCATGTCGGGCACGCCGCGGATGGTGAACTTCACTTCGGACGTGTCGTGGGCGATGCCGGTGATGACGGCTTCCTCCATCATGTCGGTTTCCTCCTTGATATAGGTGCCTTCGGCGTCGGAGAACGCGGAGCGGGAGTGGATGACCACCTCGTATTTGCGCGCGAACTCAACGGCGCGCATCTGCAGCACGCCGGCGCCGGCGCCCGACAGCTCCAGCATGTCGTCGTAGCTGATGGCATCGAGCTTCTTGGCGCGCGGGCACACGCGCGGGTCGGCCGTGTACACGCCGTCCACGTCGGAGTAGATCTCGCACACGTCGGCGCCCAGCCCGTGCGCCACCGCCACCGCCGTGGTGTCGGAGCCGCCGCGGCCGAGCGTGGTGATGTCTCCGTTCGCGTCGATGCCCTGAAAGCCCGCCACCACGGCGATCATGCCCTTGTCCAGGGCCTCCGTGATGCGCTCGGTGTGCACCATCATGATCTTCGCCTTGGCGTGCGTGCCGTCCGTCTCGATGCCGGCTTGACGACCGGTGAAGCTCATGGCCTTGTAGCCGCGCGCTTCGATGGCCATGGCGAGCAGCGCCATGGACACCTGCTCGCCCGTGGACAACAGACGGTCCATCTCGCGGGAAGGCGGGTTGTCGTTCAGCTGGTTCGCCAACCCCACCAGCTCGTCGGTGGTCTTGCCCATGGCAGACACGACAGCCACCACGTCGTGTCCCTGTTGCTTCTTCGCGATAAGCTTCCTCGCAACCATCTGGATGCGCTCGGGAGAAGCAACGGACGTGCCTCCGAATTTGCATATGATGAGCGACATGACGTTCTCTCTCGTCCGGGGAGTGCTGGTCGGTTCACCACTATAGCAAACAACCGATGCGAAGCCGAGCGAAAGCCCGTCGTCAAGCGCGTTTTCCACGGGGAATGCGAAGAGCCCGAGCGGCGATGCGCCCGAGGGGAGCGGTGGGTGGACGGGAAAGAGCGGCGGCAAGGGAGGGCGGCGGGGCGAGCACAAGGGAGGGTGGGTAGCGAGAGCGACCAAGACGACAGGGTAGAGTACAGATCACAGGGCGGCTGAAGAGTCCGACGGTAGCATCCTCTACCGAAAGGGCAGAACGAAAGAGCGAGGAAGGCAAGGACGCTCGAACGCCCCTTCAAGTACGAACGCGCGGCCTAGGACGGGCGCTCGAAAAGCAATTGAGCGTGCGCCAACCCGATCCGCGCCGAGAGGCCGGCGTCTACGTTAAACCGGAATTGACACGAACTCATGTTTGCCAATACCTGAGCCGGGTTTGCTCTGGCCGGGGTTTCGGAAGGCCCCCGCCCGTCGGGCGGGCGGGGGCTCCTGCGGCGTCGGTGGAGCCCTGCCCGTCGGGCCGATCCGGCCTCTATCAATCTTGGTTTGACATAGAAAGACCGGCTTCGTGGCAGGAAATGACGGAAACCCGCCATCGACCATGTGGTTTCCCGGGCGACCGAAAGCTAGCGATCATGCCGATCAGGAAGAATGCGGGAAGGGCCCATCTCCGTCGCGTCGTCGACCGTTTCGACTCGTGGATTTCCGTCATTTCCCGCCACGAACGACGTCTTCTCTGCCCTTCCTGCCCTTCCTGCCCTTCCTGCCCTTCCTGCCCTTCCTGCCCTTCCTGCCCTTCCTGCCCTTCCTGCCCTTCCTGCGCTCGCCGGCTTTTTCCTGTCGGCGACGGTCTGACAGGAAAAAGCCGTCCGAACTGGCACGGATCGCATCTTATGTATAGACGTCCAGCGTTTTTTGGGCCGCTTTGCGCCCGCTGAAAATAAGCGACCTGGGAAAACGCGAGAGATGCACCCTTCCGCGATGCCAAAAAGCCTGAAATCCATGCACAAAACGCAATCTGCGCCACTTCGCGGGGCTTTTCCTGTCAAACCAGCATTAACCCAGATCGAGTTGGCCCATCGCGCAAGCCCCCGTCTGACGAAGGGGCCTTGCGCAACGTCTGATCGCAAAGGGCCCGATTCGAGTTCTGGCAGACGCAAGTTCGCGCCGAACTTGGCTTACCGGAGAGGGACGGCTTCGGCCGTTCAAGCAAAACCGGCAAATGCAGCCTTTGAAAATCGAAGCCGGCAAGAGCCGCCAGCGAATCCGATCCCGCTTGCCTGCTCGGGGCCTCGGATCGAAGCCGGGACCGCAACGCGACTGGACACGCCGACCTTGGCCGAACGGCGAAAGACAACCTTCCATGCCGCCCCCCTTATCGGACGATCCGACAGCCGCGCCCAAACCCAAGTGCTTTCAGGCAGCCACGTTCGACCCAGACCTGCGCACTCCCGGTCGCCGAGAAGGCGCACCCACGAGCTTCGAGGCCACAGCTACCAGAGAACTTCCGCAATGTAAGAGAGGGATCGGAGCCCGAGGGCTAGTTTGTCCGCGAAACCAAACGAGGCCGAAGGCTCTTCGCTTGCCGAGGACGCGGGTTCCGCAGATGCCGCAACCGTCGTCGACGAGGTGGGCGCTTCCGCAGGCAGGCCCGCAACGGAAGGAGCTGTCAGGTCGACCGAAGCAGCGGGAGCATCGACAGCTGCCGGCGCAGCAGAATCCGGAGCCGTCGGCGACAGCGAAGCCGCTGCCGAAGCGGCCGGCGCGGTCGGATGCGCCGGCGCGGCGGGAACCTCGGCCTTCGCCGGAGCAGCCGGAGCAGCCGGTGCGGCCGGAGCCGCCGGAGACGCCGGTTCGGCTGACACCCCAGACGCAGCCGGCACTCCCGGCATGCTGATCCCCATCGGAATGGGCATCTGCAGCTGACGCACGTCAAATCCGACCATCGCCAGCGCCGCCATCATGAGCGCGATCCCCGCGGCACAGCATATCCCGGCGATCGCGAACCACCGCCTCACGTTACCCTTCATGCGTTGCCTCCTTCGCGCCGAACCGTCCGGCTTTCGGCGACTTCACGAACAGCGACTTGACCTTCGCCGCGTACTTCCGCGACGCCTCGACGAACCAATCGCTCGTCCTTTTCGCTCCGAACAGGCAGAACACTCCCAAACCGAAGCAGAGCAGCCCGCCGCCCAGCTGCCAAAGCCCCACCACCGGCATCCCGGTTGCCACGCAGTACGCGAACGTGATCAGCCCAAGCGGAGCCCCCAGCAACAGCCCGACGGACACGAGCCACACCGACAGCGCGAGCGCCCAGATCACCACGTAGACGCTGAACGCCGCCGTAGCGGCCACGAGCGCGAACGTCACCCAGATGGGCGAAAGCGCCACGGCCAGGATCCAGTTCGCCGTCGCGCTGCCGGTCTTCGACTTCGCGATGGCCTTCGGAATGGGCGGCAACTCCGCCACGATGGACCGCGCCACCTCCGAGGGATCCCCGAGCGCGGCCACGGCCTCCACCTCGGACGCTCCGTCTTCGATGCGATCGTCGATCATCTCCTCGATGAAGGAGGCCGACCTGTCCGCTTCCGACGCGGGGAGGCCGGACAGCTCGCGCCGAAGCGCCTCCAAAAACTCTTGCTTTCCCATTTCGCTCATGCGTCGTCCCTCGCTTCCTCGCCTCTGATGAACCGGTAGATCGCCTGCACGTCGTCCCACTCGCCCACGAAACCGTCCAACCGCGCGCGGCCCTCGGGCGTGATGCGGTAGTACTTCCTCAGCCGCCCGTTGTGCTCGACGGAACGCACCGTCAGAAGCCCCGCCGCCTCCAACCGCTTGAGCAGCGGATACAGTGTCGATTCGGTGAGGCCCAGCACATCGGGCACGCTTCGCAGGATACGGTATCCGTACGAGTCCTCGGTGCGGATCGACGCGAGCACGCACGCTTCGAGAAACCCTCTCTTCATCTGCGCATCCACGTTTCATACCTCCGTTGGTCTTATACTATGTATTACATAGTACTATATGAAGCGATGGCTTGCAAGGGGCAGGGGCAAAAGGAAGGGAGGAGGGCGGTGGAAGCAGGGCCGTGGGAGAGCGGATGGTGGAAGCGGGGCCGCAGGGCGAGAGGCCGGAAGCGAAAGCGGAACGGTGAGGCGAAAGGAGGGAGGCGAAAGCGGAGCCGCGGGGCGAGAGGCGAGACGAAAGCGGAGCCGGTGAGGCAAAAGGAGAGGGACGAAAACGGAACTGGTGAGGCAAGAGGCAGGAAAGGGGACGAAAGGAGGGGAGTAAAAACAGGGCTGCAAGGCGAGAGGCAGGGAAGGAGGTGAAAACAGGACCGGCAGGGCAAACGGCGACGACAGGGCGCTTCGATGTTGACGATCCCGCCCGCCTGATGCGTTCCAAATCAGGAAACAGCGAGCAGAAAGCAACGTTCGGTAAAGTTTTGCAATTATTTTCTTCATATTTTACCGTAAGCAGCAATGAAAGAAGGATAAAGGGGACAAAGGGCCTCTAAAGGGCGCATTGTACGTCCATTTTTGTTGCATTTCCAACAAAACTTGAGCGATGATTGCTCGAAACGACATCGCGATAACCAAAACGGTACAATATGAGAAATAATCTCTCGATCTCTTACCGAAAGCTTGCGACTATATGCGCCGCATAGGGCTGACAGATGGCCTCTAAGGAAAGATATCCCCGGAGGGACAGCGGACGAAACCAAAAGCAATGAGCGAATGATAGGGCCTGGGGGCCTGGGGGCCTGAGAACGGCAACTCCGGGAAAACTCCGAGGAGGGGCAGCTTCGGTAGTTCCGGAGGCAAACCCTTCAAGCCACCTGGCTCCCAGAGCCCGGATCAACCTGGGGAGAGCTTTCGTCGGAAGACGGAACTTGCACATTCGTAAGACTAAGGTAAGCGTTCGCCAAGCTGCCTGTAAGGAGCAACGTCCATACTGGACGAAAACGCTGCGGCGCACACACCGCACACAACGGGAGGAATTCATGAACAGATCGTTTGGAACAGCCTGCAAGGCGCTTGCGATCGTCGTGGCGACAGGAGTCGCCGTGCTTGCGACCTGCTTTTTCAACGAATGCAATCGGGTGCACTACCCCGTCTGCAAACAAGGACGCACGCGCATCGCAAAACGCAGTCGATGAGACAGCGGCTCCGACCGTCGCTCTCCGCGCGCCCCGCGAGCCGGCGGCGTCCATCCGGAGCACGGCGCTAATCCGGCGCGCACCCACACCCGCAGCCGCCTCGCGCCCCTCGCGCGTCTGCAGCCGCCCTGCGCGTGCCAGCACAGTCCGCGGCCACCTCTCGCGCCTCGCGCGACCGTCGGCACCAGCTGCCCCTCGCGCCTCACGCGACCACCGACACCGTCGCCGCGCTCGGAACGAGTCTGGCGGGATGTACAGCCGACCCGCACATGCCAACGCAGCCCGCAGCCGACCCCGTCCCTCGCCTCTCACCCCTCGCGCAACCGCTGGCACCAGCCAACCCTTGCCCCTCGCGCGGCCACCGGTCCGCGCCGCCTCTCGCCCCTCACGCAACCGCCAGCGCCACTCGCCCCCGCGCCCCACCTCAGCGAGCGCGCCG
>NZ_PPEL01000069.1 GCF_002899695.1 Rubneribacter badeniensis
GCCCACCCCGCCCGCTCCCGCCGTCCCGCGCATTCACCCCCTCCCCGAAGCCGCGACATGCGAAAACGCGCGCCTTGCGGCAACCGCGTGGAGAGGGCCGACGCAAGCGGAAGGGCCAACGACCGCAACCCGCCCGGAAAGCCGCAGTCGACGAGCGCGGACGCGTCCAAGCGCGAAAAGGCCCGCGAACCGAATCGACGGTCCGCGGGCCCGCGAAATCCTCGCAAATCCTCGCGCAACTTCGGGCGCCCAAACCGCCCGGAGCCGCCCCGGAAGCCGCAGGGCCGCCGGGGCAAAGCCCTAGTGCTTGAGGTCGTCCTCGCCCACGATCACGTGCTTCTCGGGATCGTAGACCAAGCCGCCGTGCTCCTTGTGGAAGAACATGAGCAGCGTCGGGGAGATGCCCTCGATGTTCGCCAGGTACACATGGATGAACATGAAGCAGATGAAGACGTACATCATAAAGTAGTGGATGATGCGCATCGACATGAGGCCGCCCACCAGATCGGTGCCCGCCGCGAAGAACCCGAGGTTCATCGTGGGGTTCCAGAGGGCCAAACCCGTGTAGAACATCACGATGATGAGGAGCGGGATGGCGAGGTAGCTGATCTTCTGGGGCACGCCGAGCTTCGCGGACAGCGGATGGTCCTTCTTGAGGAACAGGTAGTACCTGATCCAGTGGATGCCCTGATGGCGGTTGTCGGCCTGCGGCAGCCACGTCTTGTAGTCCATGACCTGCTCGCGCGTGCCGCCGGTGGGCGATGACTTCACGAAGAAGGCCATGGCCACGCGCGCGATGCAGTTGATGAACAGCACGAACCCGCAGAACACGTGCACGCCGCGGGCGATGCCCATGAAGTACGGCCAGAACGGGAAGTGGATGCAGAAGCCGGTGACGATGAGCAGAAGCATCGCCACGAGGTTGATCCAGTGCGTGATGACGAAGGGCATCGGATGCGCTTCGCGGTAATGTGCCAAATGCGCCATGCTACTTCACCCCCCAGGGGCTCGTGACCGTCTCGAAGCTCTTGCCCGTGGCCGGCTCGGTGATGTGGACGGCGCACGCCGTGCACGGGTCGAAGCTGTGGACCGTGCGCAGGGCGTTGATCGGCTTCTCGACGTCGCCGACCGGATTGCCGATGAGCGCCTGCTCGAGCGGGCCCTTCTCGCCGTCGGCGTTCACCGGAGCGAGGTTCCACGTGGACGGGATGATGATCTGGTACCCCTCGATCTTGCCGTCCTTCACGCTCTCCGAGTGGTAGAGCGCGCCGCGCGGGGCCTCCCAGAAGCCGCTGCCCGCGCCGGTGATGGTCTCGGGCTTGCGGAAGTACTCGGAGTCGCCGCTCTTGACGGCCTCGATGAGCTCGTCGACCCATTCCTTCATGAGGCCGGCGATATAGAGCGTCTCGACCTGGCGGATGGCCGTGCGGCCGAGCGTGGACTGCGCCACGCCGATCTGGCCGGGAGCCCCGAGCGCTTCGAGCAGCCCGTCGACCTGCTCCACGACGAACGGCACGTTGCGCTTGTACGCGGCCAAGATGCGGGCGAGCCCGCCGGCCTCGTAGGGCTTGCCGCCGTACGCCGGGCACTTGACCCACGTGTAGCGGTCCTCCACGTTGTACTCGGTGTACTCGGGCTCCGTGACGAAGTAAGGGGCCGTGAGCGTCTCCTCGCCCTTGTACCAGGACGATCCCATGTACTCGGTGATGAGGCTCTCGTCCACGTCGCTCAGGTTGAGGTTCTCGTCGAGCACGCCCATGGGCAGGTAGCGATCGGCGAGCTCCATGCTCTGCTTCTCGAACACGCCCCAGGCGATGTAGCGGCCGCAGCCCTTGCCCCAGTTGAGCGCGTCGGCGTAGTACGGCGCGATGGCCAGGGTGTCGGGGATCATCGTGGAGGCCACCCAGTTGTAGATCTCGTCGGCGAGGCCTTTGAGCTCGTCGAGCTTCTGATCGGTGGGCACGAAGGCCGTGCCGCCGGGAACGAGCGTCATGACGTGCGGCATCTTGCCGCCCAGCACGGCGGAGATCTGCGAGGCCTTCGCCTGCATGGTGAGCGCCTCGAGGTAGTGGGCCGTGCAGATGAGGTCGAGCTCGGGCGGCAGCTGGTAGGCCGTGCCGTCCTCGGCATCGAACCAGTTGCCGGAGAAGATGGACAGCTGGCCGTTGTCGGCGAAGGTGGACAAGCGCTCCTTGAGGGCCACGAAATCGCTGTTCGTGGACGTGCCCGCCTCAAGCGCCAGCGCGTAGGCGTCGGCCGGGTCGGCCTTGAGGGCGTTCAAGGGGTTCACGTAGTCGAGCGCGGCCAGGTTGTAGAACCACAGGATGTGGCTGTGCAGGAACTGCGCGCCCTCGAGGAGGTTGCGGATGATGCGCGCGTTGTTCGAGATCTTGATGCCGTAGGCCTTCTCGGCCGCGATGGAGGACGCATGGGCATGCGAGACCGGGCACACGCCGCAGATGCGCTGCACGATCTGCGCGGCGTCTTCGGGCGTGCGGTTCTCCACGACCATCTCCATGCCGCGGAAGCAGCCGCCCGACACCCAGGCGTCGGAGACCTTGCCGTTTTCGACTTCCATCTCCACGCGCAGATGGCCCTCGATGCGGGTGATCGGATCGATGACTGAACGGGTCATGCGGGCTTACCTCCCTTCTTTCTTGTCGTTGGCGGTATCGGCGGCATCGTACTTGCCGATGGACTTGTCGGGGTGCTTCGCATCCCAGCTGCGGACCTTCTCGAAGTCGGCGCCGCCGTCCATGCGGCCCGTGATCTTCATGCCGAAGCCGTGCACGACGAGCGCGGCGGCCAGGATGCCGGTGATGCCGAGCGCGATGGTGCCGGGCTGGACCATCCAGTCGCCGATGCGCAGGTCGCGATGGCGCTTGTAGAACGGGGTGTTCACCTCGACCCAGTTGTGGCCCGGATCGTTGGGGTTGGCCTCGCAGCAGCCGATGCAGGGCGCTCCGGCCTGCACGCACCAGCTGCGGCGGTTGTTCCACATGACCACGCCGCAGTTCGACTTCGTCTGCGGTCCGCGGCAGCCGAGCGGATAGAGGCAGTAGCCCAGGGCCTCCTCCTTGCTGCCGAACTCGTAGACGAACTCGCCGTTCTCGAAGTGGCCGCGGCGTTCGCAGTTGTCGTGCACCGTCTGGCCGAAGATGCCGGCGGGCTTGCCCTCGCTCGTCAGGTCGAGCTCGGAGGGCGCAAGACCCAAGAGCACGACGTCGGCGAGAACGGCGACGAGCCACTCGGGGTTCGCCGGACAGCCCGGGACGTTCACGACCGGCGTGTTGATGCCCTGCTTCTTCAGGTACTCCTGCACGCCGAGCGCGCCCGCCTGGTTGGGATGCGCGCCCATCCAGCCGCCGTTGACCGCGCACGAGCCGAGCGCGACCACAGCGGCAGCGTCTTTGGCCGCATCGATCAGATGATCCGTGCCCGGCTTGTCGGCCACGCGCAGCGCCTGGCCGCCCCAGCCCTCGAGCACGGCCCCCTCGTACACGAGGATGTAGTTCCCGGCGCACTCCTTGATGGTCTGATCTTTGGCCAGCTCCATGGACTCGCCGGCGGCAGCCGACAGCGTCTCGGAGTAGTTGAGCGAGATCATCTCGAGCACGATCGACGCCGCGTCGGGAGTCTCCACCTGCGCGAACGATTCCGTGCAGCCCGTGCACGACGCGCCTTCGATCCAGATGACCGGGTACAGCTTGCCCTTCGCTGCGCCGATCACGGACGACTCGAGGGCCTGCGCCACGCGCGGCGCCGCAAGCTCGGACAGCCCCGCCGCCACCGCGACCGCGCCGCACAGTTTCATGAAGCTGCGCCGGCTGACGCCGCGCGCGGAAAGCATCTGCTGAAACTCTGAAACCGTGGCCTCTGTTTCCATGTGCACACCTCCTCAGGTGCTCTCGTCTTCCCTTATCTCTGGTCACGTATTCTCCCCGACGGGCGAAACAAACGGGAGAACATGCGCGCGAGCGCAACATTTGGCCCGCCAATGGCATGAAAATGTTACGGTTTCCGCTGGTCGTAACATGAGTTATTCACTCTCGCCGCCATTTTCCGCGATTTCATGCAAAACGGCCCGGAAAAGCGCGCTTCGTATGCAGACGGCGCACGCCAAGAAACGCAAGGACCGCGGCCCTCTCGCCCGTTCGCCCTCCCGTAGGTTTCTTGTCGCGCGCCGCTTCTCCCATCCTCGTCCGTCGCGAAGATAGGTATCATAGCACAAGCGCAGACGGACGAGAACCACCGACTGGAAGGATGAAGCCATGCCCGCCACCGAACCCACCTTCGCCTACCTCGGCCCCGCCGGAACCTACTCCGACGAGGCGGCGCGCGCCTTCGCCGCGCGCCTCGGCGCGGACGAGCCCGCGCTGTTCGAATGCTCGTCGCTCGACGAGGTGTTCGACTGCGTGGACCGCGGACGATGCGAGTACGGCGTCGTCCCCACGGAGAACTCGCTCGAGGGGCCGGTGACCGCCACGCTCGACAACTTCGCCTTCAAAAGCTCGGCCTCGATCCTCGGCGAGGAGGTCCTCGACATCCACCACTGCCTGCTTCTGGCTCCCGGCGCGAGCCTCGACGAGGTGGAGCGCGTGGCGTCGCACCCCCAGGGCCTCGCGCAGTGCCGGCGCTTCCTGTCCGAACGGCTGCCGGGGCGCGCCTCCGTCACGACGTCGTCCACGGCCGAGAGCGCGCGCCTGTCCGCCGCCGACCCGCACGTGGCCGGCATCGCCAACGCCTTCGCGGCGCAGCTCTACGGCGCGCACGTGGCCGAGCGCGACATCGAGGACCACTTCGGAAACCAGACGTCGTTCGCGCTCATCGGCCGGCAGGGACACCCGTCCGTGCTCTCGGGCCCGCGCATGAAGACCTCGCTCGCGCTGTTCCTGCAAGCCGACAAGGCGGGCGCGCTGCTCATGATCCTCTCCGAGTTCGCCTACGCGAACGTCAACCTCACGAAGATCCAATCGCGCCCCACCAAGCAAGCGCTCGGCGAGTACATGTTCTTCATCGATCTGGAGGGCAGCGTGAACGACCTGGCCGTGCAGACCGCCCTCAACTGCCTGCGCCTCAAGCTGCGCGAGGTGAAGGTGCTCGGAAGCTACCCGGCAGCGTAACGGCTCTCGGGCCGCTTCCGGAGCGCAAAGGCCCTGCGAGGTCGCCTCTTCGCTTCGAAGCGTCCCGCGTCCGCTTTCGCGCCCCGGAAACCCCGACGCCGACGCCGATGGGCGGCCCGACGCGGATCGGGCAGAAGGCGCGCAACGCTGCGTCCGCGACCCGCAAAAACCGCGCGGTTTCCCCGGGTTGCAACGGAACCGCCATCGCTTGAAGGGTTTGCGCGCCGCATCGTCCCCTTCAAAACGCCTGGCCAGATGATCGCGCTTCGACACCGGCAGAGAATGCGCGCGCCTTCGTCCAGTCGCCCGCTCCCGCGCGCTTAGAACGCGATGACGCCGAGATGCTCGAGCAGGATCTTGAGGCCGATGAGGATGAGCACGACGCCGCCGGCGATGGCGGACGGCCGCTCGTACCTGGCCCCGAAGCGGTGCCCCGCGGCCACGCCCGCCAGCGAGAGGACGAAGGTGGTCGCGCCGATGAGCGCGACGGAAGATGCGATGTCCACGTGCAGGAACGCGAACGTGACGCCCACGGCCAGCGCATCGATGCTCGTGGCCACGGCCAGCATCGCCAGCTCGCGCACGTCGAGTTTGCCGTCGACCGGACACGATGCGCCCTCGCCCTCCTCGTGGCACGCCTCCCACAGCATCCTGGCCCCGATGAAGGTCAGAAGCCCGAAGGCGATCCAGTGGTCGATCGGCGTGATGAGCGCCTCGAACTGCGTGCCGAGCGCCCAGCCGGCAAGCGGCATGAGCGCCTGGAACCCGCCGAAGAACAGCGCGATGACCACCGCTTGGCGCACGTCGAGCCGCCTCATGCCGAGGCCCTTGCACACCGCCACGGCGAACGCGTCCATCGACAGCCCCACCGCGATCAAGAACAGCTCCACCAGCCCCATGGGCGCTCCTCTCGTCCGCTCGCGACCTCCCCCGGCCGCCCCGCGCCGTGCGCGGGCGCAAAAAAACCGACGCGCACGCGTCGGCAGCATGAAGCGGTGCGACGGATGCGCCACACCGCGAGTCTTGTCGTTTAAGGATGCGCCAGCTTCTCCCGGAAGCAGCATGTTGACGCAGCCGCCCTTTCCAGAGCCGACTACTCCCCCACGGGATGCGCGTATTGTAGCACAGCGCCCCGGACATGCGCCCGTCTTTTTCGCACGTCGCGCTTCGGCTGCGGACGAGAGCGAGGAAGCGAGCAGAGGGGGAATCGAAGCCGCACCGAGCTCAAAGCTAGGCGCGCAAGCCCGCGCCCTCTTCGCGGAAGAACCCCTCGGCGATCAAGTCGTCCACGATGGAGTCGAACGCCGCACCGTCCACGCCGTCGCGGCCGGCGGCGCGCTCGAAGGCGTCGAGGCGCCGCGCCAGCTCGTCTCTGCCGATGCCGGGCTCGGCGAGCACGACGCGCACGATCTCGGCGCGCTTCTGGCGCCGCGACCCTTCGAACGCCGACTGGCGCGCGTGGTGCGCGCTGCGCCGCGACGGGTTCGCGACGACCGACTTGAGGTGCGCGCCGTAATCGAGCAGCGCGTAGTACCACGCCCGCGCGTCGTCTTCGGGGCACGTGGCGGCCACGAGAGGGGCAAGCTCGCGGTCGGCCACTTTGTCGCGGTCGGGGAACAGCTCGTGCAGAAACACCGTCCGCACGTTCGTCTCGAGGTAGACGCCGGGACGGTTGCGCGCGAACGCCATCACGCCCGCCGCCGTGGCGGGGCCGATGCCGGGCAGCGCCTGCAAGCCCTCGTGCGTGTCGGGCAGCCGCCCGCCGAACCGGGCGGAGCACGTCTCGCACGCGCGCTTGAGCGCGAGGGCGCGCCGGTTGTAGCCGAGGCCCTGCCACTGCGCGAGCACGTCGGACGTCGAAGCCGCCGCGAGCGCGTCGAGTGTGGGAAACATCGCCATCCAGCGGCCCCAGTGCTTGAGCACGCGGGTCACCTGCGTCTGCTGCAACATGACCTCCGAAACGAGCACGGCATAGGGATCGTCGATGTTGCGCCACGGCAGATCGCGGTACAGGCGCTCGCCCTCCGCACGCACCTTGGCGCAGAAGGCCTCGCGCGAGAGCGCGCCCGAAGGCCATGCGGAGGGCGTGCCGCCCGCTAGGCGCACGACCCGCACGCGCCTTCGCACGCGGAAGACGCCCCGGACGGCTCCGATAGGACGGACGCGCCGCCCACAGCCTCTAAAGACGCGCAGATCGAACGGCGGCCCGCCGGAGCCTTCTCCATGGCCGCCTCCACCACAGGATGCGACGCCCCCTGCTCGATGAGGTCCTTGAGCGTGATGGACGAGAAGTAATCGTTGAGCAGGGCATCGGCTCCCTGCCACAGCTTGTTGTAGGCGCAGTGCCCTTGCTTCGCGCAAAAACCGGGATCGATGGCGCACAGCGAGACGCTCACCGGCCCCTGCACCGCTTCGAGCACGTCGAGCAGCGTCGTCTCGGCCGGATCGCAATTGAGCGCGAGCCCTCCTCGGGCACCGCGCACCGTCTTGATGAGCCCCCCCTTCACCAGGTCGTGCTGGATGCTGCGCGCGAAGGCGTAGGGTATCCCCTCGGCCTCGGCGACATCGGAGACGGACACGTAGGACTCGCCGCTATGGTAGGCGGCGCGAAGGATCCGGCAGGCGTAGTCGCAACGCCGCGTGATGTCCATCGGTTAACCCTCCTCCCCTCTCAAAAGATCGTCCGCATGCTCGAGCTCGCGGCGAAAACCGCTCACGACGGCTTCCTCGAGCGCTCGGTACTCGTCGGAATCGAGCGGCTGGTAGGCCGCCAGCTTGTCGAACAGATTGTCGGCCGTCACCGGCACGTAGCGGCGCGCGACGAGGCTGGCCTTGTAGGCCTCCTCGATGGCCTCGCGAGCGGCCATGTACAGATCGTAGCGCGGCATCTGGGCCGAGTAGCGCACGAGCGCCGCGCGATCGACCCCCCGGACGGAGGGATGCTCGCGAGCGATCTCCATCCAGATGTCGGCCCGTTCGGACTCGGTGGGATAGTCGATGTCGATGACCGACAGAGGTTCGAGCAGCTCGTAGAAGAACGGATCGACCTCGCCCGCCTCCGCGGCAGAGGCCAGCACGTGCACGTCGGGATTCTCCACCGCCGAACGGATAAGGCCAATGGCCTCGCGCGCCCCGCGCGAGAGGCTGGCCATGAGGAACCCGCCGAAGTCGTCTGCAGTCCCGTCGCCGAGGGGCGACACCCACAGATCGAGGTCCTCGAGCATGAGCACGCCCGCGCCCTCGAAGGAGGTGCGGGACGCGTTGAGGCGGGGCTGGCGGTCGGCCTGCGCCATGACGCACAGCACCGGCACGCCCTGGAGGTTCTCCTCCATGCGCATGCGGATGGCCGGCAGGTCGAGCTCGCCGAGCGTGGCGGCCATGAAGCGGTTGGCGTCCTCGCGCGCCGGCGAACGGAACAGAAGCGCGTCGGAGGCCGGCATGCGGTCGAGCCCGTGGCGGGCGTTGAGCAGGCTCACGAGCTCTTGGAAGCGCTCGTCATGCTGCATGCCCACGCCGAAATCGCGCATGAGCGCCACCGTCTCGTCGTAGCCGACGATGTCCTTGTATGAGATGCGCTCCATCGAGGACGGAGCAGCCTGCGAGCCAACCAGGGCGCCCGCGGCGCGCACGACGGCTTCCAGGGCGCTGCCCTCAGAAGAGCCCGACGTGCGAACCTGGGCAGAGGCGTCGGCATCGGCTTCGGACGGGCTGCCGGAGGCGTCGGCAAGCGCCGCGCCGTCAGAGGCGGCCCCGCCCGCCTCGGAAGCCCCATCGCCGCCGCCTTGCTCTGCACCGCACGGAGCGTCCGTCCCTTCGGCCGAGCGCCGCGACGGGGCGGTGACGTGCTCCACGCGCACGAGGCGCGCGGCAGACACGCCGAGGAAATCCTGGGAGATCATGTCGGTCATGTCCTCGAGGTCCTCGCGTGAAAGCCCGAACTCCTCCAACTTGTCGAGCGCGAGGCTCTGCAGCTGGTCGGCGCAGGCGGCCACCTCGTCCTGCGTGAGGTACGGCTCGAGGCGCTCGAAGGCATACTCGGCGATGGAGCGCTCCTTGAGCGTGCACGCGAGGCTCCACGCCTGCTTGAGGCCCGCAAGGGCCTCCTCGTCCGGCGGTGTGCCGTCGCGATGCTGGGCGCGCTCGAACGCCGCCAGGTACAGGTGCATGCCGAGCACCGCGTCGCCCGACGCGCACGCCGCGGCGGCGCGGCGCAGGTATTCGGCAGACGAGTTCGCATGCTCGTCGTTGTGGCTGGGCGAGCTGTTCGCGTCGTTCTCAAACATGGACCCAACCTCCTTCGTCGTAGGGAAACGTCCGTGTCGCAAGCATGATTTGCCTATGGTCTGGTCGCATTTTACCGAAGAAGGCGGCGAAGCGAAGGGCGCACCGCAAAAACCCCAAAACGTAAGGAAGTCGAAAGCCCCTTTCCGCTCCACGACCCCTCGCGTTGCGCAGACGCTCAGCCGACGCGAAACGCCTGCGGCGTCTCGGCGATGCGCAGACCAATGCGGCTCGGCAGAGCGCCCGCACGCAGGCGCGCCAACGCGCCCCGCACGGTTCGCGCGGAGCAGCAGCCGCTACCAGTCGAGCACATCCCACCCCCGCGCCCGCGCCGTGCGCGAAAGCGGCCGGTCGGGCGAGACGGCGTGGGCGTGCTCGGCCGCCGCGAGCACGGCGCGGTCGGAATGATGGTCGCCGTAGGCGTGGGCGAGCCTCCAGCCCCCCGAGCCGAAGCGCGCGTCGCCGAAGCGACGAAGGGCGGCGAGCTTCTCCTCCCCCTCCACGGGAAGCCCCTCCACCTGGCGCGTGTAGGTGCCGTCAGCCGCCACGCGCATACGCGTGGATATCTGGTTCTCGAAGGGGTGGCGCTCGCTCGCGCGCAGGATGATCGGCTCGAACGTGGCCGAGATCACCACCACCACGTCGCCGGCGGTGGCGTGCGCGCGCATGGCCGCGTCGGCCTCGGGCCGAAACAGCGGCGCGATGCGCTCGTCGTAGAACTCCGCCAGAAACGCGTCCACCTCGCGGGCAGGCTTGCCTTCAAACGCGGTGAACACGAGGCCGCGCACCCAGCTCTCGTTCTGCGGAAGTCGGAACTTGTAGGCGGCCGCCCACAAGAGGATGCGCGCGATTACGCGCTTCTTGAGCATCTTCTTGCCCATGAGGTACGACACGAGCAGAACCGGCGAGTTGCCGTCGATGCTCGTGCCGTCGAAGTCGAACACGGCGAGCCGCACCGGCTCGCCCGGTGCGGCCCCGTCGCGCCCGCTTGTCAGTTCAGTCCCCGCTCGGGACATGCGCCGCCACCCCATCCCGTCCGAACGGAGCGGCGGCGCCTGCCCGGCGCTAGCCCTCCGCCTCGTCTGTCGTCTCGGTGAATTGTGAATTATACAACTCCGCGTAGAAACCGCCAAGCGCGAGCAGCTCCTCATGCGCCCCCTGCTCCACGATGTCGCCGTCCCGCATGACGAGGATGAGGTCGGCGTTTCTGATGGTGGAGAGCCTATGCGCGATGACGAACGCCGTGCGTCCGGCCATGAGGTTGTCCATGGCCTTCTGGATGCGCTCCTCGGTGCGCGTGTCCACCGAGCTCGTGGCCTCGTCGAGGATGAGCATGCGGCGGTTCGCCAAGATGGCGCGCGCGATGGTGAGCAGCTGCCGCTGACCCTGGCTCACGTTGCCCGCGTCCTCGTCGATGACGGTGTCGTAGCCCTCCGGCAGCGTCTGCACGAAGTGGTGCACGTAGGCCGCCCTCGCCGCCGCCTCCACCTCCTCGTCGGAGGCGTCGAGCTTGCCGTAGCGGATGTTCTCGCGGATGGTGCCGCTGAACAGCCACGTGTCCTGCAGCACCATGCCGAACAGCGAGCGCACGTCGTCGCGCGCGAAATCGCGGATGTCGCGCCCGCCGATGCGGATGGAGCCGCCCTGCACGTCGTAGAAGCGCATGAGCAGCTTGACCATCGTGGTCTTGCCGGCTCCCGTCGGCCCCACGATGGCGACGGTCTGCCCCTCCTCCACCTGCGCAGAGAAGTCCTTGACCACGGGCTTGGCCGGGTCGTAGCCGAAGCGCACGTGGTCGAACTCAACGCAACACTCCACGTCCTTCGCGCGCGCAAGGACGCGCTCGGGCTCCTCCTCCGGCTCCTCGAGGAAGGCGAAGATGCGCTCGGCCGCGGCCGCCATCTGCTGCAGCACGGCGGACACCTGCGAAAGCTGGGTGATGGGCTGCGTGAAGTTCTTCACGTACTGGATGAACGCCTGGATGTCGCCCACCGTGATGGCCCCCTGCACGGCCAGAAAGCTGCCCGTGACGGCCACCGCCACGTAGCCCAGGTTGCCCACGAAGTTCATGATGGGCTGCATGAGGCCGGAGACGAACTGGGACTTCCAGGCCGACTCGCGCAAGCGCGCGTTCACCTCGCCGAAGCGCTCGACCGTGCCGTCCTCGCGGTTGAAGGCGCGCACGACGGCGTGCCCCGAGAACGTCTCCTCCACCAGGCCGTTGATCTCGCCGAGCGTGTTCTGCTGGGCGAGGAAGAACTTCTGCGAGCGCTTCACCACCACCGCGACCAGGACGATGGACACGGGCAGGATGACCACGGTCACGAGCGTCATGAGCGGGTTGATGGACAGCATCATGGCGAGCACGCCGACGATGGTGACCGAAGACGTGATGAGCTGGGTCACCCCCTGATTGAGGCTTTGGCCGAGCACATCCACGTCGTTGGTGATGCGCGAGAGCACGTCTCCCGTGCTCGTGCGCTCGAAGTAGCCCATGGGCATGCGGTCGATCTTCTCGGCGATGCCGCGGCGCAGCTCGTAGCACGTGCGCTGCGAGACCGACGACATGATCCACCCTTGCACGAACGAGCACGCCGCGCTCAGCAGGTACAGCCCGAGTGTGAGCAGAAGGATCCGCGCGATTGCGTCGAAGTCGATGCCGCCCGTGCCGCCGATCTTCGCCACGATGCCGTCGAACAGCTCGGTCGTCGCCGTGGACAGCACCTTCGGCCCCACGATGGAGAACGCCGTCGATCCGATGGCGAACGCGAGCACCACCGCGATCGCCGCTTTGAACCGCCCCATGAAGGCGACGAGCTTGCCGACGGTGCCCTTGAAGTCCTTGGGCTTCTCTCCCGGCGCCATGCGTCCGGCGGGCCCGTGCCCGAAGCCGCCGCGGCGCGGTCCGCCCGTCTGCGCCGATGCCGTTGCGTTCCGCGCGCTCATGCCGCATCGCCTCCGTTCAGCTCAGCCGCGGACAGCTGCGACATCGTGATCTCGCGGTACTCCTCGCACGTCTCCATAAGCTCCCCATGCGTTCCCTGGCCGACAACGCGCCCCTCGTCGAGCACGACGATCTTGTCGGCGTGCAGCACGGTCGAGATGCGCTGCGCCACGATGACGACGGTCTTGTCGGACAGGCGCGCCCGCAGCTCGCGGCGCAGGGCCGCGTCGGTCCGGTAGTCGAGCGCCGAGAAGCTGTCGTCGAAGAGGTAGGCGCGGGCGTCGGTCGCCAGCGCGCGGGCGATGGCGAGCCGCTGGCGCTGGCCGCCCGACACGTTCGTGCCGCCCTGCGACACGGCCGACGAAAGGCCCCCTTCCTTCGAGGACACGAACTCGGCGGCCTGGGCGATGTCGACGGCCTCCTCCACGCGCGCATGCGGCATGCCCTCGTCCGCGTACGCCACGTTCGACTCGATGGTGCCGCTGAACAGAAACGACTTCTGCGGCACGTAGCCCAGCTGCTCGCGCAGCGCGCGCTGGGAGACCTCGCGCACGTCCACGCCGTCGACGGTGACCGAGCCGCTCGTCACGTCGTGGAAGCGCTCGACGAGCTTCAAGATGGTGGACTTGCCCGACCCGGTGGAGCCGATGATCGCCGTGGTCCTTCCCGGCTCGGCCGTGAAATCGACGTGCTCGAGCACGCACTCCTTCGATCCCGCGTACCTGAAGCTCACGTCGTGAAACGCGATGGCCGCGCCGCCTGTGCGCGCCGAAAGCTCGGCGTCGCGCGCGCAGGCGGGCGCGGGATCGCGTACCGAGGGCGCCGCGGACAGCACTTCGTTCACGCGCTGCGCGGCCACGTCGGCGCGCGGCAGGATGATGGAGACCATGCCGATCACGAGGAACCCCATGATGATGACCATCGAGTAGGTGATGAACGCGATGAGGTCGCCCGTCTGGATGGCGCCCGTGTCGATGGAGCGGCCGCCCACCCACACGATGAGGACCGACACGCCGTTCATGACGAGCATCATGAGCGGCATCATGAACGTCATGACGCGGTTCGTGAACAGCTGCGTCTTCATGAGGCGCGCGCTGGCCGCGTCGAAGCGCTCCTCCTCGTAGGGCTGCCGGTCGAACGCCCGGATGACGGGCAACCCCGTGAGCATCTCGCGCGACACGAGGTTCACGCGGTCGATGAGCTTCTGCATGGCCTTGAACTTGGGCATGGCCACCTTCATGAGCACGGCGACGATCGCGCCGAGAACCGCCACGGCCAGCACGATGACCCAGCTCATGGACAAATCGGTGCGCGACGCCATGATGATGCCGCCCACGGCCAGGATGGGGGCGTAGAGCACCATGCGCAAAAGCATGGAGACGACCATCTGGATGAGCTGGATGTCGTTGGTGCCGCGCGTGATGAGCGAGGCGGCCGAGAACCGCTGGATCTCGGCGTCGGAGAACGACACCACCTGGCTGAACAGCTTGGCGCGCAACGTCGCCCCCACCTTCGCGGCCGTGCGCGAGGCGATGAGGCCCACGAGCACCGCCGCGGCCATGCCGAGCGCGGCGATGCCGAGCATGGTCAGGCCGATGCGGACGAGATACGACATGCGCATGTCCGACAGGTTGTAGCCGAGCCGCTCGTACTCCGCGCGGGCGGCGGCGACGGCCTGCTGCTCGACGAGGGAGTCGCCGCCAGCGCCCAGTTTCTCCTTGGCTTCGTCGAGCATGTCGATGACCTGGTCTTTCGAGATCGTATCAGCCTGATAGGCCTGCAGGGCCTGATCGAGGTCGAGGTCGGGGGCCCGTTCGGAGGAATGGACGGCCACAAGCGGCAGCGCCATCATGCGGTCGAGCGCATCGACCTCCTTCTTCCCCTGCTCGTTGAGGCGGTACGTGCCCTCGGGAGTCTCGTCGTAGGCATCGCGGAACGTTTGCTCGTCGCCTTCGGGCAGCATCATGGCGACGAGGTCGTGGGTGCGGGCCGTCATCTCGTCGACGGCGACGTGCTCCACGCCGGACTGCTGGATGCCCACGTCGACGATCTTCGAGGTGTAGCTGGGAAGCGCCAGGTCGGCGGCCGCCTGCGCCACGAGCAGGCACACGACGAGCGCCACCGCGAGCTTGCAGTCTTTGAGGTAGCGGATTATGCGCACGCGCCGTCGCCTCCCTTCCCGTCGTGGAAGTCGGCCACCTTGCGCAGGATGCGCACGAGGCTGCGCACGTCCTCTTCGCCCACGTAGGCCATGACCTCGTCCATATGCTTGCTGTGCAGCCTTTTCGCTTCGGCGGCGAGGCGCTCGCCCTCGGGCGTGAGGACGACGGCGACGCCCCGGCAGTCGCCGCCCGCCCGATGGCGCTCGATGAGCCCCTTCTCCTCGAGAGACTTGAACGTCTGCGACAGGGCGCTCGGCGTGGTGTGGGCGCGCTCGGCGATGCGCCCGGGACGCGTCTCGCCGATGCGGCGCGCCTCGGCCACGGCCATCACCGTGCGCGCTTCGAGAGGCGTCGCACCCTCGGGCGTCGGCGACGCGACGCGAGAGCGCCTCATGCGCTGCATGAGCTCGTACAGCTCGCGTTTGAGCTCCGCGAACGAATCTTCCATAGCTCTCCTTCCCGCTTGCGGGCAGACGCGCTCCGCGCCCTCCCGCGCTTCCCGCCTTGCGCTGCGGCCGTCTCGTGCCGACACGGACTTCAACGCCGTCTGCGGACGGTTGCGCGCCCGGCACCGCCTCCGTCCCGGGCCTCCCCGACCGCAGCCGCGTCCGACCGCGAAAGCGGAAGACCGAGCGAACCGGCCCATTCGAAAGCCGATTCGCCTGAGGGCCAACGGTACCAGAACAAATGCTTTAGTTACTAAAATGTTTCATTGCTCACAGAACCCGCAAAGACGGCTCCTCCGACGCACCATGCGCCGAAGGCGCAGCCGCCCGTCGAAAACGGCGAAAGGGCTCGGTACCGAAGCCGCAAGAGCGCACATGCGCGCGTTTTGGCACGAAGACCCCGGAAAGCTCCCCGCGACCTTGAAACGGCAACGGATCGGGGGCTTTCCACCACATCTTGCCGAAGGCGCGCCTCCCGTCTGCCAATCCGACCGAAGCGACGCACCGTTCAGCGCGGAGGATGGCCGACGGAGGGGTTTTCGGAAGATTGCGCCTTTCCGCAAACCCTCCGGAGGCACCCCCTCGCACCCGGCAGCGCGCTAGGGAACGCGAGGCCGGGAAGCGCCCATCGCATTCCTCATTTTTCTTGAAAATAAGTATTGCGCGCGCGCCCGACACCCGGTAGAATAATCCGCGCTGCTGAAGCACGGGGTGTTAGCTCAGTTGGTTAGAGCGCCGGCCTGTCACGTCGGAGGTCGCGAGTTCGAGTCTCGTACATCCCGCCATTTCTTTCAGCTCAGCGGCGACGCAGCGGACGATCCGCATGCCCACGGGGTGTTAGCTCAGTTGGTTAGAGCGCCGGCCTGTCACGTCGGAGGTCGCGAGTTCGAGTCTCGTACATCCCGCCATCGAAACGCAAGGCCCGCCGGACGGCGGGTCTTTCTCGTAGTCCGAAGAAAGCCGCAAAACGATCGAGCGGACATCCCCGTCGCGAACGTCGGGCCCTCGCGGCGCAAGACCCTTCCCTCGGCATCCTCAGCGTGCGGCCCTTTGGGCGATGCGCGTCACGGAAAGCGCCCGCACGCGTCCCGCGTCGGAGGCGTCGGCGGCCACAGACGAGGGCTCGGCGTTCTCCACGAACGACAGCAGCGGCTCGTCGCCCGCCTCGTCGAGGCAGGCGCGCAAAAGCACGTCGGGACGCAGGCTGCCCGTGGGCTTCGATTCGAGCGAGAACGTGAGCACCGCGCCGGAAAGCTCCGGCTCGCCAACGAGGAACTCGGCCACGGAAAGCGTCCGCTCCTTCTTCTTGCGCACCACCGTCACCGTTGCGGGGACGGACAGCGCGCCGACAGCGCGCGAGAGGAGCGCGCGGTACGTGCCCACGGGATACGCCGCCGACGCGGCCGCATCGTGCGGGCCTATGTAGGAGCACGCCTTCACCATGAGGTCGGGCACGCTCGCCCCCTGAAGCGCCTCAAGGACCTCATCGGGCGGCACGTAGCGCGTCATCTGCAGGTCGAACAGCTCGCAGGTGCCCCCCACGCCCACGGGCAAGGCCGCGCCGAAGGCGATCTTCATATGCGGAGAGAAGCCCTGGCTCACCGCGAACGGCAGCCCCGCGCGCCGCACGGCGCGCTCGAGGGCGCGGGCCACCTCCAGATGGGACAGCAGCGCGAGGCGCCCCTGTTTGCAGTAGGTCGCACGCAGGCGGAACAGGTTCGGATCAGGCACGAGAGCCCCCTTTCCCCTCGGCGACCGCAGCGGCTGCAGCGAACGCGGAGGACGCGCCGGGCCCGGGTCCGCAGGAGGCACCGCCGCCCGCCGCGGCGGGCACCGCGCGCGCGTTCGAGCCCGCGGCCGTGCGCGGGCGCGCCAGCTCGTTGTCGGCGCCGAGCGCAGGGCACGCGCCGCACGCCGAGCAGTTCTCGAACGTGCAGTCCGGCGTGGTGCGCTCCTCGCCCGCCAGCCTCCGCTCGCGCGCGAGCCAGCGCGTCGACACGCCGGTGGAGATGTGCGCCCACGGCATCACGCGCTCCACCGGATAGGCCGTCTGCGCGATGGCCGCCGGGTCGACGCCCGCCTCCGCGGCCGCCTCGCGCCACGCCTCCTCGTCGAAGCACTCCGTCCACGCGTCGAAGCGCGCGCCACGGCGCCACGCGGCCTCCACCCACGCGGCCGCCTCGCGGCCCGCGCGGCTCATCACGGCCTCCACGAAGCTCGTGGACGGGTCGTGCCAGTGCACGTCCACCGCCTTGTACTTCACCGAGCGTCGCAGTAGGTTCACGCGCCGCATGGCCTCCTCGGGCGGGATCTGCCCGTCCCACTGAAACGGCGTCTGCGCCTTCGGCACGAACAGCGCGCACGACACGCTCACGCGCACGCTGCCGCGCTGCTCGGGTGCCACGGCGGCCTTCGCCCGGTCGTAGGCGCGCTGCGCGAGGCTCGCGATGCCCTTGATGTCGTCGTCGGTCTCGGTGGGCAGCCCTATCATGAAGTACAGCTTGCAGCGGCACCACCCGGCGGCAAACGCCGCGTCGATGGCCCCGAACAGGTCGTCCTCGGTCACGTTCTTGTTGATGACGTCGCGCAGCCGCTGCGTGCCGGCCTCGGGCGCGAACGTGAGCCCGCCCTTCTTCTGCCCGGCCACGAGCCCCGCCATGTCCACGCCGAACGAGTCGAGGCGCTGCGAGGGCACCGAGATGCGGATGCCCTTGCCTTCGCAAGAGCGGTTCAGGCGCGTGAGGATCTCGGCGATCTGCGAGTGGTCGGTGGACGAGAGCGAGGTGAGGCTCACCTCGTCGTAGCCCGTCTCGGCCAGCCCGCGCAGCACGGATTCCACCACGTTGTCGGCGGAGCGCTCGCGCACGGGGCGGTACATCATGCCTGCCTGGCAGAAGCGGCAGCCCCGCGCGCAGCCGCGCAGCACCTCCACGTTCAGCCTATCGTGCACCACCTCGGTGAACGGCACGATGCACGGCTCCCATCCGCTGCTGTGCGCGAACCCCTCGAACAGGCGCTTCTCGATGCGCGCGGGCACCCCGTCCTCAAGCGGCACCGCCCACGCGCCCGCCCGCTGCGCCTCCTCCTCGGAAAGCCAGCGGTAGAGCGCGGGCACGTACCAGCCGTCCTCGCGCGCGAGCGCCCGCAGGATGTCGGCGCGGCGGGCCCCCTCGGCGCGCAGCCGCCGTATGAGCGCAAGGCCCTCCGGCAGCGCCTCCTCGCCTTCTCCGATGGACAGCGCGTCGAAGAACGGCGCATACGGCTCGGGATTGAACGCGCACGGGCCGCCGCCCAGCACGAACGGGTCGTCCTCGGCGCGCGCGTCCGCGCGCAGCGGGATGCCCGCCAAGTCAAGCGTCTCCAGCACGTTCGTGGCCGCCAGCTCGTGCGGCAGCGTGATGCCCACCGCGTCGAACTCGCGCACGGGCGCGCAGCTTTCGAGGGAGAACAGCGGCAGCCCCTCGGCGCGCAGCGTGTCGCAGAACGCGGGCGCGGGCAGAAACGCCCGTTCGGCCGCCATGCCGTCTCGGGCGTTCACCGCGTTCACGAGGATGCGCAGCGCCTGGTTCGCCTGCCCCAGCTCGTAGGTGTCGGGGTACACCATGCAGAAGCGGAAGGACGCGTCCGGCTTGTACACGCAGCCGTATTCGTGGTCGAGGTAGCGCGCGGGGCGCTCCGCGTCGGCGAGCAAGGGCTCGAGGCGCGGCCAGAGATCGGTCATCGGAGGGCTTCCCCTTTCTCAGGGCAGACGGACAGAGACGGCAGAGCGGCGAAACGGCGAAAGCCGACCGTTTGCCCCGAGGGTCGGCAAGATAGCAGAAGCCGGCCCCGCGGGCGCGCGGGCGGGCTCCTCTAGCGCCCCCCGCCCGCGAGACGGGCCGCAGCCGCCTGGCGCACGCCGCCCGCCG
>NZ_PPEL01000070.1 GCF_002899695.1 Rubneribacter badeniensis
CCGGGAGGGGAGGCTGAAGGCGTTCGACGAGGGAGGGCGCAAGGTGTACGATACGATAGCCGGCCGCAGGAGGCGGCTGGGGCTGGCCGCCTAGGCCGTCCGGAAAAACGTCCGCACCCCCAAATCGCTCGATTTTCTGCACGTGAAGGCGTCTCATGTTTGCGAATGAGGATGCGGGCGACTGTGCGGTCGTTCTCGCTTGGCGGCTTGGATAGGTGCTGCGATGCGAGCTTCGATTGCGTTGCCCAGTGTGCGAGTGGTGCGCATGGTCGACCTGGCCGCCAAGACCGGGGCGACCGACGCGGTGGCGGCGAGGCTGGACGAGCTCGTGGCCGAGCGCGCCGCCGTCGCCGCCGAGCTCGCGGAGCTCGAGAAGGGCACGCCCGTGTTCGACCGCGACCACATAGAGTTCTGGGTTCATGAGATCGTGGGGAAGAAGGATCCCCTGGAGGTGGTCGCCCTGTTCGTGCGGCGCGTGGTGCTCGACCCGGAGAGCGGCAGGTTCCGAGTGGAGTTCATCGTCGGCGGCGACGGGGGCGACAGGGGCGCAGACGCAGCGAACCCCCGCCCGGACGCTCCGGACGGGGGTTCGCGTAAGTCGCAACTGGCGGAGAGCTGGGGATTCGAACCCCAGATACGCTTGTGGCGTATACTCGCTTAGCAGGCGAGCACCTTCGGCCTCTCGGTCAGCTCTCCGCAGTATAATAAGGTGCGATTCGCTATGATAGCGTGACCATCCCCAAGTTGCAAGGAGCATGACCGTGCAAAACACGAGTGGTTCGCATCTTCGCACGACGACGCGCACGACGCCCACCGCAAGCGCCGCCCCCGCCGCACGCGGTGCGAACGCCGCGTCTGCCGCCGCTGCCGCAGCTGTGGTCGGGAAGGCGCGGGCGGCGCTGCTTGCCGTGGCGGCGCTGGTCGCGTTCGCATGCGTTCTCGTGGCGCTTGCTCCGATGCAGGCCGATGCGAAGTCCTACTCCATGCCGAAAGTCGATATCCAAGCGCAGGTGGAAACCGACGGCTCGCTGCACGTGGTCGAGCAGCGCACGTTCGACTTCGACGGCGACTTCACCGCGGTGTGGTGGGCGTTCGACGGCTTGCCGAGCGGCGCATCGTTGCAGGTTAACGGCGTGCGCATGGCATCGGTTTCAGACGACGGCACGGTGGCGGGCGAATGGACGACGCTCGAAGCCGTCTCGTTCATGCCCGGATGGCGCGACGAGGGCGGCCCCGGCACGGACGCGTACTCGCTCGACAAACCGAAGGATACGGTGTATGTGTTCTTCGACGTCTCCGACGAACGGATGATGGTCGAGCTCGATTACACCATCGTCAACGGCGTGCGGGCGTTCAAGGACGTGGGAGAGGTGTATTGGAAGTACGTGAGCGATCAGTGGGCTGAAGCATCGGACGACGTGACGATGACGCTCGCCCTTCCCGTTCCGCAAGGCACCGAGGTGCGCGCGGGCGACAACGTGCGCGCATGGGGCCACGGCCCGGCCGACGGCTCGCTGACGGTGAACGCCGACGGGTCGGTGGTCTATCGCGTGCCGCACGTGGCATCCGGGCAGTACGCCGAGGCACGCGTGGTGTTCCCGGTGGAGTGGCTCACCAACCTTTCCGGAGATGCGGCGCAGTCCAGCCGCGATGTGCTGCGGCTCGACACGGTGTTGGACGAGGAGCGGCGCTGGGCCGACGAAGCGAACCGCGATCGCGTGCTTGCGCTGGCCTTCGTCATCGGCTGCGCAGCGGTGTGCGTCGTGCTGTTGGCCTGGGCGTTGCGCGCGTACTTCAAGTACGGGAAGGAATATGCCCCCGACTTCACCGACGAGTACTGGCGCGACGTGCCCGACCCGGGCGTTCACCCGGCCATCATCGGGCGTTTGTGGCGATGGGATCGAGAGAGCCAAGACGACTTCACCGCCACGCTCATGCACCTGTCGCATATCGGGGCCGTGCGCATCGATTCCGGCACCTATCCTGAACAGGGCGTGTTCGGCGCGAAGGAGGTCACCGACTACTTCATCACCCGCCTGCCCGCTGCCGACGATGTGGAGCATCCCATCGACCGCGCGGCGCTCGAACTGCTCTTCGATCGCATTGCCGGCGGGGCCGATTCGCTGTGGTTCGGCAGCATCAAGAAGTACGGCGAGGATCACCCGCAAGAGTTCGTCGACACCATGGCCAGCTGGCAGGGGCGGTTGTCGTCGGCGACGAACCGCGAGGACTTCTTCGAGGCGAAGGGCAAGCGCTATCAGGGCTATCTGGTGGGACTGGCAATCCTGGTGGCGATCGCGGGCGTCGGCATCGCGGTGATGCAGGAGAACTTCATTCCCGCGCTGTTCATGGTGCCCACGGCCATTGCGCTGGGCGTGATCGGCAACTACCTGCCCCGACGCAGCGTCCGCGGCAACAACCTGGTGGCGAAATGCAAGGCGCTGCGCAACTGGCTGCGCGATTTCTCGTCGCTTGACGAGCGCCCTCCCACCGACGTGAAGGTGTGGGGCGAGTTCATGGTGTACGCGTATCTGTTCGGCGTGGCCGATCAGGCCATCAAGCAGCTTCAAACCACCATGCCGCAGCTGTTCGAGTACGACGGCTCTTTGGGATCGACGTACCTGCCGTGGTGGTTCTGGTACACCGGCGGCCACACGAGCGCGGGCGCTGCCATGCCGTCGGTGAGCGACATGTTGCAGACGTCCGTTACGAACACCGTGGCCACCGCCCAGTCGGCGCTGTCCGCTGCGAGCGGGGGCTTTTCGAGCGGCGGCGGCTTCGGCGGCGGGTTCTCCGGCGGCGGAGGGGGCGGCTTCGGCGGTGGAGGCGGCGCGCGATAACGCGCGGAGCGCGCGGGCGAGTGGGCGTAGGCGAGCCGCGCGGGGCGCGCGGGGCAGCGCGTGCGGACGAGCGGGCGTAGGCGAGCCGCGCGGGGCGCGCGGGGCAGCGTGTGCGGACGAGCGGACGAGTGGGTGAACCGTATGGCGCGCGCGGGCGGGCATGCGGCGGCATGTGCGGAAGAAGGCTGATGTGCGGGAAGGGGCGCGCGCGGGCGGCGCGCGATAACAGGTTGAGCTGCTACGCCGGCGCGCGGGCTGGCGAGCGGGCGAACCGCGTGGCGCGTGCGGGCGGCGTGCGAGGACGAGTGGGCGAGCGCGTGGGCGAGCAGCCGCGTGGGCGAGCGGGCGAACCGCGTGGCGCGCGCAGGTGCCATGCGCGCGGACGAGCGTGCGCGGCGGCCTTGGTTTGGCGGGGAAGCCTTCGCTCGCGGTAAACCGCCCTTGGTCTGGGCCGGGTCGGCCTGTCGCGCAAAGTTCCGCTGGTGCCGCGGAAGACTTCTCGTCTGACGGAGGGGCCTCGGAGAACGTGCGCTTCTGCCTCTTCTCGAGGTCGTGCGAGGTGGGGCGTGATGCCGGCCCGGCCGCTCCGGCGATGCCCTGCGCACGTGGGATGATGTTCGGCGGGATGCGCTGCGGATGTTTCACGTGAAACGTTTCGCGACGGAAAGGAGTCGAGCGCCGATGCCAATTGCGCCCGATTGCACGTCGTGCGCGTTTCTCGGTGCGGGCGAGCGCATTTCCGTTCAGCCTTGCGTGCAGGATGTTTCACGTGAAACACCCTGCGCAGGATGTGCCCTTGCTGCGGTGTTTCGCGTGAAGCACCGCAGCAAGCCAAAGGAGCATCGGGTGGAAGCGGCGCGCAGGAAAGGCGGCAGGGTGATTTCCGAGAATGCGAAGGAGGCTTGGGAGGGGAGGGCGCGCGGAAGAGGGCTGACGTGCGGAAAGAGGCGGGTGACATGCGTGCGGGCGAGCGGCCACGCGGTGATATGAACGCGGGTGAGCGCGGTACTGCTATAATCGAAGGATACAAGTCGGCCCGTTGCCTCGCGCGGGCAAAAAGCAAGGAGGAATCATGGCGGCAAAAGACAACATCGTGCTTATCGGCATGCCCGGCGCGGGAAAGTCGACGCTGGGCATCGTGTTGGCGAAGATCATGAACTACGATTTCGTTGACGCCGACCTGGTCATTCAAAGCCAGTGCGACAAGACGCTGCAAAAGCTCATCGACGCATGCGGCCCTGAGGGGTTCATTCAGGTGGAGAACCAGATTCTCAGCGACATCAGAGCGTCGAAGGCCATCATCGCCACGGGTGGCTCGGCTGTGTACTCTGATGAAGCCATGAGGCATTTGACCGAGATTGGCACGGTGGTGTACCTCAAGATATCGTACGAGCAGCTGGTTGGCCGCCTCAGCGATTTCCAGGAGCGCGGTGTGGTGCTCAAGGGCGGTATCGGCATGAGTTTGCGCGAACTGTACGACGAGCGCCTTCCCCTGTACGAGCGATATGCCGAGGTCACTGTCGACGTGGACGATCTGTCCATCACCGCCGCCGCTCGCAAGGTGGCCGACGCGCTCGAAAAGGGCGTCTAAGCGCGGGCATCTTCCGGTGCGGCGGTGGCATCAAGGTGGCGGCGGGCAGCGGCGAGGAGCGACGGGGTGGAAGGGAGGGACGGCAAGGCGGTAGAGGGGTGCGGCCGAGCAGCGGCGGGCAGTAATGGGGCACGGCGGGGAGCGGCGAGGCGGCAAGGAGGTTTGCCGTGCGGTTCGTGCGCCGCGTCGTGCGTGAGGGCTCTCGCCTGGTTCCATGCGCGAGGTAAACGCGTTCCGTCCAGCGGCGCCCAACCGTCGCGCACAGGATGCGCGTTACGCCCTCGCTTCCACGAAGCTGCGGATCACTTGCGCGGCCCCTGCGGCATCGAGCCCGTCGGAGTTGAGGCACAGGTCGTAGTTGCGCGCCTGACCCCAGTTCTCGTCGGTGAAGTAGCGGTAGTAACTCGCACGGCTTTTGTCCACGCGCGCGATGCGCGACCGCGCTTCATCTTCTGTCAGATTGTTGCGTCGCATGACGCGCGCCACACGCGACTCCATGGGGGCGCTCACGAACAGGCTCACGAGGCCCGGATGCCCGTTCAGCACGTAATCGGCGCAGCGTCCGACGATGACACATGGCCCCTCATCGGCGATGGCTTTGAGAATGTCCACCTCGGCTCGGTACACGCGCGAGGCCACGGGGTGCTCCAGATCGGTTCCGCAGAAGAAGCTGCTGGGGCTGAACAGCAACGGCCTGAGGGGCTTTTCGTCGAAGTCCTCCACCACGTCGCTTGAAAGTCCGCTTTCATCGGCGATGCGTTGGAGCAGCAGCTTGTCGTAGTACGCGATACCCAGCTCGCTTGCCAATCGCTCGCCGATCTCGCGTCCTCCGCTCCCGTATTCCCTGCTGATCGCGAAGACGAGATGCCGATCCATGCCCATCCTTCCGTTCGCTGTACCGTTCTTCGCCATTGTACCGCCGTCTTGCTCTCGCTGCCTCGATGTGAGATAAGTCGGTATAGATGTTTCACGTGAAACATCCTTATGCGGCGGGGTTCTCGCCTATACTGGGTGCTTTCGCCAACGAAGACGAAGCGCGACGCGGGGAGGCGTTGCGGGAAGGGTCGGATTCGCATGTCTGAAAGAGCGGTCAAGCGCGCAGGGGCGCGGAAAAACACGGAGCGGCTGGGGACGGAGCGCATCGGCAAGCTGCTGTTGGAGTTCTCCATCCCGGCTATCGTGAGCATGGTGTTTAACTCGCTGTACAACGTGGTGGACACGGCGTTTCTGGGGCATGCCGTCGGCTCGGCGGGCGTGGCGGTGACGACGCTCGTGCTGCCGGTGATGACCATCCTCATGGGCTTCTCCATGCTGGCGGGCCAAGGTGGTAACGCGCTGGCGGCCATCCAGCTGGGCGAGGGCCGTAAAGACCAGGTGGAGAAGACGCTGGGCAACGCGGCCGCGCTGCTGGTGCTTTTCGCGGCGGCGAGCGCCGTGGTGGGAACCGTGCTCATCGACCCGCTTCTGGCCCTCATTGCCGCGCCCGCCGATCTGTGGGATCAGACGAAGTCGTTCGTGCAGGTCATCTGCGTGGGATTCGTGTTCCTGTCGTTGGGCATGGGTCTGAACAACTTCCTGCGCACCGCCGGCAAGCCGAACCTGGCGCTAGGCACCATGGTGTTCGGCACGATCATGTGTGTCGTGTTGAACTACCTGTTCGTCATCGTGTGCGGATGGGGCATCCCCGGCAGCGCGTACGCCACCATCCTCGGCCAGGCGTGCGGCATGGTTCCGGTTCTGGGATACTTCCTGTTCAGCAAGACGGCGCCGTTCAATTTGCGGCTCTCGTGCTGCAAGCCGGACATCCGCTTGATGGGCAAGATCATGACGCTCGGCATCGCCTCGTTCGTGATGCAGGTGGCGGCGACGTTGGTGACGGTGGTGTTCAACCAGGTGGTGGGCGTGTACGGAGCGCTGGACGCCATCGGCGTGGAGAGCGCCCTGGCCGCCATCGGCGTGGCGCAGAAGGCCACGCTGTTCGCCATCATGCCGCTTGTCGGCCTGATCATGGGCGCGCAGCCCATCATCGGCTACAACTACGGAGCGCGGCTGTGGCAGCGCGTGCTGGATACGCTGAAGTGGGCGTCGGTGACGGGCGTGATCATGGGCACGGTGTTCTTCGTGCTGGCCCATGTGATTCCGGACCCGGTGGTGGCGCTGTTCGGCGTGACGGGCGACCTCGAGGCGTTCGCGGTGCAGTCGCTGCAGATCTACACCATCATGTATCCGCTGGTGGGGTTCCAGATCGTGGGTTCGAGCTACTTCCAGTCGAGCGGGCAACCGTTCAAGGCGGCCGTCTTGGAGCTGACGCGCCAGGTGCTGTTCCTCATCCCGCTGTATTTGGTGGTGCCGTGGGCGCTGCATGCGCTCGGCGGCTCGTCGGGATTGATGGGCGTGGTGATCAGCGTGCCCATCGCCGACGGGCTGTCCGTGGTGGTGACGGCGGCGTTCGTGGCCATCGAGGTGCGCAAGCTGCGCGCCAAGCGCGATGCGGCCGCGAACGCCCAGGCGGGGATCGGTGCCATGGAGAACGGCGGCCCGAATGGCGATCGGGCCGACGCGCTGGAGAGCGCGGCGGCGGGTGTCGGTCAGCTCGAAGGCGCGGAGTCGGGTGTCGAGGCGGGTGCGCGTACGAGCTGATGCGGATACGAGTGGCGGCAAAAGGGCGAGGCTGCTAGAAGCCGAGGTAAGTGCGCGTACGAGCTGATGCGAATGCGCGGGGCTTGACGGGCGTTCGCACGTGCAACCTACGACGCAGTTGGGAGCGCGCTGCTGCCGAACGCCCCCTGGCACCTGTTCAGAACATGTTTCACTTGAAACATTTGTTCCTTTATCGCACTACATTGCGACACGTGTTTCACGTGAAACATCTGAGGGTCGAAGGATGCGCTGCGATTAGGGGCATTACCGCAGGGCGGGCGGCAAACAGCGACGTGATCGGAGGGGCGCTGTCGCGACGAGTGCAGTGAAAAGTGCGACCAAGACGTGATAAAGGGAAGGGGTTGATGCCGCATCGCGTGCAGCGGAAGATGCCGCGAGATTGCGGGTGGAACTCGCACGGCGGGAGGCGCGGGGCCCGACGAGGGCGGTAAGGATGACGGGGCTAGTGCGAATGTGCGCAAGGTGGCGGTTGCGAGCGAGGGGCCCTTCCGTTGCACTCATTGCGGCTTCGACAGGCCGACAAGCCTTTTCACGAATGCGACGGAGAGGGCGATGGTGGATGAGAAGCGATGGGGTGCGGCAACCGTGCGGGTAATGCGGCAGCCGCGCGTCGGGCGCATGGGAAAAGGGCTGCGGAACGGAGGGCGCGCGGGGAACGTGGCAGCCGTACGGGGGATGCGGCGGCCGCGCGGGCAACGCGTCAGCGTGCGGCGGTCGCGCGAAGATATGCGGGCGCAACAGCGAGAAGGCGAGCGAGAGAGCATGGGGCGCTTTTGCTTTTGTCGCGAGGTTACGGACAGGGGGAGGGCAGGGGATCGAAATGCTCGTTTCTTTGCCGCGTCATGTTGCGTCATGCCACAGGAATGTTTCACGTGAAACATTCTCAAAATGGTGAACAATGGAAAGGCTTAGTGAGGGGTGGTCGCGGTGCGTGGCATCGCGCGCGGCAGGATGCGCCGGGAAGGCAGGTACCTTGCGCTTGCGAGCGGTGGGTTGCGCATGCGCGTATGGGGTTTGGTTGTTCGGACGCGAAGGGGCGTGCGAGGGGGCTCGGATGGGGGTTGCGCATGCGTGCACGAGGCTTGGTTGTTTGAGCGGCCCGTGCGCTCAAACGTACGGGCCGCTCGAGAGGAGGGGAGGAGTGCTTGAGTGTGTGGGCCGCGCAGGAGGGTGAGTGCGGCCCACGGCGACGGGGTTCGGCCTATGCGGAGAACGCCGCGGCGTTTCTACCGGCGATGCGCCCGAACGTGTAGATGTCGGACATGGAGCAGGAACCCAGGCGGTTCGTGCCCATCTTATGACCGGCCACTTCGCCGGCAGCGTACAAGCCAGGGATGGGAGCGTCCGCGTTATCGAGCACCTGCGCGTCGGTGTTGATGTGCAGGCCGCCCATGGTGTAGTGCACGGCGGGCTTGTAGGCCATGAGGTAGTAGGGACCTCCCTCGATGGCGTTGAAGTCGCCACGGAAGTTGAACTCGGGATCCTTGCCGTCCTTGCAGTACTGGTTCCACTGCTCCACGGTCTTCGCCAGCTCGGCAGCGTCCACGCCGAAGGGTTCGCACACGGCTTCGAGCGTGTCGCCCTTCACGATGATCTTGCGCGATTCGAGGTTCTCGTATTCGTCGGCATGGGTTTCCAGCAAGCCTGTGGGATCGGCGTTCGCCTGGTTGAAGAGCAGATACGCCTTGCCGTCGGTTTGCTTGACGATAGCGTTGGAAAGCACGTCGCGTCGGTCGAGCTCTTCGACGAATCGCTTCCCTTCCTTGTTCACCATGATGGCGCGGCTCTCAAGGCGCACATCGCCCACGTACAGCAATGCTCCGGTTTCGGGATCGCACACTGGGTAGGTTTGGATGTACTCCATGTCGATGAGGTTTGCGCCCGCGGCCTCGCCCATGGTGATGCCGTCGCCCGTGGCGCCCACCGAGTCGGTGGACAGGATGGACTCGTCCATGGCCGGATTGTACTTCACGCGCATGTCGATGTTCGAGCCGAAGCCGCCGCTTGCCAGCACCACGGCCTTGCAGGTGATGGTGGTTTCGTTGCCGGTTACGGTGTTCTTTACCTTCACGCCCGCGACGGCGTCGCCGCTCTTCACCAACTCGGTGGCCTGGGAGTTCTTCGCTAGCGTCAACGCGTCGATCTCGCTCGCGCGCTTCGTCAGCTTCGTGGTCATCTCGCTGCCGCTGTGGGTGATAGGGATGATGGAGCGCTTCGTGTTATGGCCGCCAAACTGCATGAGGTCGTGCTTCCAGGAAACACCGCCTTCGAACGTGAGCCATTGCGAGCTGTCGAGCGCACCCTCGGCGATGATCTTCACGAGCGCGGGATCGCCTACGTTGTCGCCGCCGACTAGCATGTCTTCGGCCAACGCTTCGGGACTGTCGGCGATGCCTTCCTGCACCTGAATCCAGTTGCCGGGTGCAGCCATCTCGCCGCCGGACAGCGCGGTGTCGCCACCGAACACGCCCATCTTCTCAAGCAGCACGACGCTCTTGCCCTCGTTGGCGGCCGTGATAGCCGCCGCGAAACCGGCACCGCCGCCGCCGATGACCACCACGTCGGCCGACGCGGGAAGCTCGGCCTGCGCGGGCGTGGCCTTGTCGCGCTTCTTCCAGTCGCCCGCATCCTCGCCAGCCTGTTCGAGGGCGTCGCCCACGGCGCCGATGAACGCCATGCTGGAAAGCGTCGCGCCCGACACGGTGTCCACGTTGAGCGTCTGGTTGTCCACGATCAATTGCGTGAGTTCTTCCATGGCCACGTCGCCCATGCCCGGCGTCTCGCGGGAGTCGAGGACGGCAATGTGGTCGAGGTGCCCGCCCGTCACTTGGACGGACACGTTGAACGCGCCGTGCTTTCCCATGCCCGTGCCTACACCGGCGCGGCCTCCGTCGGTGCTCGAAGAACCTGACGCGCTTTTGGAGCTGCCTTGTCCGCTGGGTGCGCAGCCTGCGAGAGCGAGCGTACCTCCCAGCGCCGCTACGGCTCCTCCGGCGATGAACTGTCTGCGAGAGAATCCTGTCATGATGACCCCTTCCTTACATCGCTGCGCTTGCTCCCTGTCCAAGCGCCGATCCCAGCCTATCGTCTGGCGGCTCCACGGCAATTGTCCGTTCGGGTTAAATGAATAACCCTGTGGTATAACCCTCTTGCGAACTGGGGTATGTCGGGTAGTATGGATGGGGAGAGGCAAGGGGAGAACTTGCCCGTCATGCGTTGATGCGCGACGGGTCGACGGAGGTTGTATGGAAGGTGTCGAACAACGGGGCTTCGTCGAACGATGGAGGGTCGTGCTGTTGCGGGTGGCGGCCATCCCCTTTGCTTTCTTTGGCGTAGGGCTCTATCGGGCATGGTTGGCGACGTTCTTTCGCTACAACGCATTTCCCACCATCTCGGTGTTCGACTACTTCTTGTTCGAGGGAGCCATTGGCGTTGCATCGTTGGCTCTTGCGCTTGCCGCTCGGAAGGTCGCGCCCCTGTGGGCGAATCGGACGGCCGTGCTGGTCACGGGCGCGGCGATGATAGGTGGGTCGCTGCTCATCGTGGTCGCATGCTTCGCGCTTCCGTTCCCGGGGCTCAAAGTGGCAGGGCTTGTGGCTGCGGGAGGCGGTTTGGGGTCGCTCATCCTCATGTGGGCCGAGTTCTACGGTTCGCTCAACCCTTTGCGCGTTGCCCTGTACCATGCTATGGCCATTTTCGTGGGCGAAGTGGTGAAGTGGCTGTTCATGGGTATGTCGGTGCCGTATTTGGCGTTCTTTTCGGTGACGCTGCCCTTTGTGTGCCTGGCATGCGTGCGCTCGAGCATGCGGCGGCTGCCGAAGCGCGATCTGCCTGTAGCTATGAGCGAAGGCGACCCGAAGGTCATTCCCTGGAAGCCCATCCTGCTTATGGCGGTGTGCACGTTTGCGGCCGCTTTCGGCGCGCTGCCTATGCAGGTGCTGGTACCGGGCAATGTTGCTGGGGCGATGTTCGTGACGGCGCTCGTGCTCTTCGGCGTGCTGTCCGCATCGCGCTGGTTCAACTTCGACACCATCTACCAACTCGCCTTTCCGCTATTCATCGTGGGATTTTTGTTCGTCATGCCAACATTTGGCGGCAATGCGCAGATCATGGCGCTGTGCTACGATGCTGGCTACACCATGTTGTCCATGTACATCATGATCGTCATGAGCAACATCACCTACCGGTTCGGGGTGAGCGCGGTATGGATCAACGGCATTGAGCGCGGTATTCGCTATGTGGTGGAGCTGATGGGGTGGCTTATGTTCGCCGGTGCGTCAGCGAGTTTGGGCGAGGAGGTCACGTCGACGTTGTATGGCGGCGTGACGGTTGTTGTGGCGGTGACGTTTGCTGCGATCTTCTTCACCGAGCGCGGATTGTCGGCAAAGTGGGGCATCGTGTTGAAGGATGATCCGATGGGCGCTTCAGCTGAGGGACGGATAGCCATCCGTGTGTCCGACTTGTCACGCGCGTACAATCTTAGTCCGCGTGAGGAAGAAGTGCTGCAGCTTATCGCCCAGGGCGATACGGTGGCCGAGATCGGAGACGTGTTGTACGTGTCGCAGGGCACCGTGAAAGCGCATATCAACCATATTTACCGAAAGTGTGGTATTCACAGCAAAAGCGAGTTGCTCGAACTGCTCAATGATGTGGAGAAGCCAAGGCGGGCGAGAAGGCGTGGAGAGGTGGATGCCGGCGACGAAGAAAGGCCGCCAGCGTAGGGCGTGCGTCGCGTGCGTGACGTCGCATGCGGCTCCGGTGCCCTTGCGCATTCTTTCGAAGGGAGAGGGGTGCCCCTTGCTTGCTCGAGGCGAAGTCGGGAACGGAGCGGCGGTGAGGGGCGGTGGAAGTGGGGGCTGGACAGATGACGGTAAAAAATCCGGGTATTTTTCTTGATATTGTACCGAATAAGCGTAGTTTTGCTTGTTGATAGACCTGAATTGGTGGATTACGGTAATATCTTAGAATATTTTGCTCCATATATTACCATTTTGGCCTTTCTTTCGGCCGAGCTCCCCTCAAAGCGGCAAATTCGGTAAAATATTGAGAAACAATTTGAAATTCATTACCGCAAGCGTCGCGCCCCGAGGCCGCACGGCCTCCCGCCCGCAAGCGTCGCGCCCCGGGGCTGGAAGCGCACCCGCCCGCAAACAGCGCATCCCGGAATCGGATGCGCATTCAGGGATGCTCCTCGGAGTCCGTCGCGCGCCTGAGGCGCGACATCGAGGGCGCGCGACGGCTTGCCGTTCGGACAAGGCGGGGGTTTGCGTTGTGCGGTGGACACTGACCGCGCGCAGCCTCCTCCCCTCGCTCCGCCATCCGAGGCCGCTTCGCCCCTCCCCCCTCGCCCCGCCTCCCCGCAACGCTTGCCGGAGCGCCCGGAGGGGGGCGCTCCGGGCTCGGCGCTTGGAACCGGCCGCCGAGCGCTCAAAGCTGGGCGTTCGGGGCTCGGAGACTATCCTTTCGCTCCGGCCAGCTCGTCATCAGACGTGTTGAGCGGGTCGAGGGGCGGGATGCTCCACGTGTCGTCGGTCGTGCGTGGCGCCATCGCGTCCTCGGTGCCGGCGGCGCGCAGGCGCTCGAAGTAGTCGCGCGTCTCCTTCGCCACCACGCCCGACAGCGCGATGAGGGCCACCATGTTCGGCAGCGCCATCAGGCCGTTGAAGATGTCGGCGATGGTCCACACGGCGGCCACGGTCATGTAGGGGCCGATGAACACGCAGAAGATGTACAGCCACCGATACGCCTTCACCGCTTTCATGTTGCCATTGCTGAGGTACTCCAGGCAGCGCTCGCCGTAGTAGTCCCATCCCAGGATAGTGGTGAACCCGAACAGCACGAGGCACGCCATCAGCACGAACGATATCACGTTGCCGGGGACGAACGGCAGCCCTGCTTGGAATGCGGCGGTGGTTACGGCTGCTCCCTCAAGACCGGGCAGTTGGTATGCGCCGGTCATGACCAGCGCCAGGCCGGTCATCGAGCACACGACGATGGTGTCGAGGAACGTGCCAGTCATGGACACAAGGCCCTGGCGCACCGGCTCCTTCGTCTGCGCGGCTGCTGCGGCGATGGGTGCGGAACCCAGGCCCGCCTCGTTGGAGAAGATGCCGCGCGCGATGCCCATCTGCATGGCGACGAGGATGGCGCCGAGCATGCCGCCGCCGAACGCCTGCAGCCCGAACGCGCTTTGGAAGATGACGGCGAACGCGCCGGGAATCTTATCGAGGTTCGCCACGATCAGCACCAGCGAGAATCCCACGTACAGCACCACCATGGCGGGGATCACGCGCTCGGACACCTTCGCGATGCGCTTGAGCCCGCCGATCACCACCAGCCCCACGAGCACGGCCAAAAGCAGCGACCCGACGACGGTGGCCACCGAGTAATCCATTCCCAGGATATTCACCGTAGCGGACTTCTCGGGGTCAAAGAATCCGGTGATGGCCGAAGAGATAGAGTTGACCTGCGTAAATGTTCCGATGCCGAACAGGCCCACGCACATGCCGAAGAACGCGAAGATCTTCGCCAGCCAGCGCCACTTCATGCCCATGCCGCGCTCGATGTAGTAGAACGGGCCGCCCAGCACGTGGCCGGTTTTCTTGTCGATGTTGCGGTACTTCACGGCCAGAAGCCCCTCGGAGAACTTCGTCGCCATGCCGAACAGCGCGGCCAGCCACATCCAGAACAGCGCTCCCGGACCTCCAGCGACGATGGCCGTTGCCACGCCGACGATGTTGCCGGTGCCGATAGTGGCTGACAACGCGGTGCACAGCGCGCCGAAGCTGGTCACCTCGCCCTCGCCGCCCGTCTCGTTCTTGACCATGTAGCGCAGTGCCCGCGGCAGGTGCCGGAACTGCACGCCGCGCAGCCGCGTCGTCAGCAGGACGCCGCCGAACAGGATGAGCACCATGAGAGGCGGGCCCCAGATGAATCCGTCGATGGCGATGATCGCATCGTTGACGATGCCGAAAAACCCTTCCACCTTGCATGTCCTCCTTCACGTCGAATCGTGCATGGGGCGATCCGTCGTGTGGGGCCGCAAGGAGGTGGGGGAGAGCGAATGCGATGCGCGTTCGCACGATGCTGGTCTGCCGTGCGGATGCGCGAGAAGCCGTGGCTTCGCTCTGTCCTTTTGCCTGAGAGTTTCGGCGGCGTCGCGCGAGGCGGCGCGCCTTGCCCCTTCGGCACCTGCGATCGCCCAGCGGCGTGCAGGATTCTCCAGAGGCCCCTACCGCGCCCTGTCTCGTTCGCATCGTTTGCGCCGCTTGCATGTGCGAGCTGCGCCACGTTCGATCCAGAGCGGTTCAACGGGGTTCGCTTTTGCGTGTGCGCGGGCCATTGTAGCAGGGGATGCGGTTGTTGTTAACCCGTCGATTGGGATTTTATTGTCCGAAGCGCGCGAAACGGGTAGGTTGGCCGCGCGCCCGCGTGCCCCTGCATCGGGGCGGGGTTGTTCGGTTCGAAGGCGCGGCGCGCTTGTCGCGCTTGCGTCGGAGGCGTTACGAACGCGAAACCGCTTGTGTTCGTCGATGACGGAGAGGGTTGCGGTTCCGTAAAGTGAAAACCTGCGAACAGCCCTTTCCATTGCAGTGTTTCCAAGTTTCCAAGGAGGTTTTCATGGCCTTTCGACTGGCCGCTTTCGCACGCGCCGCTCGCTTGCGTGCGCAACGGCTTTTCTTGCTCTTCGCCGCCATCGGCATGGCGGTGGGATGCGTACTGGCGATATGTCTGTCGACAGATTCCGCTGCGGCCGACCCCGACGATGCGAACGCGCCCGAGGCGCGCGCTGCCGACATCACGGACAAGGTGGTCGTCGACGGCATCAAGCTGCAGAAGAAATCGGGGGATACCTGGGTTGACGTTGCCGACGGCGCCACGCTGACGAACGGGTCGTACGTGCGCATCTACATCGACTGGAGCATTCCCGATATGGACGGCGTTCAGGCGGGCGACACGTTCACGTTCACCATCGACGGCAAAGACCACCTCTTGGCCAGCGACTTCGGCCCGGTTGACCTGGTCGCGCCCGGCACGTCCACCGTCATCGGGAGCTACGTGGTCAACGGAAACCGCAACGCGAGCGGCGGCATGGTTCCCGGCCAAGACATCACCATCGTTACGACGCTTTCCGCGGAAGGTGCTGGCTTCCCGTCGCTGCACAACGGCTTCTTCTCGCTCGAAGGCTATGTGAGCGGCGTCGGAGATGACATCGTGTTCACGGTCAACGGCTCATCGCTGCCGTCCATCGGCATCGACCCGCCATCCACCGGGCCGCTGCCGGACACGCCGCTGCTGAAATACGGCTCGCAGGTGGCCGGCCAGAACCAGATCGTGTGGAACATGGGCGTGAACCTCGACAACATCGTGGGCGCGTATGCGGATTACGCTGCCGGCGGGTCGGCCTCCTCGCCGCAGCAGCGCAACCTTCTGCTCACCGACGAACTGCAGGGCGGCCAGGCCATCTCGTCTTCCAACGTGGAGGTGTACCTGCCCATCGTGGCCACGACGGATGCGGGCGAGGCGCAAACCGAGCAGTACGCGGTTTACTCGCTGAACGACCTGTTCGCATTTGTGGACGCCTCGGAGGCTGACGGCACGACGCAAAGCGAGTTTGCCGACAGCGTGCGCTTCGCCGCCCAACCCACGGTCGGCGTGTGGGAGGGCCGGGTGGTCTACATAGGGTTCGGCAGCGTTCCCACGGGCGACGGCTCGAGCGCGCTCAACATCGGCAACATCCTGAATGGCCAAGGCGAGGCCGGCCTTTCGCAATTGCTCGACAACAAGGGCGCGACGCCGACGCAGAAGGACATCATCATGAAGTACTTCAGCGCATCGGGGCCGAACAAGGGCGATTTCACGTCGTTCGTCGTCGAGTTGCGCGCCGATGCCTCGGCAACCGGCCAATACGAGAACGCCGCCACGCTCACCTATGGCGACAGCTCTGGAGAATCGTCGACGGGCACGGCGCATTTCACGGAGATATCGGGCGGCGTGGAGGTGAAAGACGGCAAGGCCGTGCTGACGAAGGTGGACGCCGCCGAACCGACGTCCGCTTTGTCGGGCGCCGTGTTCCGACTGGAGAAGATGCAGCCCGACAACTCGTGGCAGACGGTGGCGGGTTCCGAGAGCTTGGTCACGAACGATGAGGGGCAGATTGTCGTCACGGGGCTTTTGCTGGGTCAATACCGCTTCGTGGAGGTGGAGCCTCCGGCTGGCTACGTGCTGCGAACCGAGCCGGTGGAGTTCGCCCTGTCGTCATCGACGCCTAACCACACAGTGGAGGTGACGGTGACGAACGAGAAGAACCCCGTGCTGGGCTCGGCCGTGCTGACGTAGGTGGATGCCGAGAACGCGGACGTGGTGTTGGAGAACGCGGTCTTCAAGCTTGAGCGGCAGCGAGACGATGGCACGTGGGAGGTTGTGCCCGGAAGCGAAAGTCTGACCACTGGGGAGAACGGTCGGATCGTGGTGTCCGATCTTGCGTTTGGCTCATACCGGTTCGTTGAGCTTGCCGCTCCGGAAGGCTATCAGCTGCAAACGACGCCGATTCCGTTCACGCTTGCGGCCGACACTCCCGATCTAACGGCGACGGTGACGGCGACGAACGAGAAGATTCCCGTGCTGGGCTCGGCCGTGCTGACGAAGGTGGACGGGAACGATCATGCTACCGTGCTCGAGGGCGCTTTGTTCAGGTTGGAGCGGTTGGCGCCTGATGGCGGCTGGGAGGTCGTGTCCGGGTTCGAGGAGCTGGTTACCGATGCGAACGGTGTTGTCGTTGCGGACGGTCTTGCGGCGGGGTCGTACCGCTTCGTGGAGATGGCGGCTCCGGATGGCTATGCGTTGGACGAGACGCCGATGCCGTTTGAAGTGGGAGGCGGCGATCAGCCGACGCAGGTGGAGTTGACCATGGAGAACACGCCTCTGCCGACCGACCCGACCGACCCCGTCGATCCTGCCGACCCGACCGACCCGGCGGATCCTGCCGATCCGACGGCCTCCGGCGGTTCGTCGGTGTCGATCACTGCGGAGTGCCCCTCGTCGTCTGGTGTTCGACTTGCGCGAGCCGGTGACGCGCTGCCTGCGGCGGCTTTGGGAGCTCTTGGCGTAGCTGCCTCGGTGTCGTTTGGCGTGGCGCTGTGGGCGTCGCGCCGCCATGAGCGCCGCAGCTAGTCGCCGTCGACGATGCGCTCGGCGTTGGCCTTGAGGCGCGCGAGCACGTCGACGAACGTGTCGAGCTCGCGCTGGTCGATGCCTTCGATCAGCTGGTTCGCTCGGTCGAGGGTGGCGGGCTGCACGACGCGGATAAGCTCGCGCGCCTTGTCGGTGATCGAGATGGCGTGCGCGCGGCGATCGGACTTGTGCTTGTTGCGAACGATCAGGCCCTTGCGTTCGAGCGTGTCGAGGTACCGCGTGATAGTGGCTTGCTCCTTGCGCGTGATTTGGGCGAGCTCCTTTTGCGAGAGCTCGCCCGCGCGCTCGAGCTGGTTGATGAGGTTCCACTGTCCGGGCGTGATGTCGTAGGGCTTGAGCGCCGTTTCGAGCGATCTGAAGATGCACCGTTGGGCATCGTACACGAGGAAGCCGATGAGGCTGTTGTGCTTGTTCTCCATGATTGAGGAACCTTCCGCTGCGCGTATGGCGTTCTCGTCGCCCATGAGCGGAAACGCCGCTTATCGTGCGTGCTGCTTGTCGTGCGTACATGAAACCCCAACACCCCAAGTCCGTCAATGAACGTCACGCTTTTTCGGCTCAATCTCCGTTTTCGTTTGGGCGGGTCGCTGTTGGCATCTCGCGATTCAAATCCCTTTCGACGTGCGGTGTTCCAGCTGGGAGCGAGCCCGCTTTGACGTAGCACTGCGCGAGTATCGCTCGACGGGAGAGCGGGGACAGAGCGAAGGGGGCCCTCGGGTTTCCACCCGGCTGCCACGGACGAGATGCGGGCGGGCTGTTGCCATGCGTCAAGAAAAGGGGACGAAGCTTGGGAACGCCCGAGGTATGGCTGTTCTTCGTGGCGCGGAGTTCCCTCCCTGCTCCCGGTCTCATCTGCGATTATCCTTAAAGTAGAATTAATTAGCATATTGCACTAATAATTTCAGATAATATAATTAGTACTGCAAGTATATTGCTGAGGAGAAGAGCAGGAGTGCGGGGACGCCGGAGAGGGGCGGGACGCGTAGGCGGGGCGGGGAATGCGGGCGCGCAAGGATCGCGAAGCGCGAGGTTCGCCGAAGCGAGAAGCGCGGGCGCGCAGGGCTCGCAAAGCGCAAGACGGGTGGACGCGGGGGCGTGCTGGCGCGTAAAGCTCGCAAAAGCGCAGCTTGAGCAAACGAGAGGCGTGCGAGCGTGGAATGCGCCGGAGCGCGAGGCTCGCGAAATGCAGGGATGCGAACGAGAGGCATGCGGCTGTGGGGTTTGCAAGCCGCAGAGTATGCAGACGAGCAAGACGAGCGGGACGAGCAAGACGAGTGGGACGAGCAAGACGAGCGGGACGAGCAAGACGAGTGGGACGAGCAGGTGGCGAGCCGCGCGATGCATGGACGCGGGCGCTGAAAACCCTCGGATGGCCGAAGTTCCAGACGGCGGGCGGTCGGGTCGCGCGAAGGCAGGGACGTTCGTACAGGCATCCTTGGCCGCGGCTTTCGCCCGATGTTTCACGTGAAACAGTGCTCCCAGCATTGCCGTACCTCGCTTTGGTCGAATCTCCCTAGCGTTCACCCCCATCGCCCCCTCCATTGCCC
>NZ_PPEL01000071.1 GCF_002899695.1 Rubneribacter badeniensis
GTACCGGGAGGGGAGGCTGAAGGCGTTCGACGAGGGAGGGCGCAAGGTGTACGATACGATAGCCGGCCGCAGGAGGCGGCTGGGGCTGGCCGCCTAGGCCGTCCGGAAAAACGTCCGCACCCCCAAGTGGTTCCCGTTTGGGGAAAACTCACCGTTTCCATCCTTCCCCATCTCTCTTTTCCATGCACTTTCGGATTCGGTTGCCTCCCCTTCTCTTTCTTCTCGTTGTACAGATTGCTCCGGTATCGCTTCCTTTCCTCGTCGTTGCCCTTGCGTGCTCGGCCCCTTCGCTGCCGCTCCGGGTCCTCATTGCCCTCCTCTAACCTCTCGTCTATCGAGTTTGTTTCTCGAATGACGCTGAACGGGCTTTCTTTTGTGGCTTTTCCTTGACGAGCGCGCGAGGTGGGCTATACTTTCTAAGTTGCTCTAAACCATGAAAGGGAAAAGATATGAAGCGCACGTATCAACCTAACACTCGTAAGAGGGCTAAGTGCCACGGTTTCCGTGCTCGTATGGCGACCAAGGGTGGTCGCAAGGTGCTGGCCCGTCGCCGCGCAAAGGGACGCAAGCGCCTCTGCGTGTAAAAGAGAGCCGTCGGTTGGAGACGATCAAATCCCGTGCGGATATCTCCGATCTGTTCTCTCGCGGCAAGCGTTTGCACACGCCGTATCTTACGTTCATAGTGTTACCTGCGAAGCAGCACGGCCCGAGTGGTCGTGTTGCTTTTATTGCGGGCAAGAAGCTGGGGAACGCGGTGTGGCGCAACAGCGCGAAAAGGCGCATGCGAGAGACGTGCCGGGAACTCGGAGGGCCGTGGACGGGCTACGATGTAATATTTCTTGCAAAATCGGGCCTCATGCGGTGTTCTTATAGTAAAGTGCTAGCAGCATGTGACGAAGCGTTGAAGCGCGCCGAGATTCGATAGGGTTCTGGCACGATGAAGGAGTTTTTGAAACGGATGCCGTGCAAGGTCGCGGTGTTTCTCATAACCTTCTACCGGGCGGCCATCTCTCCCCTGTTTCCTTCTTGCTGCCGTTTCACGCCGACATGCTCTGAATACGGCTTGGAGGCGTTTCGGCGCTACGGTTTCGCGAAGGGACTGAAGCTCACGGCGAAGCGCGTGTTACGCTGCCGTCCGGGGGGACCGCACGGCTACGATCCCGTTCCGTAACGGGTGGCGTGGAAGGAAGGAACAGCATACATGTGGGACGTTTTTAAGGGTTGGATATTCGACGTTATCCAGTTCTTCTACAACTTCTGCGGCGACTGGGGGCTCGCCATCATCATCGTGACGATCATTTTCCGCGTCATCGTGTCTCCGCTGATGCACAAGCAGACGAAATCGTCGTTCCAGATGCAGAAGGTTCAACCGCTCATGCAGGAGATCCAGCGCAAGTACGCTGACGATCCTGTTCGGCAGCAGGAGGAGATGCAGAAGCTGTACGCCGAGGTGAAGTTCAACCCTCTGGCGGGCTGCATTCCCATGTTGCTGCAGATGCCCATCTTCATCGCGCTGTTCCAGGTTCTTTCCGAGATGGGCACGCGCACGGAAGGGACCACATATTCGTTCTACAGCTTGGTGCCGAGTTTGGTCATGCGCCCTTCTGAGGCGATAGCCCAGGGTTTTGGAACATTTGTTCCCTATCTGGTGTTGATGATTGTGTTCGCCGGCGCAACGTTTCTGCCTATGGTGCTCATGCAGATGAGCAACAAAGACAACCCGCAGCGCAACCAGACGCTCATCATGTCGGGTGTCATGAGCTTGTTCATGCTGTGGATCAGTTGGTCGTCCCCTGCCGGCGTGCTGCTGTTCTGGGGTGCGTCGTCGCTCATGGGCCTTGCCCAGCAGCAGATATCCATGCGCATCATGAAACGCAGGGATGCCGAGGCCGAAGAGGCCATCGAGGTGAAGCCGATCGAGGTTGACGTCACGCGCAAGGTGAAGAAGCCCCGTCCTAAGAAGAAGCGGTAGCGATTGTTTCACGTGAAACAATCCGCACCTCCGTGTCGATAGAAGGAGTTTCCCATGGCCGATGAATTGACGGAGAACGAAGAGAGCGTCGAGCTGACCGACGAGGAGTTGGATCGCATTGCCGACACCGCCATCAGCGCCTTGCAGGACATCTTGAAGTACTTCGACGTTGGGGAAGTGACGATCGACGAGTATGAAGGCGATGAGGGCGAGCTGATCCTCGATATCACGGGCAACGATTTGGCGGTGCTGATCGGCCGTCACGGCAAGACGCTCGATGCGTTGCAGTTCCTTGTGTCGGCCATCACCGTGCGCACGATCGGGTTCCGCTATCCGGTCATCGTGGACGTCGAGGGTTACAAGGGGCGCCAGCGCGAGAAGCTTGAGTCGATTGCGCGCTCGTCGGCGAACCGAGCTGCGAATCAGCATCGCAGCATCAAGCTTCGTTCCATGACGCCGTATGAGCGCCGCATCATCCACATCACGCTTCGTGATGACGAGCGGGTGGAGACGGCATCTGAGGGCGAGGGCAGCGCGCGCCACGTGGTGATTCTTCCTCGATAGTTCGCTCTGTTTTCGTTTAGGGCCTCGCATCGTGTGGTGCGGGGCCTTTTTTGTTTTTGGTTCGTTTGTCGCTTTCGGTCGAGGGTGGGGTTCGGCGTTCGCTTTGCGTGCGTGTGAGCGAATGTTTCACGTGAAACATTCGGGCCGCTTTGTTTCACGTGAAACATTCTCCTATACTGGAAGGTGTCTGTTGAAAGGGGCTGTATGCATGACGACTTGCTTCGCCGTCATCTCGAGTTGGTGATAGAGGCGAACAAAACCACGAACATCACGCGTATTGAAAGCATGGAGGAGGGGATGGTTCTCCATGTTGAAGACTCGCTTGTCGGGCTGCCCGAACTTGAAGCTGCTCCTGCTGGAAGATATGCCGATCTCGGTTCAGGCGCCGGCTATCCGGGTATTCCCCTCGCCGTGGAAACGGGCAGGGAGACGCTTCTGGTTGATTCTGTTGGGAAGAAGGTGTCGATCCTCGATGGGTTCATCGAGAAGCTGGAGCTTCCGCACGTTTCCACGTATGCAGGAAGGATCGAGGATCTCGCGCGTGAGCGTCCGGGGGAGTTTGCGGTTGTGACGGCGCGTGCGTTGGCGAAGCTGTCGGTGCTCATGGAGCTGGCCTGTCCGTTGCTTCAGCAAGGCGGGCGGCTTGTGTGCTACAAGGCGCATGTTGACGATGAAGAGTTCGCTCATGCTCGGTCTTTGCAGGAGAAGCTTGGTATGAAGCTCGTCTCCGACCGATCGGTTTCGCTCGGTGACAATGCGCGCCGAATAATCGTCTTCGAACGTGTGGGGAACCCCTCCATTTCATTGCCTCGCAGAACTGGAATGGCTCAAAAGAAACCTCTCTAAAATGTTTCACGTGAAACATTGCGGGCTTTTCCCAGGTTTGTGCCCCTGCTTTTCTCTTTGTTGGATGTGAGAGAAGGGGTTTGAAGGGAGGGGGCGCACTCTTCCGCTTGCCCTTTTCTGTGATGGGTGTTGTTGGGATCGCCAAGGACGGTGTGCCGATTTTGTGCTTGGCAGCATGCGTATGCGTAGTGATTGGCAAACGTCTCAGAGCGCACACTGGGTTTGGAAGAGCACCTAAAGAAAGAGTCTCGTGATTTCCGAAGACTCAGTGGGTTGAAGCGCAAGTTCGGCGCTCGCGAGTTTCGGTTCGGAGAGTGCCTTGTGTCGGCTTTCTACTTGGATGGGATGACGATCCCCCTCATGCGTTTGAGAGCAGGATTCACGGCCGTCGCGCTTCTCACAATCTGCGTTGACCAGGGAAGGCGCCTTGAGTTGCCCCCCCCCCTCTCTCTCCGGTCTTTATAAAGGTCGCGCCTCCTGCGACCTGTGCTGACAAAGAGAGTCCCTTTGAGCAGTTCTTCGCTTTTCATTGAGATCGCGCCTTTGCGGAGAATTGCCTACTGCATAGATGTCCGGGATTGTTTCACGTGAAACAATCCGTACTATCGCTTTCGAGTAAGGGAAGCGAAAGCTTCCTTCTGATCAAACAGATCGTTGCGCCGCTTTTCCACCTCGGTGTGTATGACTTCGCAAACCCCTTCGAAGTTTTCATACACGTCGGTGTTGGTGAATCGAAGCTCTTTGATTTCAAGCGTTTCGAGATACAGCGTTCGTATCTGGTCGTATCGCTGATGGTTTCCCCAGTAATGGCTATCCCCGTCGAGTTCGATCGAAAGACGAACACGTCGGCAGTAGAAATCAACGATGTACTCTCCGATGACTTTTTGAGCAACGAAGGGCAAGGGGTATTCTCGTAAGAACCGAAACCAAAGCGCTTTCTCCGCAGGAGTCATCTGTTTGCGCATATTTTCTGCCCTTTGGGAGAGTAATTGTCTTCTCGCTCGATTCATTGGCATCCCCTTTCCCGTCTCGTTATATACTACTCAGGAAAACTAGCAGTTGCATGGCAGGTGTCTCACGCGGATCGTCGAAAACCTGATGCCGTTCCAATGTGGTCCGAACGCGGTTCCAGCGAAAAATCTCATGGAATGTTTCACGTGAAACATTCCATTTCAACATCAGTGCAAAATGTTTCACGTGAAACAGTAAACAAGGTATACTGAGACGGCGTTGAGAAAGGGGGTCCCCGTGGGGCTATTCGATAGTCTCAAACGAGACAAAAAGCCAGCCGAGACTGTCATGCGGGAACAGCATCAAAGTGTCGAGGACGATATAGTCATCGACACTATCGAGGTGGTCGAACGTGAAGCGAAGCCGCCGGTTGTGGAGCGCGCTCCCGAGCCGAAGCCTATCAAAACGCTGAAGGACAAGGCACCCGTTACCCATGTGGTGGGCCAAACGAAAGTCGTGGCCATCATCAATCAGAAGGGCGGCGTTGGCAAATCGACGACGGCCATTAATTTGTCTGCGGCTTTAGGGGAACTTGGCAAACAGGTTCTTCTCGTTGATCTCGACCCGCAGGGAAATTCTTCAAGTGGGCTCGGAATTGAAAAGAGCCAGGTCAAGAACTGTGTGTACGATGTTCTCCTCAGCGATGTTCCGATCGAGGACGTGATCATCCCCGACGTGTGCGAAGGGCTCGATCTGGTTCCCGCCACGATCAATCTCGCTGGCGCCGAGGTGGAGCTCGTCTCCGAGATGGCGAGAGAGAACCGACTGAAAGACGCGGTGGGAAGCCTTCGCGGCAAGTATGACTATGTTTTCGTCGATTGTCCCCCCTCGCTGGGTTTGTTGACGGTGAATGCTCTTGTGGCGGCCGACAAGCTGCTCATACCTATACAATGCGAGTTCTACGCGTTGGAGGGTGTGACAAAACTTCTTGATTCGATGAAACGTGTCAAAAGTCGCCTCAATCCGACATTGGACATCTTCGGAGTGCTGTTGACCATGTACGATGGTCGTACGACCCTTTCGAAGCAGGTGGTAGAAGAGGTGCGAGGGTATTTTGGCAAGACGGTGTTCTCAACACTGATCCCCCGCACGGTCAAATTGTCCGAGGCTCCAAGTTTCGGACAGCCTATCACCCAGTACGATCCTGCAGGAAAAGGAGCCCAATCCTATATGAGTTTGGCGAAGGAAGTGGTGCAGCGTGGCTAAAGCGAACAGGAGCGGCCTTGGACGAGGGTTGAATTCTCTGTTGGGAGGAGCGTACGAGGAGGCCGCGCCGCCTGATGTCGTTCCCCAACGGGTTCTTGTTCAGCAAGAAGAGCCGGAGGGCGCTGCACGGCAAGATGGGCCGATGGGAAGGCAGGTCGAGGAGTTCGTTGAAGAATCCTCGGAGGAATCGGTTGTCGATGACGAGGATCGCGTGACCATCAAGAGCGTGACGCAGCGCCGTACGGACGAAGTGCCTATCGATTCCGTCTCTCCGAATCCTGATCAGCCGCGTACGAACTTCAAGCGCGAAGAACTCGAAGAGTTGGCCGCTTCCATCGAGAAAGACGGCTTGCTGCAACCTATTCTCGTTCGCCCCATGGGTTCCCAGAAGTACCAGATCATTGCTGGGGAGCGCCGTTGGCAGGCATGCAAGATGGTGGGACTTCCCACGGTTCCCGTTCGCATCAAAGAAGCTGATGACGATAAGGCGCTTGAGCTGGCACTTGTCGAGAACGTTCAGCGCTCCGATCTCAATCCCATAGAGGAGGCTTACGGCTATCGGCGTATGATGGAGCGACGCAACCTTACCCAGTCGGAGGTTGCACAAGCGATGTCGAAGGGCCGTTCGACCGTGGCGAACGCGCTGCGACTTCTGGAATTGCCGGAAGAGGCGCAACAGCTTTTGTTCGAGGAGAAGATCACTGCTGGTCATGCGCGCGCTATCCTGTCAATTCCTACGAATGCGGGGCGTCAGAAATTGACAGATAAGCTTGTCGAGCAAAAATTGACGGTACGTGAGGCTGAAGCGATCGCCCGGTTGCTTTCCGGAAGGCGCGATGATGCGCCGAGGCAGAAAGAGCCGGTGCCGAAGACCTTCAAAACGGTTGCTCGCGCTTTGCGGGATGTCCTCGGAACGAACGTGAAGGTGAAATCCGTTCAAGGGAAGAACAAGATCGAGATTGAGTTTAAAGACGAGGAGGATTTGGAGCGCTTGTTCGAGGAGTTGATTGCCGCCGCGTCATGATGTTTCACGTGAAACATTACGGAAAACAGAAGGGGTCTGCAAGGCCCCTTTTTCATGCGCATGTTTCACCGCAATGCCTACGCGTAACGATGAGCGCGCTCTTTCACTGCGAAGACAGGTGGAATGTTTCACGTGAAACATTCCAGGCATGCAATGAATGGCTCGTCTCGATACGCTGTGCCGCATGTTTCACGTGAAACATGCGAGAGTTCAAGCTGCTTTTTTGTTACGGCACTGCTTGTAATGTTTCACGTGAAACATTGGAGCCTTTTTCATTGGTCTGCAACCCTTTCCTCTGCCCCTGTAGCGGTGAAAGGCTGCAATCACCTACTGTGCTGGTGGATGGCACATTGGGCGTGATGCGGTCCCCCCTTCTCTCCGCGATAGTAGTGGCCTAGGTTGTCGGAGATAGGGAGAAAGAAAGTTGCATGGTGCAGCGAGCGAGCATTTTGCTGCATGTGAGACAGTTATGCAAGCTCACTATCGTGCTTGCGGAGAAGTATAGGTAGAAAATCGTTTGTAACCAGTATCGAGAAAGTGTGGGTAAGATACTGCGCAGACTCTGTATCTGTGAGGGTGTAAAAATGACGGAGATCAACTTGCGCTCGGCTGTGCGCATATCCTGGCCAGTATAAAAGCTCAATGAGCGTGCTAGGTTTCATAGGTTGCCTTAAAAAGGCTTTCTTGTGATGCTTGAGAGGCGCGCAACCTCAAGCATGAATTAGGCAACCATAAGCCCTGGCGCACAGTCTGCTACGTGTCAGCTGTCGGTGTTAAACGAAGCGATGGTCGTCAGGCGCATCCAAGAGCAGGATGCTGCAGCGTAATGCTAGGCAAATCGAGTATCAAAGAGCGCGATGACCCCTTCACCAGAAAGCTGCATTTTGCAGTTGCGAAAACGGCAACGGCGTTCGCAACTTGCGTGCTGGACGTACGACACTTTGAACCCTGTCCATCCCCTTCGGGGTTATACCCTCAGAGCAAATTACCCGCTATACAGGTGGACGTGATTTGCCAATGCGTGGTGTAGGTGCGTGCGCGAAATGTTTCACGTGAAACATTTCGTACGTTTGAGTTGTCCGCACGCTCCATCTATGTCGGAGCCGCGAGAATCGCGCACTGTTGCTTCCTTGCCGTGAGACTGGATCGATTGCACCCATTGATCGAGAACAAGGGGATCGCTTGGCTGGAACGGCGAGCCTTCGACGGCATTGATGGGGATGAGGTTCACATGACAGAGCAGATCCGAGCAGAACGCGTTGAGCGCCTCAAGATCGCGGTCGGTGTCGTTCACGTTGTCTATCATGACGTATTCAAGGGTCACGCGGCGATTGGTTTTCTTCACATAGCGCATCAAAGCCTGCTTCAAGTCGGGTAGCTTGTAACGCGCCACGCGGGGCATGAGCAGGTCGCGTGTGGATTGACGTGCGGCGTGGAGCGAGACGGCAAGCGTGAACTGCTCTGGTTCGTGGGAAAATCGCTCTATTCCTTCGATAACTCCGCAGGTTGAAATGCTGATATGCCGCGCTCCGATAGCTAAACCCTGAGGATCGTTGAGGATGCGCAGCGCGGCAAGCACGTTGCGGTAGTTCAAAAACGGCTCGCCTTGGCCCATTCCTACGATGTTGGTAACACGGCGCCCCATATCGTTTTGCGCCAAGAGAACCTGATCGGCGATCTCCCCAGGAACGAGGTTTCGTTCAAATCCCGCCTGACCGGTGGCGCAAAACGCGCATTGCATGGAGCATCCGGCCTGGGTCGAGAAGCACACGGTGAGGCGGTCGCCCGATCGCGACGGGATGGCGACAGTCTCCACGCAGGTACCGTCATGGTATTCGACAAGGTATTTGCGCGTTCCGTCGTGCGATATGCGCCGTTCGGCCAAAGAAGGGGCATGCAGGGGGAAGCATTCGGCAAGTCGCGCGCGCAAGGCAGTGGGAAGGTTGGTCATCTGATCGTACGAATCCGCATGATGAACGTACAGCCATTGTGCAAGCTGCTTCGCCCTGAATGAAGGTTGCCCGAGCGATTCGATGATATCGGGAAGTTCGTCGAGGCCATATGATTTGATCGGTTTATCCATGCGGCCATTATACATGTTTCACGTGAAACATTCCTCAGGGTGGAGAGGGGGCTGGTATACTGCTGAGGATCATGTCGACATTGACGAAAGAAGGGTACATGTCTGGATGCCGAGTGGCGCTGCTCGCAGGAGGGAAGAGCGGGGAGCGCGAAGTGTCGCTCGCGTCGGGGGAAGGCGCGCGGAAGGCTCTTGAGGAAGCCGGATACGACGTCACGGTTCTCGATCCGGCAAGCAAGGACGATCTCAAGCGATTGATCGACGGCCCGTTTGATGTTGTTTTTCTCTGCTTGCACGGCAAATACGGAGAAGATGGCACCGTGCAAGGGCTTTTGGAAACGATTGGTCTGCCTTACACGGGGTCGGGCGTGTGGTCGAGCGCGTTGGCGATGGACAAGGCGAAATCCAAGCAGTTTTACCAGATGGAGGGTATCCCCACACCGCCGTCGATGACGCTGCATAGAGGCGAGCCTTACGATGCGAAGGCTTTGGTGGCCGATCTTGGCTCCCATTGCGTTGTGAAGCCGGCGACTGAAGGAAGCGCTCTGGGCGTGCGCATCGTCGAAGGGGCAGATGAGATCGAGCAAGCTCTCGACGAGGTGTTCAAGATCGACAACGAGGTGCTGGTGGAGCGCTACATCAAGGGCAAGGAATTGACGGTAGCGGTCATCGGCGGCGAAGAGCTTGAGGCGCTGCCGATCATCGAGATCGTCGCGAAGAACGACTTCTACGATTACGAGTCCAAATACGCTCCCGGTGGATCGCAGCATATCTGCCCCGCTCCGCTTTCCGCTGAAACGACGTCGTATATCCAGGACCTTGCCGTGCGGGCGCATCGCGTTCTCTCGTGCAGCGGGGTATCTCGTTCCGATTTCATCCTGGAAGATGATGGGTCGTGCTGGATTCTCGAAACGAACACCATTCCCGGCATGACTGAGACGTCGCTTTTGCCCGATGCCGCCCGTGCGGCGGGCATCTCGTTCCCCGAGCTCTGCGCGAAGCTTGTGCGCTACGCGTTGGAGAAGTAGATAAAAAAGACGCCCGGAATGTTTCACGTGAAACATTCCGGGCAATGCGAAACATCTGATTGTCGGTTAAAAAGCACCGCAGGATTTAAGGGCAAGGACAACGCCGACAGCGAGAACGAGGAGGAACGCCCAGCTGATAACATAGCATCCCTTGTTCTTTTTCCGTCCTTGCTCGATGAGGCTTTCGGAAAACGTGCGGCGGCTTTTCAGAATGACCGTCCCCGATGCCTTCTCAGGGAACGGTTGGGTAGCCTTCGGCTGCCAGGTGCCACCGCTTCGGACGATCTGATCGACCCCTTGTTCTCCGAGATCGATATCAGGCCGCACCCCGTCGGCAAGTCGTCGGCTCAGAGCCTTCTCGAACTGGGAAAACGGCTCCTTGAGTGCAGGGTCGTAGCATACGACCGCGACTTCGCCCCAATACTGGCCTGGTTCAGGGCTGTCGGTGTAGGCGACGAAGGATAAAAATGCTTTGACGGTCCACCCTCGTGCAGATAGGATATGAAGCTTGCGAGAGAATTCGGCATTGAAGTATCCGACCAGCCTGTCGAAGCGGTTTTTCAGCCATGCGACGGAAACTCCTTCCTCGGAGAGGAATACGATGTCGAACGCATCGCCGACCGCATTGTCGGCACCGAGCAATGGGGCTGCATCTTTCTTCGACTTCGTGTCGAATCGGGCGTACGATCCGAAGTAGCGTTCTGCTTGCATGGGGTCTCCTGACGATGCGGACATGAGTTGTACGATTCAATGATAGATGATAGGCTGAACGGTATGGATACACAAACCGCTCCTGAGCAGGATGCTCTGCAAAGCTTCATAAGCGACGGAACGCCCGATGCCATTCGTGCACGGTACGCGTCGCTCCCGGCGTTGGCCGCTGAATTGGATTTCGGAGAACTTGACCGCTCCATCGTGGTGCTTGACACGGAGACAACGGGGTTTTCGTTCAACCACGATGAATTGACCCAGATCGCCGCCGCCCGTATGGATCGCGGGGAAATCGTCGAGTGGTTCGTGACATTCGTGAATCCTGGGAAGCCCATTCCCGAAGAGGTGGCTCATCTCACGAACATCCATGACGCCGACGTCGCCTCGGCACCTGAGCCGGAGGAAGCTTTGGCCGCTCTGGTGAAATTCGTGGGAGATTCCAAGATCGTTGCCCATAACGCGGAGTTCGACCGCACGTTCACCACGCGCCATCCGAGCGGATATCCATTGCTCGAGAACACGTGGATCGATTCGCTCGACCTTGCGCGCATCGCCGTTCCCCGCTTGAAGTCGCATAGGCTGCTCGATCTCGTTCGGGCGTTCGGTGCGCCGCTTTCAACGCATCGCGCAGATGCCGACGTGGCGGCGACGTGCGCGGTGTTCCGCATCCTGTTGGCGGGCATCGCCGCTATGCCGACAGCGCTCGTGCGTGAGATAGCCCGCCTCACCACAGCTGATCGTTGGCCAACCCAAGTGGTGTTCGAGTGGTTCGCATCGGAGGAAGGACGCCGCAATGTTTCACGTGAAACATTTGAAGCGCCCGAAAGCGACCGCTCGTTCTCGCTGAGGAGCCTTCGGCGCGAGCGTCTCGGCAAGGTGGAGCGATCCGCGAAGGTCGACGCTGACGACATCGCCGCCGATCCGTTGCGTTCGCTGGTGTTCCCCACGGCTGAGGAGATCGACGAGGCGTTCTCAGCCGACGGGTTGGTGGGATCGCTGTACGAAGACTTCGAGCCGCGTGAGGAGCAGCGTGTCATGGCCGAGGCCGTGCGCGCTGCGTTCGCAAGCTCTGAGAACCTAATGGTGGAAGCCGGCACGGGCGTGGGCAAATCGATGGCTTATCTCGTGCCCTCGGCTCTGACTGCCCGAAAGAACGGCATCACGGTGGGTGTGGCGACCAAGACGAACGCCTTGCTCGATCAGCTGGTGTACCATGAGCTGCCGGCTCTGTCGCGCTCTCTTGCCGAGGCCGATCCGGACGCGCCGCCTCTTACGTATGCTCCGCTCAAGGGGTTCGCGCATTACCCCTGCCTACGGAAAATCGACCGCCTTGTTGGGGATGGCGATCATGTAAGGGTGGTTGCCGGCAAGGAGCAGTCCCAGGCCCCGGCGCTCGCGGCCCTGCTGTCCTTTATCGAGCAGACGGAATACGACGACATGGACAGTCTCAAGATCGATTACCGTGTGCTGTCGCGGCGGATGGTGACGACGACCAGCCACGATTGCCTCCGTCGGAAGTGCCCCTATTTCGGCGTGTCGTGCTTCGTTCATGGCGCGCGCCGTCGCGCCGAGGCCGCCGACGTGGTGGTGACGAACCACAGCCTCTTGTTTTGCGACCTCGTTGCGGACGGTGGTTTGCTGCCGCCCATCCGCTATTGGACGGTGGACGAGGCCCACGGCGCAGAGGCCGAGGCCCGCCGCGCGTTCTCCCTTGCGCTTTCGGCCGAGGATATCACCAGGCTTGCCGGCAGGGTGAGCGCCGACGAATCGTCTCGCAACGTGTTCGTGCGGGCAGAGCGCCGCGTGGTCGCGCCCTCTGCGGAGGAGGGAGCGACCCTATTTTACGCGCTCACTGCGAAAGCGCGCGCGGCAGGGACGGTGTATGCCGATGCCGCCCGCGAGTTCTGCGCCCATCTCAAGGACCTATTATTCTTCGATCAGAATAAAAAAGGGAAGGGCTACGAGACGGTCGAGCTGTGGATCAACGGCGACATACGTCAGAGTGCAACGTTTTCCCAGGTCATAGAGTTGGGCCAGCTATTATCCTCCGCGGCCGAGAAGTTGGTGACGGCAAGCCAGGAGCTGGTCGGCTACCTCGAGGGCCTTGACGGCGCAGCCGAGGTGCAGCGCGAGGTGGCCTCGCTCGCCATAGAGCTGAAAGACCAGGTCAAAGCGATTGATATCATACTTGTCCACCCTGACGAGGCTTATGCCTACGCCGCCACGCTCAGCCGCAAGAAAGATCGCGTGGCCGAGAAGCTCGAAGCGCTGCTGGTGAACGTGGGGCCGGCTATGAACGACACGCTGTTCGCGCGCACGCATTCAGTGGTGTTCGCGTCCGCGACGCTGGTGGTGGACGATCGCTTCGACGCGTTTGAGGCTGCGCTTGGTCTGAACGCTTCGGAGTTCTCGGCATGCCGCATGTGCCGCTTGGATTCGAGCTACGATTTCGACGGACAAATGACGGTGTACGTGGCCGAAGACATGCCCGAGCCGAACGACCCGCGCTACCTCGACGCTCTGCAGCGGTTTCTGACCGACGCCCATCGGGCGCAGCGGGGATCGATGCTCACGCTGTTCACCAATCGCCGCGAGATGGAGAAATGCTTCGACGAGGTGCAACCCCGGCTCAAAGAGGACGACCTGCGGCTGGTGTGCCAAAAATGGGGCGTCTCGGTCAAAGGGCTGCGCGACGATTTCCTCGCTGACGAACATCTGTCCCTTTTCGCGTTAAAGAGCTTTTGGGAGGGATTCGACGCTCCCGGAGCCACCCTCAAAGGGGTCGTCATCCCGAAGCTGCCGTTCTCGAAGCCCACCGACCCTCTGTCGTGCGAACGAGCAGCGCGAGACGACCAGGCGTGGAGGCGCTATGTCCTGCCCGCCGCCGTGCTGGAGGTCAAGCAGGCGGCCGGACGGCTGATCCGCAAAGCGGACGATACGGGTGTTCTCATTCTGGCTGATCGACGCCTTCTGACGAAAAGCTACGGCAAGGCGTTCCTCAACTCGCTGCCCAGCAGGACGATCAAGGTGCTGCCGACCGCTGCCATAGTCGAGGAATTGGCTCGCGATGCCGGTCGGTAACGCGATAGGTTGAAGCTTGTGAGGAAGAAGGGCGACAAACTGGCGCACGCCGCGCATATCAAGCGGCATACGGCGGGGACATCGAACGAGATATCGTTCAGCGTGCTCGATGCGGCGAGAAACGCTTTGGACGAGAAGGGCCGTGCCGGCCGCGATGCGCGCCTCCACCGTTTCGGCGGCATTTCGCTCTTCACCTTGTCAGCGCGCAGGAAGAAGCCGGCGGGCACGCCAACGAAAGAACAGGGGTTGCCGCTGTCGACCGGCGATTTTGTTTCGGTCGAACCGCCGAAATCCCAGGTACCCCAGATAGCGTATCCTTCAGAAACGCCGTCCGCTGCGCCCTCTGCTTCCTCGTCTTTCGAAGGTCCTACGGCAACGCGTCCGAAGCTTTCCGAGGAGGCATTCGAGAAGCCGATCGCTCAGCCAGCTGAAAAGCCTCCCTTGTCTTCCGAGGAGGAGGTGGCCCGCAGGAAGGCCCGCCGTCGTTTAAGCAAGCTGGTGGCTGTTGCGGCGATCGCGCTGATCACTGGGGCGGTTGCTGTTGCAGGGGGCGGGTATCTGTACCACGACTACCAGCAGTATCAAGACGGCATCAAGTCCCTCAACGACACGTTGAAGCTTGTTGCCGAGACGGATGAGGCCATCAAAGGGCTTGACGATTTCGTTGCCGACCCGTTCGCGGCGGGATCGCGCGCCGCGTGCAAAGATCTGAAGTCGAGTTTGCCCGAGATCGAAGAGAAGCTTGCGCAGGCAGACGAGCGAGCCCGCGCCTTATCCGTCAGTTTGCGCGAATCTCAGGGCAAAGAGGCCGCCCACCAGGCGGTCGCCACCATCTCCGCGCGCAACACGCTTGTTGATCAGGGGTATCAGATCATCGATGCCGCGGACAGGGCGTATGATGCGATCGATCAGGCTCGCAAAGCATGGGACGTTCTGCTGTCGGCCGACGCGTTGGCCCGCGAGTCTTCCGAGCTTGTGAAAGACACCACGCCCGAGAACGTGCAGGCGTCGATGGCCAAAGCCAACGAGTCCCTTGAAGCGTTCGAAGAGGCAGAGGCGTCGTTTGCCGAATCCAGTTCGCTCTATCCTGCTGCTGATTTTGCGGCGTTTTCAGACTACATCGCCAAACGCAAAGAAGCGCTTGGCCATGCGCTGGCTTCCGACGAGGCCATTCTTGCGAAGGACAAGGATGCGGCGACCGAGCACAACGATGCGTACAACGCTGCCGATGCCGAGGCGGCCGAACGAGCGAAGGGGCTTCCAGACGACCCTTCGAGCCCGGTGGTCGACGCGTTCGAAGCGGAAGCCGAAGAGTTTGAGAAAGCATATTCAACAGCGCGTTTACAAGCCGGAGCAGCCGACGCTTTTATTCGTGATTATTTGGGTACGGAGATCAAATAGCGTATACTTGCAGTATGTATGCCTTGTAGAATCGCCAACGAAAGGCAAGCGATATGCCTGAACCAATGGATCACGTCGCGTATCTGTCCCAGGAAATCGGGCCGCGCCCTGCGGGAACCGAAGAGGAACAGCAGACGGCGTTGTACATTACCGAGCAAATGCAGAAGGATGCCGGGCTTTCTGCCGTCATCGAGGATTTCAATGGCGCGCCGAGCGCGGAAGCCCCAAAGGTCGTGTGCTGTGCCCTCACCTTCGTCTTTGCGCTGGCGTCTCTGTTTGTGCCGGTGCTTGGCGTGGCCGCTATCGTGGTGACCCTCGTTGCTGCGGCTCTGTTCGCAGCCGAGGTGTTCGACCGTCCGATGCTGTCGAAAGCGTTCGCGCGCGGCGTGAGCCAAAACGTCGTTGCCAAGTACGAACCTGGCTATTCCGCTGAGACGGGCGGAACGCGGCGGCGCAAGGTGATCCTCGTGGCGCGTTACGACACGGGCAAGGTTCGGACGGAACTTGCCCGCCCGCTTCTCCCAGCGCTGCCGATCCTGCAATGGGCGACGTTCGGCGCCATGGTGTTTCTGCCGATTCTGCTGATCGTGCGCACCGTTGCGTTTCCGAATGCCGAAGGCGCGCTGAACGTGGCGCTGAACGTGCTGGCCGTCATCGCGCTGATCGCGGTCGCAGTGCCGCTTGTGGTGGCGTTGCTTCATAAGCTGGCCCCTTACAACGAGGGCGCGAACTGCAACGCTTCCGGCGTGGCGGTGCTCTTGGAGGTGGCCCGTCGTGTTGGCCGAGGCCGTGTGAGCGAGGCCGAATTGGCTGCACGTGGCAACGCGGAGATTCACGGTGCCGATGCCGCGCGTAGTGCCGGGCTTGTTCCCGAGGGCGCGCAGCTCGTGTACGAAGCGTCGAACGTGCGACCGCCGGAAATCGCCCCTCAAACTCCCGAAGCGCGCCTTGCTGCTGCGAAAGCGGCCGTCGCTGCGCTTTCTGGGAAACCGGTGAGCGGGGCGGCAGCGGTGGACATATCGCAGAACCTTGTGCAAGTGAAGGAGCCTCCCGTGGGAGCGCCGACAGCCGAGGATATCCGGGCGCTCCACGATGAGACGCGCGAAGCGCTCAGCTCGCTTCCGGCTGAAACGATGCAAACCGCTCTTGCCAATGCTGAAGCCGCGCAGCGGTCGGCTGAAATCCTCGAAGAGACGGCGGGTGCGGCGGTTGCCGCAGCAGATGCCTCCGTTGCAGCATCGCCTGTCTTGGAGCGCGAGCCCGACCATTCGAGCGGCGGCGTGCCGGATTGGTTCAAGAAGGCGCAAGAGAAGGCGAAAAAGCCCCGCTCTGCCGACAAGCCCGTGCAACGGTCGCGCTACGCGAGCGCCCTCGACGCTGCGGTGAGCGAGAGCGCCGGTCATTTCGCAGAAGCGAACCGAATCGTCGAGGAGGACGTCGAACGCGCGCTCGACGAGGGCCGCGAAGAGATTCGCGAAGTGAAGGCGCCCCAATGGGCATCTGCTCCGGTGCAGGTGGACGAGCACGTGGGCGCGACGAAAAGCGGCGATGCTCCTTCCCCCGCTTCGGCTGCGGTTCCTCCCTCTGCGCCGGCTGACGTTCCCGCTTCCGTTGCTTCTGGTGCTGGGGATGATCCTTTCGCCACTACGGCTATGCCTCCGATCGATGTGAGCAGCCTCAACTTGGACAACGTTCCTCCTGTTGACGATCTTCCTTTGCCGTCGTTCCTCGATCCGCGAAAAGTGCAGGAAGAGGCCCAATCGGCTTTGCAAAATGAACGCAGAACCGAGAATCGTGTCGACGTGACTGCCGTCCCCATCGGTGACAGCGGGCGTATCGATTATCCGGTCGATGCCTCGCCGTCTTTGGGGGCCGAAGGCGCTCCTGCGGTTTCTTCGATTCCAGCAGATGCGGCGGTTCCTCTGGCAGATGAGAAAGGCGGTCGCCGTCCCATCGTTCTTCCCGACATCGGTTTGTCGGGGAAGCTGGCGCCCATCACCGAGCTTCCCAAGCAGCGCGCCCCTCTGGCCGATGTGGAGGCTTCGGGCAAAACGGCTGCGAAAAGCCTGCTTTCCATGCTTCCGGCGATCAGCCTGGGAGCATCCGGCACAATGGAACCTGTTGGGGAGCGCGATGCCTCGACCGCTGAACGCGCCAAGGTGTCGGGACTGCGCTCGTCTCTGCCCTCTCTTTCAGGTTCGATAAACCGTATCGAGGAGGAGCATCATTCGAGCGTGAGCATTGCCGGTTCGTTCGCGCCCGCCGGAGCTACGGGCGCGTTCGCCCCGGTGGGGGATGAGCTGCTTCAAAACATCGATCCCGACGATATCTATGTGGATGATGCAGACGATTCGGCATATGAGGAGAATTACACGGAAACGGGTGCGTTCGCCGGGCCGGGGTACGTCGAAATGCCCAAATCGCGCATGCGTCGCTTGTTCGACCGCTTCCGACGCAAGAAGGACGAAGCGGAGCCCACGCCGCAAGAGTGGCTTGATGTGGATGAATCGTTCGATGCTCGCACCGTAGGAGCAGAGCGTGGCGGTTGGGAGAGTTTCCGAGAAGATGCCACCACGCAGATGGAATTCCAAGACGAGTACGCCGACGAAGCGTTCGATGGGTACGTCGAAGGGGATTCGTTCGATGGGGGCGATGCGCGTATCGAACATGGCGAATACGATGAATACGACGGGTATGACGAGTATGACGGGCAGGGTCGTGACGGATGGAACGATGCGAACCGCCGCTCGTGGCACGGAGGGGCGTTCTCTCCGCGGCGCATGGAGCGTGCCGAGCTTGATTCCGAGCGCGTAGCCGAAGAAGCTGCTGCTGCGGCAGAACGTCATGAACAAGGCGTGTCCGAAGAGATCGAGCACATCTACCAGTTCCGCAATCCCGACATCAACACCGAGGTGTGGTTCGTGGCGCTGGGTTCCGAACTTTCGCAAAACGGCGGCATGCGGGCGTTTTTAGCCGAGCATCAACAGGATTTGCGGGGATCCATCATCATCGATCTCGAAGCACTCGGTACGGGCGATCTGTGCATGGTGGAGCGCGAGGGGCAGTACCGGACGGTCAAAACCTCTTCTCGGATGAAGCGCTATGTGAGGAAAGCGTCCCAATCCACGGGTGTCGATGTAGGCGGCGCTCAGCTTTCATGGATGGAGAGCGCGGCATCCTACGCGATTAAGCACGGATATCAGGCCATGCATCTCGTGGGCATGCGCGACGGCAAGCCGGCGTATTACGCGCAAGCCGATGATGTGTTCGAGAACATTGAAGAGGATGTTCTTGCAAGGAATGCCGATTTTGTTATGGAGTTGTTGAAGAATATATAACAGGGTGTCGACATGTACGGTAGCGGTATGCAGGGCTGTCGTATAATTTCGACCCATATGCGTCTGCGCCGAACGCAGTGCGTCATCCTATATCTCAGACAGGACAGAGAGGTGTTTTACAGTCATGGCTATTGAAGCGTATTGTGTGAAGTGCAAGGCCAAGAAGATCATGAAGGATCCCGTCGAGAGCACGACGAAGAACGGCAAGCCCATCACGAAGGGCAAGTGCCCCGATTGCGGCACCACCATCTGCCGCATCGGCGCTGCGAAGTAAGGTCGAATCTTTCGCGAAAAGCGACGGCCCCGGCTTGATGCCGGGGCCGTCGTCGTTCTGCCGCTTTCAAGCGAATTCGAGCAGTTCCGATGCGTGATGGACGATGGTAACGTACAATTTTTTGCGCACTTTGACAGCAGGATAGCGTCCAGATAGGAAGGAGGGCACGGCCCGCCCCGGTATGATTCGAGTTGTCGAGACAAGAAGCATATTGGAGGAGAGCCATGCCCGA
>NZ_PPEL01000072.1 GCF_002899695.1 Rubneribacter badeniensis
CCTTCCGCAGAACGCCGTTCTCATCCGAGCAGTACCACACGCCGTCCACGGTGTACCAGCCCGTCCAGAGGTGCCCGTCGTCGCGGTCGAGGCGGTAGCGCCTGCCGCCCTCGTCGTACCAGCCCCTATGCAGATTCGCAGTACCGGGGTCGAAGTAGTAGCGCGAACCGTCAATATCGTGCCAACCCCTCACCGCAACACCGTCGGGGCCAAACCAATGCCTCATGCCATCGATGTTTTTCCAGGCGTTGATTACCATCGTAGAACCTTCATACCAATGCCACACGCCATCTTCAAACACCCAATGCCCCTTGCTAAGCCCATACGCTTGGGCGATGCCCTCTGCGTCAGCCTCGCCCATCGCCTTGAGCCAAGCGTCCTGAGCGAGCTTCTGCGAATCGCCATCGCCCGTGATGAACGCATGCTCCACGATGATCGAGGGCATTCCCACCTGACGCGCATAGCGAATCGTCGCATAATAGTCTGCGACGCTGCCGTCGGGATTGAGCTCGTCATCGGAGTCTCTCACCTTCACGCCCCGGTCGTACAAGCCCAGCTCCGTGAGTTTTTCCAAGATGCTCTCGGCAAGCTGCCGCCCCTCCACATGCGCCTCATAATACCAGCTGCTCGCATTCGGATACCACACTTCGGCACCATTGGCACCACTCGTGCCGGCAGAATTGATATGGATGCCCACAAACGCATCGGCGCCGACGGAAACCGCATAGTCCACACGCTCCTTGAGCCCTACATAGAAATCGGACGAGCGTGTCATGCACACCTTTACATTGGCATACTGCCCAAGGGCTTCCTTGCAGTACCGGGCGATGCTTAATGTCAAGTCCTTCTCAAGCAAGCCATTGGCGACTGCCCCGGGATCGCTTCCACCATGCCCCGTATCCAGCACGATCACTAACGTGCCGTCATCCGAACTCAAAAGATTCGAAGAGCCGCGCGCCTGCAAGGCCGCCGAGCCGATCACATCCGGAAGGCTCTTGCCCGCAACCAAGCCCCCATCGCCATCGAGGGAAAACGTCAGAGCCGCACCTTCAAGCCCCTCGTCATCGATAGAGAACGGATCGGCCGCCGCGCTTACCGCGATGAAACCCGGATACGCCGCACGTTCCTCGTCGTACAAATCCAGCACGACAACGGAGCCGTCTGCGAGTGTTGCAGCCATCGAGCGCACCTCATAATCGCCCGCCTCTCCCACGGAGATCTCGAACAGAGCAGCATTGCCCGCGAACTTATTTGCCGCGACGGACTTCTGCACGCCCGCAGTGTCAACGTAGAAAAGCTCGGCAGACTGCACGACAGCTTCCGTTTCGTCGAGCGCCACTACGACATCCTGGGTTCCTCCAACAAACAAGGCAGGGGCGTCGATGTAAACGAAGCCTACGCGCGCCTGCGTGGAATCTTCGATGACGGGGACGGCAGCTGAGGCATCGCCTTCTGCCGCGGGCGAGGGCATCGTCCCATCGCTTTGAGAGGAAGCGGCAAGAGAGATGCCCGCCTCCTCGGGCGCAACTGCGGCGGCAGACCCTCTGTCATCAGCAAAGGCAACCTGCGGCATCGCCGGCAAGGCAACGCCGATTGCTAAAACCGCCGACAACATTGCGCGTGCAAATCTGCCGAACATGCCAATCTCGCCACTGTCCATAGTCATCTCCCTTACGCAATAGCCAAATTTCCGGCTAGCTTCCAAATAGACGCATACCTAGGCGGTCGCCGGCGTGCCCGAGAACGGATCGCGCAGAAGTTCAAACGTCCCATCGACAAAACCGTAAACCGCAGGTGGATGCTCGATGAAAAACCCAGGGGTAAAACTCATGGAGTATGCCCCCGCATATTTGATGAGAACCATATCGCCCTCGGCGAGCTCGGGTTCATCGAGAAGAGTGCATAAGCGATCGCTCTCCATGCACGTAAACCCGCAGAGGTGCTGTTCGGGCATGACATTAGCGCTGCGAGAGAACAGCACATAGGGATAGGCTGTCTTCTTCATCTCGTGATCGATATTCAATCGCGAGAGCTCGCTCACCACAAAGCGAACATTCTTCTCTCCCATATCCTTGACATCAACGACACGTCCCACATAGTACCCGGGCGTGCACACCACAGCACCTCCCGGTTCCACATAAAGTGCCGTCCTGGCAGGATCGCACGCCTCTTTCAACGCGCGCGCAATAGAATGAGCATACTCTTCGTATTTGCCCGCATTGCGCAAGCCACCGCCATAGAAACCGCCGCCCATATCGACGTAATCCAGTTGATCTGCCAGTTCGCACTCTTTTACCACCTTGCAAACGTGATCGGCGAGAATCTCGTAAGCCCGCGGCAAGCGTCCCAGCGTGGTAACGTGCATGTGCAAACCCGTCACCGAAACACCCTCGATGCGGTCAAGCTCCCTTATAACGCGAACCGCCTCGCCGCTTTCGTAGGAGAAGCCGAATCTGCCAGGTTCGTCACCGCCGATGGTCTCACCGGGAAGAAAGCGCTCGAGATCGACGTTCACGCGAACGCCAACGCGCAGCGGCGCATCCGAGCCGACGGCAAGCTCGCGCACCCAACGCAATTCGCGCTTCGAATCGATATTGACCGCCGAGCCATTACGCAAGGCGTACGCAAACCACTCGCGCCCTTTCACGGGGCCATTGAAGATGATGTCTTCGGGACAAAACCCGCAAGAAAGCGCCAAGTCGTACTCGTCGTTTGAAACGACCTCCGCCATACACCCGCACGCATGCGCCTGGGCGAGAATCCACGGAAAGGGATTCGTCTTCACAGAGTACGATACGCGCGCATGATCGCCCCAGGCGTCTTTTAGCGCATCAGTAAAGCTGGAGAAGTTGCCTCGCAGCTCGTTCTCGTCGAAAACGAAGCACGGAGTTTTGAGCTGCTCAAGCTGCTCGCGAGTAAACAAGAACGCCTCCTTTCGCATCGCCTAGCGATAGGCGTTCGCAGTTCCATAGCGCTCGACAAAAAAATCGGCAAAGCGATTTCTATTCATCTCCTGTTTATAGTCGGCAAACAGAGTCGCCGGATCGTATTGCGGCTTGTAGCCAAGTTTAGCACGTGCCTTGTCTACGTTCATGAAGTAGTTCACGCAATCATGCTTCTCAGGGCGATAGATTTTACGCGACTTTGCGTCTGCCGGGCAGAACTCATCGATGATCGCATCAACAAGATGCTCGAGCGAGGTCATAACGCCCGTACCGACGTTGTACATGCCGCCACATTCTTTTGGAGCGAACAACTGCTTCTCAATCATCTGGCAGAAATCCTTCACGTAAATGAGATCCATACCTTTGGCGGGATCCCCCCAAACCTCAAGATCCTCACCGCGCATCGCCCTGTCGATCATAAGGCGATAGGAGCTGACGGCGGGACGCCCATCATGGTAGAGCGTCTTGCATTCGGGCATGTAGCAGTAAATATTCGGCAGCCTCAGCCCGAAGAACGCAATGCCATACTCCTCCTCGAAGTTGCGGCACACATCCTCTGCAGCGCATTTGGTGATCGCGTACACGGAGTGATCGCCAGAAAGAGGCACGCGGCGCGGCATGTCATCCATAAGCTCGACGAGCTCGCCGAAATATCCGTGATAATCGGATATCGTCTGGGTGTAAAGGATGCGCGTGGCACCCGTCTTTCTGCCGTATTCAAGCACATTGAGAGTCCCCATAACATTGGAATTCACGTAGGCACGAGGATCGTAGCCCTCCATATAGGCAGGCAACGCCCCCGCAAAATGCACGAGCGCATAGACGTCGTCAGCGGGAAGTCCCTCGAACGATGCCTCGTCGGCAATATCAAGCTGCACGTAGGACGCTTTGCCCGGATATTTCTTTTCAAAGTACTCGCACGCGCGCCTCCCCGTTGCAACCAGCTCCCATTCGTCACCCAGATGCGCAGCAAGGTGATCTACGGTATACAGGCCAAGTGTTCCAGTTGCACCGAACACGACTATTTTCTTAGCCATGCATATCTCCTCTCGAATAGATTTGCAACACAGGCAAAGCCAGCATCCTAAATGCTCAGCGAGTAGACGATAATACCCGAAATGATCAGGCACAGCGCACCCACCTTGCGAGCGCTCATCTTTTCTTTGAAAATGAACACCCCAAAAAGAGTAACGTAAATATAGCTGGTTGCCTCGAGGATGGGGCCAAAAGACAGAGGAACCACTTTATAGGCGATGATAGTGGCGAACGTGGCAAGTACAAAAATCGCATAAGCCCCTATGACAAGAGGGTTGCAATACTCCCTGATCGGACTTTCATAGGTGCGCATCGCGGACTTCTTAAGCAGAACTTGCGAAACGGAACTGATGAATACACCAAGCAGGAACACGACAGAATACAAAACAAGATCTCCGGACATCAGCGCGCACCGCCCTTCCGCGCTGCGCCATCCTCGTCGTCGTTCGGAGCAGTGGAGTACACCACAATGCCCGCAATCACCAAAACGGCACCAAGGATCATTCCCGCATTCACCGTTTCATGGAATAGCAGCACACCCCACAGCATTCCCCACACCACCGTAACAGCCTTGTTGGCAAACGCCAAGGTAAGGGGCAGTCGTTTGATGATCTGCTGCCAGCCAATCGCATAGACAAACAGCACCACAAGCATACCACCGTATAAAAAAATGAACTCCTGGCTTAAAAAATGCTGATCAGCGGCAGTTTTGCTAAAAATACCCGAGAGTGTGTAGAACAATAACAGCAGATGAAGCGCTATGAGGGTCTTCGCCCAGCCCCCCTTGCACCACAAAGAAAACCTTCCGGCCATCTAGTATCCGACCATCTCGTTCGGGAGCAGCAAGTCGCGCCCCGAGGTATCGACCATGCGAACGGAGCCAAAAAAAGCGTCGGTCGCCTCGTCAAGACGAGCATAGTCATCTGCCCTCAAAAAGATACGCATGGCATAGGGTTTGCCGTCTGCGCCGATGGCGTCGCCGGGCGCATAGTACGACAGCGTCTCCACCACGAGAGAGTTGCCCTCGCAAGGGGCACCTTCAATGCGTGCGACGATGCCGGGCTTACCGTGAAAGTAAAGCCCTGCGGCACGATGTGGCAAAAACGGACTGTGTCCGGCAAGACGGCAAGCAATGCTGTCGCGATCATAGACGTAGTCGAGCAGAAGGTCCTCTATCGCCGGCCCTCCTGCGATCTCCAAAAGTTCATGCTCGTAACCGAATATACGCCCCGCGCACTCGCACACCCGGATGCCGCGCAAAGGCGACCAGAAAAACTGCATGCACAGTGGCCCGTTGCGCATACCGACGTAACGGGCCACTTTCGCCACGATGGCTCGCGCCTCGTCCAATGTCTCAGCAGTGAACCTGCTAGGGTAGACGATCCTCGTCACACGCGGAATCGACCCCTCGCCATCCTCGGTCTTTTCCCGATCCGCTATCTCAAGCACTACGGGTTCTCCGTCGACGATCCAGTTCATCATATTGAACTCATAGCCATCGTCATACTCTTCGCACAACAGGCAATCCCCATCCGAGAACGCCGCCACCTCGTCGAAACGGCACTCGACTTCCTCGGCGCTTTCGAACACGCGAACCCCATGCGATCCATATGCGCTCACAGGCTTGGCAACCACGGGAAAACGCAAACCCGCAAGATCAGCGACAACGGACTCGCGATGCACCTCGACGGAAAGCGGATAGGAGATGCCTAATTCGTCGAACATCTTTTTCATGGATCGCTTGTCGCGCAAGTAGCGCATATGCTCGGAGTCGAGATAGACGGGAAACTCCAACTCCTCGCAAATCTCAATGAGGTTTTCCGCCAGTACATCGGAAAACGACGAAACCACACCGTCAACGCGCTCGGCGCGGCACATCTCGGCGACGGCACGCGTGTCGCGCACATCGATGTCGTAAGACACATCGGCGATGCGCTTCGCAGGGCCTTCTGGATACCCGTCGCAAACAATAACGTAAGCGCCCCTGTCTTGCGCGGTCCTGACAAGCCTGACAAACTCATCCATCGAACCTAGCACAGCGAGCCTGCGCCCCTCAAGACTAGAGAGCATCTTCCACCCCTTCCCCTTTGCCTCCAACGACCTTCCTCAGCACGTATTGGGGCATTTTGTTCACGGTCATGAACAAACGTCCCAAATACTCGCCGATAAGTCCCAAAAACAGCAAAACGAGCCCCGAGCACATAAGCAGCACCGCCATGATGGAGCTCCAGCCCATCTGCATGCTAGGGTCAAAAATACGCTGCACCACTACCACAACAGCAAACACGAGCCCAACCGCGCCAAGAACCGCGCCGACAAGCGACGCGAGGCGCAACGGAACCATCGAGAAGTTCAGAACTGTCGACCACAGACGAAACAGCGATTTGAACGTGTAACCCGATGTGCCCACTTCGCGGTCGAAATGCTCGACGGCGACATTGGCCATCTTGCGCGTTGCTTGGAACAGCAACCCCTGAATGTAAACGTACGGCCCATCATAGCGCGTCAGCTCATCGGAAATGAAACGCTTCATGACCAAAAAATTGCTCGCTTCTATATCCTTCGGACGTCCAGTGAGAACGCGCATCGTCCAAAGAGTGAAGTTCGATCCGAGGCGCCGCCACCACGCTTCACGATGATCGGGATATTTGGCGAACACAACATCATAGACGCCCTCAAGAGCGACGTCGAGAAGCTTTTCGCACTGAGACGGATGCGTCTGCATGTCATCATCCATAAGCATCACATAATCGCCAGACGCATGACGCAGCCCTGCGATGATAGCGTTATGCTGTCCAAAATTACGCGCGAAATTGATTCCCACCACGCAAGGATCAACCTCTGAGAGTTTGCAGATCTCGTCGAATGTGCCATCCGTGGATCCGTCATTGACGAGAACGAACTCGTAGCGAAGCCCCATCCTCCTAAGTTCCGCCCGAGTTCCTTCCACGACCTTCGCGATAGTCTTCTCGGAGTAGTAGCAAGGTATAACAACAGACACCTTGGGCGGTATGCCGCTAGAAGATGCAATGCTTGCGCTCGCCTTACCTTTGCCCATAGTACTCCTTAACCGCCTCGGAAACGAAGAGGGCATCGTCTTTTGGCATATCGTAATACAGCGGCAAGCGCACGAGACGGTCGGAATCGGCATCGGTCACTCGCATGGAGCCGACAGCCCTGCCAAAGCGCAAGCCCGCAGGAGACGAATGCAGCGGAACATAATGAAACGCGGGGAAGATATTACGCGCCTTGAGAAAATCAATGAGTTCCGTACGCTCCTTCAAATCGCGACATTTCAAATAGAACATATGCGCGTTGTGCTGACAGCTTTCGGGAATCGTCGGCAGTGAAACAAGCCCTGCGTCAGCAAGGGGTTTGAGTTCGCGGCTGTAGATGCCCCACGTGGTGAGGCGATTATCATTGATCTCATCGGCCACCTGCAGCTGCGCCCATAAATACGCTGCGTTCATGTCGCTCGGCAAATAGCTGCTGCCATAATCAACCCAAGTGTATTTATCCACTTGGCCCCGGAAGAAACGTGAACGATTCGTCCCCTTTTCCCGTATGATCTCAGCACGTTCCACATGCTCAGAACGATTGACGGAAATGGCGCCGCCCTCTCCCATCGAGTAGTTTTTCGTTTCATGGAACGAGTAGCATCCAAAATCTCCGATGGTGCCGAGGTGACGACCTTTGTATGTGGACATAACGCCCTGTGCGGCATCCTCAACCACCAGCAATCCATAACGACGCGCAATGTCCATAATAGAGTCCATCTCGCAAGCAACACCCGCATAGTGGACGGGCACGATAACGCGCGTCTTGTCGGTAATGGCTTCCTCGATTTTAGTTTCATCAATGCACATCGTGTCGGAACGCACGTCGACAAACACCAGCCTCGCCCCCACCAACACAAATGCAGTGGCGGTGGTGGAAAACGTATAGCTCGGCAAAATAACCTCATCGCCAGGATTGAGGTCGCATAAAATGGCGGCCATCTCCAATGCGGTCGTGCCACTCGTGGTAAGCAGCATTCTACGCGCACCAAAGCGCTCTTCCAGCCATTCGCTGCACAGTTTGGTGAACATCCCGTCACCGCTGATTTTGCGATTAGCAGCAGCTGCCTGCTCGACGAACCCGAGCTCGGTGCCAACGTAAGGAGGTATATTGAAAGGGATCACCGACCCACCTCTTCCGTTTGCGACAACCGCCGTCCGTACATGTCTTGATAATAGCTTTGATAGGCTCCACTCGTAACGTCTTCAACCCATGCGCGGTTATCCAAATACCAGCGAATGGTTTTGACGATACCCTCTGCAAAGGATGTCTCAGGATGCCATCCCAATTCGGCTTCAATCTTGTCGGGAGCTATACCGTAACGACGGTCATGCCCCTTTCGGTCGGCGACGTAGGTTATGAGAGAATCGCCTATGGCGTCATCGGCCGTCCAACGGCGCACTTCGGCGACGATGGTCTTCACGACATCGATGTTGCTGCGCTCATTATGCCCACCGATGTTGTATACTTCACCCGGCCTTCCCTTGCGCAGCACCAAATCTATCGCCTTGCAGTGATCCCCCACATACAGCCAATCGCGTACGTTCAATCCATCGCCGTACACGGGAAGCTGCTTGCGATGCAGCGCATTGTTTATCATAAGGGGAATAAGCTTTTCGGGAAACTGATAGGGGCCATAATTGTTCGAACAGCGAGTAATGTTTATCGGCATACCGTACGTGTCACCATAAGCGCGCACAAACATGTCGGCAGACGCCTTCGACGCCGAATAAGGCGAATGAGGGCACAACGGCGTGTCCTCGCGGAAAAACGCTCCGGGATCGTCGAGAGGCAAGCTGCCGTACACTTCATCCGTGCCTACCTGCAGGAAACGCACGTCATTGGGATAGACGCCATCCTCTCGCTCCCAAACTGCGCGAAACGCGTCAAGCAGCGAGATCGTACCACCAACGTTGGTCTCTTCGAACACTGCAGGAGTTTCTATCGAACGGTCGACATGCGACTCTGCTGCAAAATTCACAACATAGTCGGGCTTGACCCTCTTGAACAAATCGCGCATTTCCGCACGATCGCAAATGTTAGCATGCATAAAATTATAGGAAGGGCTATTTTCCACTTCCTGCAGGCTCTTCAAGTTGCCCGCATACGTTAGAGCATCGACGTTCACAACCTTCACACCATCGCCGTACTTCTCAAGCACATATCGAATGAAATTCGACCCGATGAAACCAGCCCCGCCCGTGATAAGATACGTCTTCACCATTTCCATTTTCGCTTATTCCTCGACTCCTTGGCGATAAATCCTTCTTTCCGCAACTTTCCTCAAATGCTCCCCATAAGGCGATTTTCCAAAACGCTCTGCCGAAGCCAACAACATATCATGATCGATCCAGCCATTGTTGAAGGCAATCTCCTCCAACGAGGCGATCTGCAATCCTTGATTGGCTTCAACGGCACGAACAAATTCGCTTGCCTGATATAAACTCTCCATAGTTCCCGTATCAAGCCAAGCAGCGCCACGGGGAAGAATCTCCACCCTCAGAGATCCGTCTTCGAGATAGCGCTTATTTACATCGGTTATCTCAAGCTCTCCGCGTGCAGAAGGTCTAACGTCCTTGGCAAAATCAATCACTCGGTTGTCGTAAAAGTACAACCCCGTCACAGCGTAGTTTGAACGTGGGTGCTCAGGTTTTTCCTCGAGCGAAACCGCTTTCCCATGGTCATCAAACTCCACAACGCCAAAGCGTTCGGGATCTTCCACATAAGATCCGAATACGGTCGCACCGCATTCGCGACTCGCTGCCATCTGAAGTTTGGAGGTCAAACCCCCTCCGTAAAAGATGTTATCCCCGAGGACGAGAGCGCAGTTGTCGCCACCGATGAATTCCTCGCCAATAAGGAAAGCTTGGGCGAGCCCATCGGGAGAAGGCTGCTCTGCATAAGACAAGCTGAGGCCAAATGAATCACCGGCCTGAAGTAACCTCTTGAAATTAGGAAGATCTTGCGGAGTGGATATAAGAAGAATATCCCTAATCCCCGCCAGCATAAGAATGGAGAGGGGATAGTAGATCATCGGCTTGTCGTATACAGGCAAAAGCTGCTTTGAGGTCACCGTAGTGAGAGGATAGAGCCTTGTGCCCGAACCTCCTGCCAGTATAATGCCCTTAGCCACTGTCTATCCCAACTTCCGTTCGAAAGCTTCGAAACATTTCTAGATGCACGTAACTACAGTAAAGATATTATACTAAAATGAGTTGTTCGGTAGTCGCCATCGAACAACATCCGTCGAATACGACATAAAGCTGTCACACCGACCGAATCGATCCTCGGCGAACGCTTTCGATCCGACAATAGCGCTAACCATGCCCAAAAGCACAGCTAGAGCCTACTTGAGCGAGCTTTCGGCAGATCGTTCGCAACACACGCCAAAAGCAAGCGGGCAGCTTAGGGCGTAACCACTTCCGGCACCCAGAGAAGACGCCAAGCATTTCAGGCAAGAAAAAGGAAACAGAGCGGGGCATTAAAAGCCGTTTCTACTCGGATGTCGTAGCGCAGTCGGCAATGATCGCTGCCCGCATGAACCATAGCCAGATCACCACATGCAAGAGAAAGGCTTCCCAATGCTCGATTTTCACCATCTCAGCCAGACCCGACATCCACGCCCGCTCCGCAAAGGCCATCATCTTCAACATCGTGATTGGAAACATCTGCACCCGATTCCAACCAAGATGCGGCAGCGATCAGCGGGCGGCTCTCCCCCGACCAGTCAGCCAGAGCCGCCCGCTTCGATACGATCTTTCGCGCCTCATGACAATGCTCTGTCCATAATAGAAACGACCGACTATCCGAAATCGGGAATCTCTCTCAAGATTTTGAACAAATGCTTTGACGGCAGGATACGAGAAAGGTTCGGATACGCAGACCCATGCTCAGGCGAAGCTTCCCGTTCGACCACGAGGTCGGAAGGGAGCGCTACGCCTACACCAGACCACCCTCTTATCTAGAGCTCCATCCCGAGTACCACTGGTGTGCCCGAAAGGTCAACGGCGGTTTATCAGAGAGGGATCAAAGGCCCGGAGAAAAGACCCACAATGCACGCGAGAGAGGCTTCATTTTCATCTTTCATCCATAACGTCTTTAGCAGCAAATATAGTAATAGGATCATGGATTGACTCGGTCAAGTACCGTGAGGCCCTTTTCAAGATTCGTCTCTCACCTGACATCGACAAAAGATTGCCGCTATCAAGAATGGAATTCGTCAACCTAGCGCCATCCGACACCACACCTCGTATCCTCTCGATTGCTTTTTGTCGTATACTGATTAAGCATTTTGCAAAAAACACGAGGAAAAGCGGTTCGCATGACTTTGAATAGTCCTCTGATCAGTGTGATCATCCCAATTTACAATGCCGAGCGATACCTTGACCAGTGCCTCGGCAGTGTCGAAGAGCAGATTTACCGCAATTTGGAAATCATCTGCCTCAACGACGGGTCGACCGATAGCTCCCTTGGGATCATGCAAAAGCATGCAGCGCAAGATGGCCGCATCCGCATCATCGACAAACAAAACCAGGGCTACGGCGCCAGCTGCAATCGCGGACTAAAAGAAGCCCAAGGCGACTACGTCTCCATAGTGGAACCCGATGACTGGATCGAGCCGTCCATGTACAAAGACATGCTTGCCTTTGCCGACCAGCTCGACACCCCCATCGACATCATCAAGACAGCCTATTGGCGCATCGTTAATGCCGATACGCCGCGCCAGCGCAAGCTTAACTGCAGTTACAAGAGCCGCATTCACCCTCTCAAACAACCGTTCGCAATTAGGGACGCCCCTCACCTGCTATGTCATCATCCTTCCATCTGGTCGGCCATTTACCGTCGGGAATTTCTTGAGCTAAGAGGTATTCACTTCAAGGAAATCCCTGGTGCAGGTTGGGCCGACAATCCATTTCTCGTTGAAACCCTCTGTCAGACCGACCGGATCGCCTACTTAGACAATGCCTACTACTGCTATCGCGAAGAAACTCCCGAGAAAACAAAAGCGTTTGCGCAGCACAACACCCTGCTGCCGATCGAGCGTTGGAACGACATGATGGACGTACTCGAGCGTCTTCGGGTGTCCGATGCCGCCATCTTGCGCGCGCACAACAGCCGCGGATTCACCTACCTGAGCGGCATCATCGAAGAGGTGGATCTCTCCCACAACGAGGTGCGCGAGGCGGCTGCGCATATGTTCGAGCGCATGGATGCGGATCTGGTGTTCTCCGATCCCGAGATCTCGCCAGGGTGCAAGCGCATGTTCGCCGAGCTGCGCAGACTGCCCTGCCCCCGCATCGACAAGATGGCCTACCTCCGAGGGCTCGTCTCGCAAGGCGTTTATAACCTCAAGAACACCGGGGTGTCGAACACCTTCTTCGCGACGAGCAACTACCTGAAGAAACGCAAGAAACGCACCGGCAGGCGATAGAGCCTCCATTTGCATAAACGCCGGCAATCCCCCATCCTTCGAGGATGCCCCACCCTGCCGATGACGGGCCTGTCGGGCAAAAGAGCTCGTGCTTTCCAAAGCCGAGCTCTTTTCGCAACAGTTACGACAGAATCCGTCAGAAGGAGCCGTCCCTTCACGTAGGACAAACGCAGGACGCATAAGCTCCAAGGCATACTCCTTTGCGGGAGCAGAGCGAACGCAGCCAGAACAATTACCCGCCCGATATGTTTAACGGTCTGCCAATGGGGAATGTCCAACTTATTTTGTCTCCCGCACGATGGTGGGGACAATTCGATTCGATGAAGTAAGTATTTTGAAAAAGCCAGACCGTCTTATTCGTTGTCATCCGATAAGGGATGGATCTCCACAAGCTTCGCATGAGCGTGGCAAGAGACGGCAAGCAATACGCGATATCGCCTCACGATACCAGCGAAAGAGCCTCGTTGGCCTCGCCGAGCAATTCGGAGACCGCTTGTCCGAAATCCTTCGAACGCTGGCACGACATGATGGATGCGCTTCAACGGCTGAACGTTTCAGACGCGAGCGTGCTCGACGCGCTTTACGAACGGGGCTTCACCTATCTCGCAGCCACTCAGGCCAACGCAGGGTTCAGCCAGGAAGAGCTTCGCGAACCGGCAGCGAGCATGTTCGAGCGCATGAACGCCGACCCCGTCTTCGCGAATCCGGCCATCCCGCCCAGCGGCAAACGCCTCTTCGCCCAGCTGCGCGGTCTCCCCTGCCCGACGAACCTCGGCAAGCTGCCCTACCTGCGCACCCTCGCAACAGAAGGGCTCTACAGCCTCAAGAACCTCGGCCCGCCAACACCCTCGCCGCCATGCGAGACTTTCTGCGAAAGTCAAAGTGACGCAAAGGAGCCGCTCTCGCAACTCCGCATAACCACCAGAAACTATCACCCCTCGCGAACAATCCAGCCCTCATCGATGGTGCGCCGCTCGGGGTCGAAGGACACCCCCGCCTTCACCACACGCTTGCCGCCCGCCTCCCAAGGGATCGCGTAGCCCTTGGAATCGATCTGCGCAAGCGCCTCTTCGGCGGTGCCGCCGTACTTGAGCTCCATCACGTAGACCGTCCGCGCGCTCTCAAGCACCAGATCCACCCGACCCGACGACGTGCGCACTTCGGAAGACACGCGCGCGCCGGCCACCTTGAACGCCACGAACAGAAGCGATTGGAACGCCTTCTCGTCCTTCGGAGCCAAATCATAGGGAACCGCTGCCAAGAATGAGCGCAGCAGCCCCAAGGCGCGTTCCAAATCGTCCTCGCGCACGGCACGCGCGAAGCCTACTGCGAAAGCGTCGCGCTCCACGTCGCCCATCGGCGCGTAAGCGGGCAACAAGGCGTTGTACAAGCCCTCGCGCACCTCTTCGTTCGGGATGCCCAGCGTGTAAGCATCGTAGTCCGCATCGTAGCTTTTGATAGTGAGGTACCCCGCTTGGTACATGAAGGGAACGGGCGTGGCCATGCCCTCGGTGGGAGCGTCGAAGGTCACCGCGCGAGCCTCCACGCCCTCCAGGTCGGAAAGGTCGAAGCCACTCGTCTTGAGCATGCGCACAAGCGACGAGGGGGTTCCCGATTCGAACCAATACGAGCCTATGCGGCCGTACTGCAGGGCGTTGACCAAACTGTAGGGGTTGTAGATATCGGGCGAGCCCTCGCAGAAGCGATAGCCGTCGTATTTGGCCTTGAGCGCGGCGCGGCACTCCGGCTCGGACATCCCCATGCGCTCGGCAAGCAGCGCCACATCGGGCGCCAAATCGCGCTCAAGCTCCTCGGCGGTGATGCCGCAGATGCCCGCGAAAGAGGGCTCCATGCTCACGTTCTGCATATTGTTCAACTCGCTGAAGATCGACAGCTGGCTGAACTTGGTGATGCCGGTGAGGAACACGAAACGCAATTGGGGCTCCAAAGCCTTCAAAGGCGAGTAGAACTCGCGCATGACCTCGCGAAACTCCTGCAAACGCTCCGGATCGTGCATGACGCCGAGAAGCGGGGCGTCGTATTCGTCCACAAGCACGACGGGACTTTCCCCCGTCTTTTCAGCCGCCATACGCACAAGCGTTTCCAAGCGCGCCCCAGGCGAAAGACCTTCCTCGCTTACGCCCCACTTCTCCTCCAGCGAAGAGAACAGCATGTCGAACTTCGCAATGAGCGCCGAGAGCGTCACATCCTTGAAGCGACTGAAGTCGAACCGCAGCACGGGATGCTCCCGCCATTCGCCCTCCAGCCCTTCGATCGCCAAACCCTCGAACAGGTCACGGCGACCCTGGAAATACGCCTCCATGGTGGACACGAGCAAGGTCTTGCCGAAGCGCCGCGGGCGCGAGAGGAACACGTACTTGCCGCCCAAGTGCGTCAAGTCGTACACGTAACGGGTCTTGTCGGCATAGAGGAAGCCTCCCTTGCGGATCTCCTCGAACACCTGCCGCCCCACCGGATACTTTCCTACCGCCTGTGCCACACCCGTCTCCCATCGACATCGACCGTACCCAACCGTATCCAGAATTATACCAGCTAACGCAGACCCTCTCGGAACGGTCGGAGAGCCGTTGCGCGTCTGCCGCAATCGGATGATATCACCCGACCGAACCGGCCGGACGCCCCTTCCTTCGCCCGTCTACCGCAAAAGGGGCGGCACCGCGCGCATCGCGGCACCGCCCCCCCTTCGGCAAGCCCCCGGCGTCTACCCTACGCGCGCAGATCCACCCCCAGCTCGGCCTTCACCACGTCGAACGCCGCGTCGATGGCCTTGTCCATGTCGTAGTACTTGTAGCCGCCCAGGCGCCCCGCGAACACCACGTTGCCCTCCTGTTCGGCCAGCTTCGCGTACTCGGCGTACAGCGCGCCGTTGCGCTCGTCGTTGATGGGGTAGTACGGCTCATCGCCGCGCTCCCACGTGGCGGGATACTCGCGCGTGATGATGGAGACGGGCTGCGTGCCGAACTCGAAGTGCTTGTGCTCGATGATGCGCGTGTAGGGCACCTCGCGCTCGGTGTAGTTCACCACCGCGTTGCCCTGCCAGTTGTCGCACTCCACGCGCTCGCTCTCGAAGCGCAGGCTGCGGTACTCCAGCGCGCCCAGCCGGTAGTCGAAGTACTCGTCGATGGGGCCGCAGTAGATCACCCTATCGGCGATGCCGGGATGCTCCGCGATGAAGTCGCGGTACTCCGTGTCCAGCAGCACCTCCGTATCGCCCAGCATGCGCTCCACCATGGCCGTGTAGCCGCCGATGGGGATGCCCTGCCAACGGTCGTTGAAGTAGTTGTTGTCGTAGATGAAACGCACCGGCAGCCGCTTGATGATAGAGGCCGGCAGCTCCGTGCAATCCCTGCCCCACTGCTTCTCGGTATAGCCCTTCACCAGCTTCTCGTACACGTCGCGCCCCACAAGCGACAGCGCCTGCTCCTCCAGGTTCTTCGGCTCGTCCACCGCGCAGGCCGCCTTCTGCTCCTCGATGATGGCGCGCGCTTCGGTCGGCGTGCGCACACCCCACATCTTCGAGAAGGTGTTCATGTTGAACGGCATGTTGTACAACTCGTCCTTGTACACCGCCACCGGCGAGTTCACGTAGTTGTTGAACTCGGCGAAACGGTTCACGTACTCCCACACCGGGCGCAGCGACGTGTGGAAGATGTGGGCGCCGTATTTGTGCACGTTGATGCCCTCCACCTCTTCCGTGTAGATGTTGCCCGCCACATGGGAGCGCCTATCGATCACCAGGCAGGACCTCCCCGCCTCCTTCGCCTCGTGAGCGAACACGGCCGACGTGATGCCGGCGCCGACGATCAGGTAGTCGTAATGGGATCGCATGCGCATTCCTTTCGTTTCGGGAGCGCGCCCTTCGCAAAGGGACGTCACTCGCAATTCACCGTATGGCAGTACGTGGGCACGGCGCTTCCCAGAACGCGCACCGCGTCCTCGTCGCAGCCGCCAAGCGCCTCTTCAAGCTCGTCGAGCTTCGCAGCCACCTCTTCGTAGCCGATCTCTTGACCAGCGGAGATCATGATGGATCGGCTCTCGGTGGCAAGCGTGCTTTCCTCGTCCATCAAAAGCTCCTCGTACATCTTCTCGCCATCGCGCAAGCCGGTGAACACGATCTCGATGCCCACGGCCCCTGAAAGACGAATGAGGTTCTTCGCCAGATCGAGAATCTTCACCGGCTCCCCCATGTCGAGGATGAATATCTCGCCGCCCTTCGCCATGCTGCCCGCCTGGATGACGAGGCGCGTGGCCTCGGGAACGGTCATGAAGTAGCGCTCGATCTCAGGATGCGTCACCGTAACAGGACCGCCAGCAGCTATCTGCTTTTTAAACAGCGGAATGACGCTTCCGTTGCTGCCGAGCACGTTCCCGAAGCGCACCGCAGAGAAGATGGTTTTGGAAGCGCGCGCGTAATACTGGATCACCATCTCCCCCATGCGCTTCGTCGCCCCCATGACGCTCGTCGGATTGACCGCTTTGTCCGTAGAAATGAAAATGAACCTCCGAACGCCGAACTTGTCGGACGCGCGCACCACGTTCAGCGTGCCGAACACGTTGTTCTGGATCGCTTCGCGAGGGCACGCCTCCATAAGGGGAACGTGCTTGTGCGCAGCCGCATGGAACACGGCCGAGGGACGGTACCTTTCGAACAGCTCGTCCACGCGCTTCCGGTCGCATACGCTGCCGATCTCGACGCGCACATCGACATCGTCGTATTCGGAGAGCAGCTCAAGCCGCAGCAGATACGCGTCGTTCTCGTATATGTCGAACACAACGATACGGGCAGGAGCCACCTTGGCCAGCTGGCGGCACAATTCGCTGCCGATGGAACCGCCGCCTCCGGTGACGAGGACCGTTTCGCCGGAAATGTAACTTGAGGCGATACGCGTGTCGAGCACGATCTCCTCCCGACCGAGAAGATCCGCCACGTCGACATCCAGAAGCGCCACATCCCCCAGCTCATCGATGCGCAATTCACGGATGTTGGGAAGGGTTTTGAGCTTGCAATCCGTCTGAGTGCACACGGAGTAGATATGACGCCGCTCCGTCGCCGTGGCAGACGGAATAGCCACCACGATCTGCTTCACATCGTACTGCTCAACAAGCGACAATATGTCGTCAGTCCCTCCCGCCACCTTGACGCCGTGGATTCGGGATCCTTTTTTCGTCGGATCATCGTCGGTTGCGACAACCGGGACGCCCGGCATATTGGGATCTTTGGAGGCCATGCGCGTAATGGTGAGGGATCCCGTCTCACCCGCCCCGACGATCAAAGTTCGAGGACGCTCCACCTCGGTCGAAGCGCGCACAGGATGCTTACGCCGCAAAATGCGCCAGACCATGCGCACACCGCCCATGATGAGCACAAGCAGTATCGCCGATGCAACGAACACGCGAATAGGCAAGCGCACGTTGATAACCCATAAAAACACGGCCCCTGCCAACGTGGAGAGCACGACGGAGAGCATGATCTGGATCGCCTCATCAACGCTCGCATACTCCCACAAATTGTTGTACAAACGAAACAGTGCCAGACCAGCGATATTGAACAGCGCCAATATGCCGAGCATGAAATAGATCTCGTTGTTGACGAACACTTCGTCGTACACATTCGTCAACAACGAAGCAAGCCAATAGGAAAGGTACGTGGACGCCACATCACACAGCAGCAAAAGCGCAGCACGCTTTGCAATATGCAAGTCCATCACAGCCCCTTTGCATCATGCCATCTAACTGTTTTATTGTAATGGAATAAACGATCTCGAGACAGCGCCATTCAAAGAGGCCACGAACACAGCATGTTTCCTGCGACGGCCGCGATTCGCCCGAACCGCAGCCTCACCACCCGCTTGTACGGCGCAACGCCTTCGAGCCCCCCCCCGCGCGAAAAAGGCGCTCGCCCCCGGCCGTCCCCCGGCCGGGGGCGAGCGCCCCTCGGAGCAGAAAAGCGCCCTCCGCGAGCGCGACGCCCTGTCCTCCCGCGGGCTGCCCCGCAGTACTTT
>NZ_PPEL01000073.1 GCF_002899695.1 Rubneribacter badeniensis
CTTCCCCCTCCCCCCCCCCTCTCTTCCGTTTTCTCGATCCTGCGGATGCTCGGGCATTCGCGACCGCCCGTCCCGTGTCGTTTCGTGGCGCTTTTCGACTTCGTCGGCCCTGCTGCTCCGCGTTCTCTGCGATGAGGGGTGGGGAAAAGGGAGGCTTTCCAGTGCCTTTGCGCTTTCCGAGATGTTTCACGTGAAACACTTGTCGCAATGACGTGCGATATAAGAACAAATGTTTCACGTGAAACACCGAAGGGAGCGTTCATGCTGGGGCGAGGTGGCGATTGGTGCTGTTCTTGCCGGTCGCGTTTCCGCTCGCTTTCGGTGTAGTTGCCTTCTGAGCGCGTCTTGCTTGCCGCGCGCTCCTGCCGCATGTGCTCCCGCTGCGTCGCTCTGCCTGCCGTGCGAGCCCCTGCTGCGCGCGTCTCGGCTTCGCTCGTCGCGCGCGACTCCCGCATGCTGCCTTGTGCGCATCTTTGCGCTTCGTTTGTCGCGTGCTTCCGTCCGTCTGTCATGCGTCGTTTCGTGCGCGTCTCCGGGGTTCTCCCCTGTGGCAGCTGGCAGCGGTCGGCAGCGGTCAGCGTTGCGTCTTTGTCGGAGCTGCGCCTTCGACCCCGTTTGCCGCGTTTGGCTCGACGGCTTTACGCCCGTCCTTGCCCGTGCGCGCTCTTGCGCCTTCACTCGTAGCGCGCTTCCCGCCGTGCGCGCCTCTGCTCCTCTCGACCACAGCGCGTCTCCGCAACCGCTCGCCGCCTGCCTTGCCGTTGCGGCAAGCCTTCCGGCAGGTCGGAACGGCGGGGGCGCGCCTCATAACAAACAGCGGGGGGCGCGTCTGGCGATCCAGACGCGCCCCCCGCGTTTCCGCGTAGCGCTTCCTTGTTGCAAGGGCCGCCGTGGAAGCGCGTATCGCTCCTTCGGCTTGCGACGCGCTCGATCGACCCGGCGCATCGCCTCGTCGTCCCGTCGGCTACGCTTGCGCGGAGGCCTCGTCGTCTGCGACGGCGTTTGCCGCAGCGGCGGGCTTCGCCGCAGACGCCTTCTGCTTGAACGCGGCCCAAATGCCGGCAGCGCATGCCGCGCCTACGAGCGGCGCCACGATGAACACCCACACCTGCGACAGCGCGGTGGCATCGCCGGACGCGGCCATCATGAGCGCAGGGCCGAAGCTGCGCGCCGGGTTCACGGACGTGCCTGTGAGCGGGATGCCCATGATGTGTACGAACGCCAGCGTGAGGCCGATGATGAGCCCTGCGTAGGGAGCCGTGCGCTCATCGGCGGTGGAACCCAGCACCGACAGCACGAACACGCAGGTCAGGATGATTTCCACGATCACGGCGCCAATGGCGGTGAGGCCCACCGTTGAGGCCGCGTCGTAGCCGTTGCAGCCCAGGCCGGTGGCGACCACGCCGCCGAGGTTGCACATGCCGATGATGGCCATCAGCGCGGCTGCGGCGACGATGCCGCCGACGAACTGGGCGATCCAATAGCCGATCAGGTCTTTCGCCGACAACCGCCCGTCCAAGAACAGGCCCAGCGACACGGCGGGGTTGATATGGCAGCCCGACACGTTGCCGATGACGAACGCCATGGCCACGATGGACAGCCCGAACGCCATCGCGATGCCGAGGGTGCCCAACGTTGCGCCTGCCACGGCGGCGCTTCCGCACCCGAACAGCGTGAGCACGAACGTGCCGAACGCCTCTGCCCCGTACTTCTTCAAAGACGACGCCTCCATGCGAACCCCTCTTCCCCGTTACTGGGCGGCGCCGATGCGGCAGATCGTGCTCCCGCAATCGGGGCACGTGCCCTTCGTGATGGGCTTGCCGTTCTTCGTCGTGCTCGCGACGGGATCCTTCATCGTCTTCTTCTCCTTGCATTTCATGCAGTACGCTTCAATTGCCATGATCGCTCCTTTTCCGAATTCCGATACTTGTGCGTTGCGAATTGGTACGCCCATGTTCTTATGAGGGAAACCCCACGTCAATGCTCTTAAAAATAAGTTAAGTGCTTGACGAGAACACCGAAGAGAGGATATCTGCGCGCTCTCTGTTGAATTGCCGTCAACATGAGTTCGCGTTCGTCGGATCTCGGGCCGAGTCCTCTCTGATCCCGCGTTCCACGTTTCGGAAGGCTCTGCCCGTTGGATGGGCGGGGCCTTCCGAAACGCGGAAGCGGGCTGCGTGCGGCGATGCGACGTGGCCTCTGTCGACGGTGGCCTAACAGAGATTTCGCGCGTCTGCCCTGTCGCGATCTTTGCCGCAGTCGCCCGCTTTGCGCTTGGAAGGCCATCACGAAGGATCGCCCAAAGCGGCGATCAGGTTGTTGAACGCTTCGGTCATGGAGGGGTGCGTGAACACCGCATCGCGCAGCGCGGTGGCGGGTATGCGCGCGTCCATGACGATCTTCACGAGGTTGACCAGCTCCTGGGCATCCTCGCAGAACAAGTCCATGCCCAGCACAAGGTCGGACTCCGCATCGACCACGACCTTCATGAGGCCCGTCTCGTCCTGCAGAATGCTCGCTTGGGAGATGTTTTCCGCAGGCAGCGTGGCCGTGCGCACGGTGAATCCGGCTTCGCGCGCCTCGCGTTCCGTGATGCCGATGCGCGCGAACGGGGGATGCGCGAACGTGCAGCGCGGGATGGCGCCGCGGTTCTCGGTGGTGCGGAGGCCGTCGCCCAGCACGTCGTCGCGCACGATGCGGAAGTCGTCGTAGGAAAGGTAGGTGAATTGCGGGCCGCCCGTGACGTCGCCCAGCGCCCATACGTTGGGCGCGCTCGTGCGCAGGTGCTCGTCCACTGCGATGCCGCCGCGCTCGTTGCGCGCGATGCCGGCGGCATCCAGGTTGAGGCCGTCCGTGTTCGGCGCGCGTCCGGTGGCGACGAGCACCGCGTGGGCGGGAAGGCGCAGTTCGCGGTCGGGGCTCGTGCCGCCTTCGCCTTCGCCCTCGTCTTCGGTTCCGCTCGGTGCGTTCTCGCCTAGTGCGCTTTCGCCATCTCGCTCGTCGCGCCGTTCGCCGACGCGCACATGCACGAGCACCTGGTCGTGCTCGTCGTCGATGCGCTCGACCTCCGCGTTGCAGACGATCTCGATGTCGCGCTCCTCCAAGCTGGCGCGCACGGCGTGTGCGATCTGGTCGTCCTCGCCTTCGAGGATGGCCGGCCCGCGCTGCAGAACGGTCACCTGCGCGCCGAAATCGGCGTACAGCGAGGCGAACTCGAGCCCGACGAACCCTCCACCGATGATGATCAGCTGACGCGGCAGCGTCTGCACGTCGATGAGGGAGCTGCTCGTGTGGACGCGCGGGCTGTCGATGCCGGGGATGGGCGGCAGCTTCGGCGTGGAGCCGCTGTCGATGAACACGCGATCAGCCGAGAGCGTGCGTTCGCCTTCGTCTGAGGCGACGGTGAGCTGCAGCGGGCCCGAGAACGAGGCTTCTCCCATGATGATGCTCACACGGTCGCGGTCGGCAAGCGAGTGGTAGTTGCGTTCGCGTGCCCGTTTGCGGATGCGGTCCATGTGCTCGACGGCCGCTTCGTAGCGCTGCTCTTGCTGCACGATCGACCCTCCCTCGGCTGCGGACAGGCGCGCCGACTGCACGAGGGCCTTCGTGGGGATGCACGCGTTGTTCACGCACGCGCCGCCGAACATGGCGTCGGAGCGCTCGACGACGGCGACCGTCTGCCCTGCGTCGGCGAGCGCCGCGCTCTATGGTAGGAGGATGCTCGAAGATGGGCGTCTGCGTGTGAAAACCGCGCCGAAGTGGTAAGCAAGTTGTAGGGAAAGCGTAAACGTGACAGCGGGACGGGGATGATGTCACATTCTGCGCAAACGATGAAACGTCGTAAGCCCTTCGGGAATGTGACATCATCCCCGTCCCGCCGCCACGCCCCTGTCACGCCCTCCCGGCATCGTGGATGCCTCGAATTCCCAATCGGCGGCGTTTTCGGCCCTGCCGGGTCGCTGCCGGTGTTGGTCGCCGCGATGCGCCGTTGGCTCGCGAGGTTCCGTGCGCCCCGGCGTCGCGACGTGCCAGGTGCCCGCGCCATCATGCCGACCATGCCGATTTTGATCTCGCAGGGCTTTTTTTTTGGGGGGGGGGGGGATGTAAATGCGATTTTGCTTTGATATGATGCGGGTATCGTTTCCGTGCGCGGCGCTTGGGAGCGCCGGGGCTCGGTTTTGCAATTGAGACAGAAAGGGAAAAGAGATGGCAGGGAGCCAGACGAAAAGAAGGAAAGGGGGGGGGGTAGCAGGTTCTTCTCTGCGCTGCTTGCCGCGGCGCTCTGCCTTGGTCTGATGCCCCTTCCCGCGATGGGGCGGGCCGACGCCGCGCCATCTGTGCCGCAGACGGCGCAAGCCGCATCCGATGCGGCATCCGAGGGCGGCGTTCCCTCATGCGAGCAGGTGACGCTCGATGCCGCCGATGCGGCGGCAAACGCCGGCCAGGGCGCGGATGACGGCGATGGGGCGCAGGCCGCATCCGAACCCTCGAACGACACTTCCGCTCTTCCGTCGAAAGGGCAAGCCGATGCCGCCGATAACGCGGCGCAATCCGGCGATTCCAATCCCGTGCAAGATTCCGGGTTCAAGTACGGCGATTCCGACGGCCAAGCCGATGTTGCTGCAGGTGAGGGCAAGGCGCTTGATGCGCAAGGCGATGCCTCGTCCATGCTTGCGACGGATGGGGCGACTGGTCAGGGTGCCGATGAGGCCGGAAGCGCCGATTCAGCAATGTCTGATGCTGCGCGCGCCGAGGATAACCCATTTCTTTCCCCCGACGATTATCCTCAGTCGGAAGACTACTACTCCACAATCAACATCCATGAGCTTTACCAGGTCACTGCGGATGGGCGACGTTATGACGAGATTATCTACGACGCGCCCGATCCTGTGAACAGCATCTTCGATGGCAGGTACAACACCGCGCTGCATATCGTCCCCGGTCCTTCCAAGGTAAATCCGGACTGGCTTGACCTTGAGGACTACTACCTGCACCTTTCGCTGTCGAGCGACAAATGCCCCGATGCCGACGAGATACGCATCACGAGCATTGGGACTTACTGGATTAACCAGGTGACGGAGGTTTGCAGCTCGCCGGGCGGCCCTGGCGAGGTTGTCTCCGGGTCGACCGAAAATGGCATTTGGAGTGGCACGGTGCGCATCGATACCAAGGCTGCCATGGACGGCTTTCTCAATACCCATATGGCTCTGTACGGTTTGACATTCGACTTGTATAAAGATGGCGAGAAGGTTGCCGAGGACGGGACATACTACTGGTACGAGACGTCTGACGGCGATATCGAATTCGAAAGCGGCCGCTCGATACTCCCCCTCAACGACGGATCCGGGAACACGTTCGTGTTCGCGGGAGCTGGTGGCCACGGAGGTGTCGGCAATGCGCAGGAAGAATATCTACCGCAAAACGTCCAGGGCATGTGGCTCAACACCTCCCATGTGCAGGGCTGTTTCGACGAATTCTCGCAACCTCCCTCCATCGACTATCTGAACGAGCGCATCACGTTCTCATGGAGGATTGACGGCGCGTATATAAGCAGGGTATTCGACCCCGATAGTGATGAGATATGGCTTCCCGAGGGTGTCTCGATGAGTGAGGCATTCATGGGCGGTGACGCGAGTGTCGGCGGCGTGGAGGACACGGTTGCCCTCAAGGACGTGGGTATCTCCGGCTCCATAAGATTCGAACCCAGTTATCATTCCGCCCTCAACGCGTCCGTGCCCCTCACTGCTGCGCTCGATAGCGGTTCCGGGACATGGGCCGATCCGCAGGGCGAAAGCGACGTGTCGCTGTTTTTCGATAGATGGGCCATCGAGCGCCTGAAACCCTATGTGACCGATCCGGACAAGTGGGTTCTAATGCTCGGTTATTTGATGGGAACCAAGTTTAACAGTGGTCTGGAAACTTATATGCCTCCCACCAAGCCCGTCGTGGCCGAGGATGTGCCTTCGCGCCCCGAGGCGCCGACGGTCGAAACGCCCCTCATCTTCGGCGATGGCGAGGCGGTCATCGCGCCTCAGAGCGACATCCCGAACGCCTACTTCGAGCACAGCCACGATGGCGGCGAGACGTGGGTGGGGCACACCCAGGGGAGCTGGACCGAGGCCGCCGGCGCCGAGATCCTGGTGCGCGTGGCCGCGAGCCAGGAGGACGGGCGCTTCGCGAGCCGCGCGACGCCCGTGAAGGTGGAGAGTGCCGTAAGCGTCGACTTCGCCTTCGAGGACGAGGCCGGCTCTCCGATGGGCGACGAGGCGGCGGGCGCGCTCGCCGCCGACGGCTCGGTTGGCTTCGAGGGCGCCGGCCTGTACGCCGTCGAGAACGACGCCCATCATGCGCTGCGCGCCGAGGGCGCGCCCACGCGCTGGGTGGCCGAGGGCGGCTCGTACGCGCTGCCGAGGTTCGCGCAGGGCGAGGGCACGTGGGAGACGCCCGGATACGACGTCGCGAGGCTGGAGTTCGAGCCGGCCGGCGGCGGCGAGCGCGAGCTGCTCGCCGAGGGCGACGCCTGCTATTCCTATACGCAGGTGCCCGACGTGGGTAAGGGCGGGCGTGTTATCGCCACGCTGGCAGAGCGCGACTATCGCGTCGCCTGGGCGGTCGACCACGAATCCGGCTTTGATTACGCGACGAGCGAGGGCACGGGCGGCGTGCTGCCCACGGTGCAGCTGGTCACGTTCTCCCAGACGGTCTACACGAAAATCGCCCCGCTTGAGAACTGGGACGACGGCGTGTTCGAGGGCGGCGTCGCGCCCGACGAGGCGACCGACCCCGAGGATATCTTCTGGACGGGATACGTGCGCGACCCCTGGGCGTTGAAGTCCAACGCCGCCGACCCGGCGCAGGGCAGCGGCTACCGCGACTTCCAGGTGGCCGCCCATCTGGGCAACGTGCGCGACCTAACGCCTTCCGCGTGGTTGAAGGCCGAGGGCGGCACGCGCGACGCGGCAAGCTGGCGCGATGCCGACACCGTCACCTTCGGCGTGGTGTATCGCGAGGTGCAGGGCGTCTACGGGCTGTCTTTCGGCCTCTCCGACGCCGATCACGGAACCGGTTGGACGAACGAGAACGGCGCCCAGGCGCGCCGCAGCCTGCTCACGCCTGCGCGCACAGGGTTCTCCCCGCGCCTCGTGGCGCCCGGGGCCGCATCGTCCATCGGCGTGGGCGAGCGCGCTGGGAACTCCGTGTTCTCGGGCTATTTCTTCGCCGCGCGCGAGGGCTTGGGGCTTGATAACCCCGAGTATCGCTGGGATGCCGCCAAGTCGGTGGAGGCCAACCTCGAGGCGGCCTATGGCGCGCAGTCGCGCCCTGATGACCCGTCGGTGGGCGAGGGCAACCCCGACCGTCCCTACCCCGACGAGGGCAATCCGGCCACCGGCGACGAGGTTGCGGCTACGGCTCAGGCCGACCTAGTGGCGCGCATCGAGAACGCCGGCGTGAGCCTGGCGTCGTCGACGCTGCCCGCGCTCGCCTCGGCGGATTCGCTTGCCCAGGGCGCATCGGGCGAGCTGGCGTTCGCGGCGGCCGACCTGTTCGCCCACGACGAGGCGCATGGCGTGACGCACGATGAGCCGTTCGCGTCGGAGCCGGCCATCGAGTTCACGGGCGCGACGTTCGAGGCCGCCGAAGGCGACCCCGCCGACTGGCTGACGGTTGACGCATCGGCCCTCGAGGGCGCGAAAATCGCCCAGGCCGATGCTGCGGTGGCGCTTCCGGCAACCGTCAAGGCCGGTCTTGACGTGGGCGTGTACGAGGGCGCGCTTACGCTCACATGGAGGTACACCGACACGACGGGCGCTGCGCACGAGGGGCTTTCGGCCGCCTTCGACGTGTCGCTTGATGTGCGCGCGCAGGCGGCGCAGGGCGCGACCCATATCGCCGCCGCCCACGATTACGCCGCGCTTGGCTCTGCCGCCGTTGACGAGCTGACCGACGGCGGGGTGCCCTCCGCGGCCAAGCTGGCCGACAAGATGGGGCTTGCCGTGGCCGAGGAAGGCGGCGCGAAGCTGGATTCTTCCGCTTGGCAGCTTGAGGGCGTGTCCGTGCGCGACGCGTCGGGTGCTGTCGTGGAGCGCATCACAGGCGACGAGCGCGACGCGATGACGGTGACGTTCACGGTGCGCGCAGGCGGCGAGACGCTTGAGCCCTCCGCGCAGCTGCGCCTGTTCGACACGGGCACCCCGTGGATGTACGCCAACGACGCGAGCGTGTGGCTGCCTTCCAAGGATGCGGCCCATGCGGAAAGCGATTGGTCGTATCGCTCGTGGGTGATGGGCGAGACGGGCGCTGCGGCGTACGATCCCGACAACAACTGGCGTCCCGTCGAGGTCATGCTGTTCTCCGACGGGGGATTGCGCGCTGCCGGCGAGGCCGACATGGGCAAAGCCTTCGAACTGACGCTCAAGGCGGGCGGCACGGTGGCGTCGAGCGAGGCGCACCCGAGCGTCACGCTGGTGCGCGTTCCCACCGCCGAGATTCCCGCGCCTGAGCAGCCTGCGCAGGACGTTGATGCCACGACGGACACGGCGCTTGCATGGGGCGGCGTGTCCGCGACCATCCCGGGCGCGTTCGGCAGCTTCGGCTACGAGCCGCCCGTCTCCTACGGCGTCGCTGCCGAGAGCGGCGAGGGCGCTGCGGGTTCGCTTGCGGTTGCCGAGGGCACGTCGGCGGACGGGCTTTCGCCCAACACGCGCTACGGCGTGGATGCGGGCCATGCCGAAAACGCCGTGTACGAGGCCGGCCAGCGCTCTGCCGCCGCGACGATGGCCACGCGTCCGAGCGCGCCCGCGCAGGATGATTTCGACTTCGACTACGAGGTGGAAACCGTGTCGTGGGACGTGTCGCGCCATGAGGGGTCCGGCGAGGTGAGCGTGTCAATCGCGCCCCTGCCGCTTGCGGGTGCGTCTGCGGAAGACGGCGCGCAGGGCGGCGGGCGTGCCGCCGAGAGCGTGGCGGACGTCGCCGCCGTCGGCCTGGACGCGCAGCATGCGACGCTCGCCGCCGTTGCCGTGGGTGTGGGCGGCGAGGATCTGGCATCCTCCGGGGCCATCGAGGTTCCGAACCGCGCGGCCGTACCCGTTCTGTCGTATGAGCCGGGACCGGACGCCGGGACGTTCGCGGGCTTCGACGCGGCATTTGTGGGCGAGGGCGGCGCGAGCCTGTACCAGGTGCGTGTGGACGGTGGCGCGTGGCAGCCGGCGACGCTTGCCCAGGGCGCTTCCGGCGCGTGGGAATACACCGCCGAGCTAGGCAAGACCTACGAGTTCCGCGTGGGCTGGTCGGACGGCGCGGGCAACGCCTGCGGCCTTGAGGGCTATACGGCGGCGCATTTCGCGAGCGCGCCGACGCAGGCCGTCACCGCCGAGCAAACGCCGCTTGCGTCGTGGGCGGTGGACGTGTACGAGCAGGGCGCGGACGGCTCGTGGCCGCAATCGCCCTCCCGCAGCGTGCCGTTCTTGGATCATGCGGGCGAGGAGGTTTCGGCCGACGTTGCCGCGCTGCTGCCCGCCGAGGGCTTCCATCACGATGCGGGGCACGAGGGCGAGGCCCTGTCCGGCACAGTGGTCGCCGATGGGTCGCTGCGCCTGGCCGTGTACCTCGCGCGCAACGTCCATGAAGTGACGTTCTCCTATGAGGGCGAGGTGCCCGAGGGCGCTCCGGCGACCCCCGATGCCGTCGAGGCGCTTTACGGCGCGCCCGTCGAGCTGCCCGCTGTCTCGCTCGAGGGCTGGGAGTTCTCCGGTTGGCGTGTCGCGTCTCCTGCGGGCGTGTCCGCTTCGGGCGGCGTGGTGGCCGCCATGCCCGATGCCGACGTGGCGCTTGCGGGCTCGTGGAGCCAGATCGGCCAGCCGCCCGCCGGGCTTCCGTCCGACGGGCGGCCGTCTGCCGATGGTCAGGGCGGGACGTCGGCCGTGCCGGCGCGGCTTGTTTCGACCGGTGATGCGTCTGTCGCGCTCGTCGCCGCGCTGCTGGCCGTCGCAGCCGCCGCGTCCGGCGCGCTCGCCGTCCGCCGCGCGCGGTGCCACAGGTAGCGCGGGATTTGCCTTATGCGCTCCATTGGCATCCGATGACTTCGCATGAAGTGTCATAGGGCGCATGGTAGATGAGGTTTGCGAGCGGGAAGCGCCGATGTGCTTCGGAGCTTCCCGCTGAGCTTTGGGACGCGAACGGTTTGTTTCCTCTGACAGACGCTATGGCATACACTCTGGCGTCTGCCCTGCATATTGCGCGATCCTTCCAGGGCGCAGAGGGGCAACGTATTCACCACTTATTGCTTTCGCCGTGGCGGGCTGCTCTCGAAAGTTCTATACTGAAGATGCGAAATCGAAGTGCGCAGGTGTTGGATTCGCGTTGAGGCGGTGCAATCCCGCCCGCCTCGGTTGACAAGGAGGCAGAGAATGGCTGTGAACAAGCTGCTCGTTGCGTTCGACGAATCCGAGGGCGCGAAGCGTGCGCTCGAAATGGCGGCTAGCCTGATCGAGCCGAACCCCGACGCTCATATGGACATCGTGTACGTGGTCCCCATCCCGCTGCTCGACGAGAGCCAGATGGCCAGCTTCAAGGACATCCTCGACATGATGATCTCCGACGGCGAGGACCTTCTGGCCAACGCCGCCAAAGACTTGGGGCCTGTGGCCGAGCGCACCGACTCGCTGCTTCTGACGGGCACGAACCCCGCCACCGAGATCATCAAGCTTATCGATCAGCGCGACTACGATTTAGTTGTGGTGGGCAACCGCGGCCTGAGCGGCTTCAAGGAATACCTGGGCAGCGTGAGCCACAAGCTGCTGCATGCGTCGAAGATTCCCGTGCTCGTGGTGAAGTAGGGTGTGACAAAGGGACGGGGATATTGCCACATTCCGCTCTCTGCCGGACTGTCATCGCACGTGCGGCGTGGTGGTCGCGTGTGCGGGCGTTGGGCGACTCCGGTGGCCTCGGCGCATGAGGGTGCCTTCGTATGACCAGGGGGCAAAGAAACAAAGGACAGATTCGTTCTGTGTTGCATTCCGAACCGTTGTGCACGTGCAGGAGGACCCGCCAAAGGGTCCTCCTGCACGAAAGGGTCGTACGGGGCTTGTAAGGCCGTTTGGCCTACAGCCTAGCGTACTCGAGCGCCGACTGCGCGGCGATGCGGCCGGTGACGGTGCCCATGCACAGTGACGCGCCGCTCACGGCATAGCGCAGGTAGAACAGCTCGGCGTTGCCGAGGGTGCCACCGGCGTACAGGCCGGGCACGGGCTGGCGGTTCTCGTCGAGCACTTCGGCTTTCGTGCTGATGGCAAGCGCGCCGAACGAGTCGTTCGTGTTCGGCGTGATCTGGATGGCGTAGAAGGGGGCCTGCGTCAGCGCCTGCAGGTCCTCGGGCTTCTTGTGGAAGTCGGCGTCCTCGCCGGCCTCGCACAGGGCGTTGTACTTCTCAACGGTTTTGACGAGCGGGTAGCTGGGCAGGCCCGCCTCTTCGGCCAGCGCCTCGATGGTGTCGGCCGTGTTCACAACGGCCTTCTCCACGCCTTTCTTGACAAGCTCCAGGCGCTTTTCGGGAAGCTGCGAGTCGCAGATGATGAAGAACTTTTTGCGCCCGCTCTGCACGAAGGGCGTGAAGTAGTCGAACTGGCTGGTCATAGACTCGTTCGCGCAACGGTAGCCCAGGTCGGTGACGAACACGCCGGTGTTCACCATGCGCAGCGAGCTCAGCTCGTCGTTGAGCGGCAACGGCTCGTGGCCCACCAGGTGGATCTGCGACAGGCCGCCCTTGAGCAGCACCATCGCGCCCGCCTGCCGTGCCAGCTCAATGCCGTCGCCGGTGTTGCTGGGGCTGGAGAACGTGTGCCAGCCCACCGCGCCGGGGGCGTAGAGCTCCTTCGACCAATCCTGCCCGTCGAAGCCGCCGCATGCCAGCATGACGGCTTTCGCGTTGATGACGTACTCCGTGGAGCCTTGGCGCGCCTTCACGCCGGTTGCGGCTCCGTCGTCCATGATCACCTCGACGGCGCGCGTCTCCATCATGAGCTCGACGCCGTTCTTCTCGGCCTCGGCGATGAGGGTGTCCACCAGCCCCTTGCCTCCGGTGGTGGACAGCATGGAGCGGTCGGTGGCGCCCTCTTCGGGCTTCTTGTCGAAGTCGCAGCCCATTTCGACGAGCCAGTCCATGGCTTCGCCGCCGTTTTCGGCCACTAGGCGGCAGATGTCCATGTTGGCGTCGCCGTCGGACTGGTCGAAGTAGAACTGCGCGATCTCTTCGGGCGTGCCGTAGTCGGTGTAGCCCAGCTCGTCTTGCTTCTTCGATCCGCAGCAGTAGAAGTTGCCGGAGCAGATGGACGAGTCGCCTCCGGTGACGGTGTGCTTCTCGAGCACGATCACCTTAGCGCCCGCGCGCGAGGCCTCCACGGCCGCGCTCATGCCGGCGATGCCGCTGCCCACCACCACGAGATCGGCGTCTTTCGTCTCCTGCTTGTCAGCCGGCTTTTCCGCAGCGGCTTGAATGGTGTCGGGGGCGTCCGCAGATGCGCTCGGGCTGTTGCCGGTGCCGTTGCTGTTGGCGTTCGGGCTTGCAGTGGAGGCTGTTCCCGCGCCTGTTTGCGGTGTGCATGCGGCGAGGCTTCCTCCGGCCACGAAGGCGGCGGATGCGCCGAGCCCCAGCACAAAGGCGCGGCGGCTCAGGCCCGGACGTGCAGGGTTCTCGACGTGTTCGGGCGTGGTTTCGGGGCGCGCGTTGCGCTTGGCTGCTTGCTTGTTCCCCTGGTCGGTCATGCGGTCCTCCTTCTCGGAAAATGGAACACGGTCAGCTGAGCGCGATCCTCTTTTCGGAGCGACCCAGCTTGCAGGAGGCATCATCGGGGACGGGCGATGCGTTTGTCAGCCCCAAAGTGGGTGGGCGGGGCGCATGGGCGCGCGCTTCGACGTTTCCGCGCGACCCTCCACTTTGGGTGGTTCTTCGGCGCAACGCTTCAATTTCCGTCGTTTGAGCTGGGATTATGACTGGCTTCGCCGTTCGAACAGCTCCACGCGGTCGAGAAGGTCCTGCTTGTCCCTTGCGTCGCTTTTCTGATAGATGTTGCGGATGTAGCCCTTGACGGTGTTCGGCGATAGATCCAACTCCGCGGCGATGTAGGTGCGCGTGCGGCCTTGGGCAAGGAGCACGAGCACGTCCGCTTCGCGCGGGGTGAGGCCGTGATGTTCGGCGAAGCGACGCAGCAAGTCGGTTTGCAATGCGAGGACATCGGAGGTCGCGACGGGTGCTGCGGCCGGGGCGGGACTGACGGGTTTCGTCGAAGCGGCCGTAGCATCGGCCGAGGCTGACGCGGCGACGGGTTCGCGCTCCTCGTTCGACATCGAAGCGGATCGCGCGCGGCGCCGTTCGATCCGCGCGGTCAGCACCGGGCTGAGAGCTAGGACGAACAGCGACACAAGCGACACGAGCGCAAGCCCCCCGGTCGGCACCTCCTGCGTCAGCACGAACGAGCCGAACAGCACCCCTGCCAAGATGAGCGACCCTGAAATCGCCAACGCTGCACCCACATACACCCGAACAGACACATGGTCGTGCCCTCCCAGCAGGCACACGGAGACGCGGGCGTTCATCCCCGTCAGGTAGAATGCCACGAACACCAGCGTGGTGGCTGCCACGTGCAGTCCGGGGGAGGTAATGAACGGCAGTGCCACGAGTGCAAGCGCTACGACGGGGAACAGCATGTTGTATAGGTCGCTTGCCGCGAAGGCTCTTTTGCGCCGTGCCGCGTGCGCGAGCATGGCCGCGGCGGCTGCCAGGATGCCTGTGACCGCCTGCGTTTCGATGGGCACGGCGCTTTCCGCTTTCGTGGCGACTTGGCTCACCGCGCCGAACACGAACGAGAACACTGCCAAGTACAAAACGGCTTTCACAAAATCGCCCGCGCCGCCTTCCAAAAAGGCCGATGAGCTATCGGTTTCTTCGAACGTCTGCCGCTGCATGAGCGGTGCCGCCGAAATGACGATGATGACGAGGGCGAACAGGATCTCGGTCGCTCCCGAGGCGTAGAAGATGAGTGCCGCTATGCCCCCTCCGCACAGAAAGGCGAGTGGAACTGTGCGCGCGAGCGAAAGCTGACCGTTTTCGTGAAGCGTCGTGATGCGTGTCATCCAGCCCAGTTCGGTTGTGGCCAGCCCATAGCCGATGGTGCTGGAGGCGAAAAACGCGTACGGCCAGCCGCCCTCGATGATGCCGGTTGTACGTCCCAGCATGAGAAGGTTGCCGATGAAGACTGCTGCGTACGCTCCCGCCATGCGCAATTGGTGACTTCGCGTGCGGTGGGATAGGCGTGCGAGTGCGGTGAGCGCGGTGAACGCCATCGTGAGCGAGTACGCGAGGAAGAACAAGGCACCGAACGCATCGCCCGCGCCGTGGGATAGGCTCATCTCCTGCAGAAATGTGCTTGAGATCATGAGGGGGAACGTGAGGCCGCATATGATGCCGTAACCGACAACGCTTGTCCCCTGCGTGCGCTGCCTGTCGAGGGCGCTTGTCGAGCCTTCGTCCATAGAGCTTCCTTCCGTGGCTGTCCATCGTATTCTACCAGCCCCCCCCCCTCGATGCGGTAGGGGTTTCGAGTCCGTGTTTCGGGCGTTTCCTCAAGGAGGTTGCGTGATGCGACAAGGGATGGGGACGATGCTCCGTTCTCGGAAGGCTTGCGGATCCTTGTTGCTTCGAGGTCGCCGATGTATTCCGCTCTCTGCCGAGCCGCCGTGGTGTGCGGCTCGGCGGGCGCGCGGATGCGGATCCGGCGATCCTTGGCGTGCGGCTCGGCGGCTTTGGCGGACGCGCGGGCGCGGGCCTGGCGGCTCTTGGCGCGTGGACGGGCGCTTTTCGTGGCGGGAAATGACGGGAAACCGCCATTCGGAAAGGGCCGCGACGAGACGGCGGCGAAGCGGCTCATCGTTTCCCCTGGTTAGCGCATCGACCCGCTTTCGACCTAACGGAAGGCGAAGCGCGCGAACGCGGTTTTCCGTCAAAACCCGCCACGAACGTGCACGGCCTTTGCCGATCCCGGCTTGACATAGGCCGGGTCAGCCCGCCGGGCAAAACCTCGTCAGCGCTTCGGAAGGCCCCGCCCCGCCCGACGGGCGGGGCCTCATGCTGCGCCGACGGGGCCTCGCCCGCCGGGCCGACCCGGCCCCTGCCGACCCTGGCTTGACGCAGGGTTCGGCCCGAAGCGGCACGGATCGCGCCTTGCGCATAGGCTTCCCTCCGGAAAAGCGCCCCGTGGGGCCGGCGGCGGCTCCGGCGGGGATCCCGAGCTGGGGAAACGCTCTCGCCGGGACGGGAGGGCGCTCGGCCGCCTATGCGCAAGGCGCGATCCGTGCCGCTTCGGGCCGACGTCTGTGCCGAACCGCGACCGATGCGCCTTGCGCCCTCCCGATGTCGAGCCCGGCCAGGATAGGCTCGGCTCGAAGATCGGCGAGCGCAGGTTCGTGTCAATTTTGGTTTAACGCAGAGGCAATGAAGGTCTATGTTAAACCAGGATTGACACGAACCCATGTTCTTCTAGCTCCGAGCCGGACCCCTCCGGCCGGGCGCCCCGCAAGGCCCCCGCCTGGTGGATAGGGGGCTTCCGAGGCGTCTGGGCGATCCGCGCGCGGCGGGGCCGATCTGGCCTATATCAATCTCGGTTTAACAGAGGCAATGAAGGCTCTGGCGCAAAATTACGGTTAAGAACGATTTTTCGATCAGATCGAATTTCACGACCTGGCGTTTCTCCGAAAACGCTCCTCCAGAGGACAGAAAAATCGTTCTTAACCGTGATTTCGTGCTACCACACCGGCGTGTCTCTTTTAAGCCAAGATTGATACAGGCCAGATCGGCCCGAGGGGCGAGGTTCCGCCAACACCGCAGGAGCCCCCGCCCGCCCGTCGGGCGGGCGGGGGCCTTCCGAAACTCCGGCCAGAGCAAACCCGGCTCAAGGATTGGCAAACATGAGTTCGTGTCAATTCTGGTTTAACGTAGACGTAGGTGCGGGACATGTCGTCTCGCTTCGTTCCCTTCGTCTCGCTTTGTGCGAGGGCGGCCTTGAGCGCACGGAACCGCTTCGAGGTTCTTTTGACGTGCATTGGGGGCAGCGCGGAGTCGGTGTGGCGGGAAACACGGGGTGCTGCCTGGGGTTTCTCCGACGGATGATCTTGCTGCGACGGCGGCGCAGGGCTTCACGGCGGTGATCTTCGTGCGTTCGAGGCCTCCCTCGGCTCTTTTGCCGCGAGTGCGCGGTGCGACCGCGTGCGAACAGGGGCGTGGCGCGGGAATGACGGTACGGTTTCCGCTGGGGTCGCCGCCTTCGCGAAGGCGGCGGCTGACATCATACTCGACGCGTCCGATAGAAACGGAGCGAAAGGGGAGCGATGAGCAAGTCGGATAAACCGTCGTGCGATGCGACTTCCGCGACCGCCGCGGCCAGCATGGCTGCCGCAGCCGACGCATCCGAGGCGGCTAGCACGATCGCTGCGACTGGCGCAACCTCTGCGAACGATGTGGTTGCTGCAGCCGATACGGCCCCCGTGCCCTTCGCGGTCGACGAAACCGGTACGGCTACCGCGACTGCCGCGGCCGACCCGACCGATGCAGCCGGCACGGCCTCCGCAACCACCGTGGCTGCCACGGTCGGCACGGCCCCTGCGACCGCCGGAGCCGACGAGGCCGACGCAACTGCCGTAGCCGACACGACCGGCGTGGCCTCAGCAACCGACACAACCCGCACGACCACCTCGACTACCGCGACCGGCGCAACCGGCGCGGCCGATACAGCCCGCACGACCAGCGTGGCCGCCGTGTTCGCGGGCCTCATGCTGGCCATGTTCGTGTCCACGCTGTCCGAGACGGTCACGGCCACGGCGCTGCCCACCATCGTGGGCGACCTTGGCGGCGTCGACCACATGCAGTGGGTGACGACGGCCTACATTCTGGCATCCACCATCATGATGCCCGTCTACGGCAAGCTCGGCGACCTGTTCGGCCGCAAGCACTTGTTCATTGTGGCGCTCTCCGTCTTCATCGTGGGATCGGCCACGTGCGGGCTCGCGCCCAGCATGGATGGCCTCATCGCGGGCCGCGCCGTGGAGGGCTTGGGCGGCGGCGGGCTCATCATCCTTTCGCAAGCCACCATCGCCGACATCATCCCGCCCCGGCAACGCGGCAAGTACATGGGCATCTTGGGCTCGGTGTTCGCGGTGTCCACGGTGGTGGGGCCGCTTTTGGGCGGGTGGTTCGTGCAGGTGACGGGCTGGCGCTGGCTGTTCGCCTTCAACATCCCGCTCGCGCTTCTGGCCATTGCGGCCGTGGCGTTCTTCTTGAGGCGGCCCGCGCGTCGCGCCGACCGGCCGCCGGTGGACGCGGCCGGCATGATGGCGATGGCCGTGTCTGTTTCGTCGCTCGTGTTGGCCACGGCATGGGGCGGCACGCTGTTCTCCTGGGCGTCGTGGCAGATCATCGCGCTGTTCGCGCTGTTCGCGGTTATGGCCGTGGTGTTCGCGCTCGTCGAGCGGCGCGCGAAGGAGCCCGTGATCCCTCTGTCTCTCTTCAAAAATCACAACTTCGTGGTGTGCACCGTTACAGGCATGTTCATCATGCTGGGGATGATGGGCACGGTGTCGTATCTGCCCACGTACTTCCAGATCGTGGACGGCCTCGCGCCCGAGCAGGCCGGCCTCATGACGTTTCCCATGATGGCGGGCGTGCTGGTCACGGCGGTGGGTGCGGGGCTTCTGGCCACGCGGACGGGCCGCTACAAATGGATGCCCATCGCGTCGTGCGCGGTGGCGGCGGTGGGGTTCGTGCTGCTGTCGCGCCTCGCGCCGGGGACGCCGCTTCCTGTGGCGGGCGCGTTTTTGTTCGTGCTGGGGTTCGGCATCGGGCTGGGGCAGCAGATCCTTGTGCTCATCGTGCAGAACGAGTTTTCCCACGCCATCGTGGGCACGGCTACGGCGGCGAACAACTTCTTCCGGCAGATCGGCTCTACGCTGGGTGCGTCGCTCGTGGGGGCTCTGTTCACGTCGCGGCTGGCGGCCGACCTGGCCGCGCAGCTGCCGCGCGTGGACAACATCAACATGAACCGCATCACTCCCGAATACGTGCGGCACCTCGCCCAGCCCGAGCAGGGCCTTATCGCCACGGCCTATTCCGATGCGCTTGTGCCCATCTTCCTGTACGTGGTGCCGCTGCTGATCGTCGGGTTCGTCCTCATGCTCACGCTGAAGGAGCACCCGTTGGCCACGAGCGTCGACCACGGTGGCCATTCCGGCGACGACGCATAGGGCGGGGCATCGGCTGTCTCATATACAA
>NZ_PPEL01000074.1 GCF_002899695.1 Rubneribacter badeniensis
AAAGTACTGCGGGGCAGCCCGCGGGAGGACAGGGCGTCGCGCTCGCGGAGGGCGCTTTTCTGCTCCGAGGGGCGCTCGCCCCCGGCCGGGGGACGGCCGGGGGCGAGCGCCTTTTTCGCGCGGGGGGCTCGGGGCCCCGTGTGGATTCTGCACCTCCTCCGAAAGAGCGCCTTTGGAAAGGTATACTGGATAAGGAGCGGTTTCGCTCCTTCTTCAGTTAGAGGTATTCCTGAGAACGGAGGCGCGATCTGGTGAGTGAGAAGACGCAAGGTGCAAAGAGCATTGCCGAAGAGGCTTTCGGCAATGAACGTAAGTTCAAACAGTTGATCGATGCCCTTTCGGGGCCGTCACGGCGCGATCGCCAGAATGCTGCCGCTGCCCTTGCCTTTTTCTCGAAAGATCATCCCGATCTCATGACGTCGCACGCCGGGGCTCTGGTGGATGCGCTCAACCGTCCCGAAGCGCAGACGCGATGGGAATGCCTCGATATCCTCACTTTGCTCGTCGATTACGATTCTCGTGCGTGTGACAAGGCGATACCGGGTGCGGAAACCGCGCTGTTCGACGAGGGGAGCGGGCCGCTCCGCTTGGCGGCATTGCGGTTTCTCTGCAAGCTGGGTTCGACGACGGAGGCCCGATCTGAGCGGGTGTGGCCGCTCATCGATGAGGCCATTCAGTGCTATCATGGCGATCTCGAGTTTTCCGACATGCTCTCCGCGGTAACGGACTTTTCTATCGGGAACTTGTCCCTTCAGGTGAAGAAGGAGCTTGCTGCCCGCATGGCGTTCGACGCCTCGAATGGCCGGGGAGCGCTCAAACGGCGCGCTCGGCAAATTCTCGACAACGTAAATGAGAGTTGATGCGAACGTGCGCCTTGCGAATGCGGGACGCTTGGTTGGTAGGTGCTTGGAGACGAGAATGAGGGGAATGCGATGACGAACAAGACGAATCGTTTCGCCGCCCTGCTGGACGTGCAGGGGAAGAAGTATCGGTATTATCCCGTGTCGACTGTTGCTGGCTCGGAGACGCTGCCCTATGCGCTAACCGTGCTGTTGGAAAACGTGCTGCGCAATGCCGAAAGCGACGATGCTGCCGAGGAGTTGGCCGCGCGGGTCGTGGCCGCCGGACGTGCGGGTGAGGTGGGTAGCGAGATCGAGTTCTCACCCGCTCGCGTGTTGTTCCAGGATTTCACGGGCGTTCCGGTGTTCGTGGACTTCGCGGTCATGCGCGAGGCGTGCGCAAAGCTGGGGGGCGATCCGACGAAGATCAACCCGCAGATTCCGTGCGATCTCGTGATTGACCATTCGGTGATCGCCGACGAAGCGGGGTGCGCCGGGGCGCTTGCGCGCAACATGGAGCTTGAGTTCTCGCGCAATCGCGAGCGCTACGAGTTCTTGAAGTGGGCGCAGCAGAGCTTCGACAACGTGCGCATCGTCCCGCCGGGAGCGGGCATCTGCCATCAGCTGAACATCGAGCAGTTCGCTCACGTCGCGATGACTTCTGACGCTGCGGGGATCGAGCGTGCGGAGGGCGAGCCGCCCGTCGCCTACTTCGACACGCTCGTGGGCACGGACAGCCACACGCCCACGGCGAACGGCATCGGCGTGCTGGGCTGGGGCGTGGGCGGCATCGAGGCCGAGGCCGCGGCGCTCGGCCAGCCCATCACGACCCTCGTGCCTCGCGTCGTGGGCGTGCGTCTTGTGGGCGCGCTTGCCGACGGCGTGTGCGCTATGGACGTGGCGCTGACGTTCGCGCAGACGCTGCGCGCGAAGGGCGTGGTGGGTTCGTTCGTGGAATGCTTCGGGCCGGGGCTCGCTTCCTTAAGCGCCACGCAGCGCGCGTGCATCGCGAACATGACGCCGGAATACGGCAGCACCTGCACGCTGTTCCCGGTGGACGAGCAGACGCTGGCGTATCTGCGCCTGACGGGGCGCACCGCCGAGCAGGTGGCGCTTGCGGAGGCGTATGCGAAGGCGCAGGGTTTCTGGAACGACCCCGAAGCGCCCGAACGCACCTATGCGGAGGTGATCGAGCTCGACTTGGGTTCGGTGGAGCGCTCGCTTGCCGGCCCGTCGCGCCCGCACGACCGCATTCCGCTTTCGGGCGCGCGCGATCGCTTCCTTGCGGTGTGCGCCGAGCGCGGGCTTGACGGAGACAAGCGCGTGTCGGTGGAGGTCGGCGGCGAGGCGCGCGAGATCGGCCATGGTGCGATCGCTATCGCGGCGGTGACGAGCTGCACGACGGCCACCGATCCGCGCATGATGCTGGCGTGCGGCCTCGTGGCGCAGAAAGCCGCCGCAGCGGGGCTTTCCCCCAAGCCGTGGGTGAAGACCATCCTCGCGCCGGGCAGCAAGGCCACCGAGCTTTTGCTGGAGCGGGCGGGGCTCATGGAGGGTTTGCGCTCCCTGGGCTTTCACACGTGCGGTTTCGGGTGCATGAGCTGCATCGGCAATTCGGGACCCGTGGCGGGGGCGCTGCATGACGTGGCGGACGAGATCGAGCTGGCTAGCGTGCTGTCGGGCAACCGCAACTTCGAAGGGCGCATCTCGCCCGACGTGTCGCAGAACTACCTGGCTGCGCCCGCGCTCGTGATCGCCTACGCGTTGGCGGGCACGATGGACGTGGATCTGTTGCACGACGCGCTCGGCACGCGCGCAGACGGCACGCCGGTGCATCTGGCCGACATCTGGCCGACCGATGCGGAGATCGACGCGCTCATGGCGTCGTGCGTGAACGAATCGTTGTACGCAGACGGCACGCGCGGCCTGTACGACGGCGATGCGGCGTGGCAAGAGCTGGGCAGCGAGCCCACCGACACGTTCGCTTGGGACGAGGCGTCCACCTACGTGAGGCGCGCGCCGTACTTCGACGGCATGACCCGCGAGCTGTCGGCGCCCGCACCCGTGGAAAGCGCTTACGCGCTGGCGCGCCTCGGGGACTTCATCACGACCGACCACATCTCGCCGGCGGGCTCCATCGCGCCCGATTCGCCGGCGGCGCGCTACCTTGAGGAGCGCGGCGTGGCTCCGGCCGACTTCAACACCTACGGCGCGCGCCGCGGCAACCACGAGGTGATGATGCGCGGCACGTTCGCCAACGTGAAGCTGCAGAATGTGCTGGCTGATGGGAGGAAGGGCGGCTGGACGCGCGATTTCCTCACTGGCGAGGTGCGGCCGCTGTTCGACGCGGCCATGGGCTACGAGGCCGCGGGCGCGTCCTTGGTGGTGGTGGCCGGCAAGATGTACGGCAGCGGCTCCTCGCGCGACTGGGCGGCGAAGGGGCCGGCGCTTCTGGGCGTGCGCGCGGCGTTCGCGGAGAGCTTCGAGCGCATCCACCGCAGCAACCTCATCGGCATGGGCATCCTGCCGCTGCAGTTCCAGGAGGGCGAGAGCGCCGAGACGCTCGGCCTTGACGGGACGGAGCGCTACACGGTGGCGCCCATCGACTTCTCGGCTGGCCTTCCCGAGCCGCGCGTGGTGGGCGTAACGGCTGAGCGCGCCGACGGCACGACGGTGGCGTTCGAGGCGACGGTGCGCGTGGACACGCCGACAGAGGGCCGCTACTATGCAAACGGCGGCATTCTGCCGTTCGTGCTGCGGCAGCTTCTGTGATGTCTTCGATCTCGCCGGGGCGCGATCATGCGGCGTGCGCCCGCGCAATTGTAAAGACAAGGTAACGAGAGCGCCCGACTGCGATGAGCGGTCGGGCGCTTTGGTGTATAGTGGATGCTTTCAGTATACGAGATTCGGGGAAAGGGATGCCGTGAAACAGACATCCGGGCTCGATGCGCTTTTGGAGGCGCTCAAGCAATCGGGCATGAACGTCGAGGGAGGCTTTGGCGGCCAAGGAGGGACGGGCGGCGGCTCGCCGTTTGGTGGAGGTCGCGGAGCTCGCGGAGGCGACGGAGACGGGGGGTCGCGCCCTCCGCACGTGAACGTGGAGGTTCCTTTTGCGGACCGCATGGCGGCATGGGGCAAGAAGGCCCTCATCATAGCCGCCATTGTCATCGTCATCATCGGCTTGGCGGCGTATTGGTGGTTCCATCCGCCCATCAACATCCACAGCACGGACACGTGGATGTTCGTGGCCGTGTTCATTCTACTGCCGCTGTTTTTGGTGTTCTGGGGCAAATCGCGCGCCTACGAGACGGGTACGAGCAAGGTTGATCCGAGCCCGGGCAAGTCCAAGGCGTTCAAGATCGCGTCGTACGTGCCGGTGCTCGTGGCGCTGGTGGGAGTCGTCGGCGCTGTCGCGTCGCTGTCGATCTTCCCCGGCAACGCCGAAAAGTACGCCAACGTGCTGCAGACGTCCACCGACGATTTCGCCACCGACATCCAGGAGGTGAACTACTCGGAGATCCCGGTCATCGACCGCGATTCGGCCATCCTGCTGGGCAACCGCGAGATGGGCTCCATCCCCGAGTACGTGAGCCAATTCGAGATATCTCCGCTGTACAGCCAGATCAACTACCAGCAGGAACCGGTGCGCGTGAGCCCCTTGGGCTACGCCGACCTGTTCAAGTGGTTCACGAACCGCGAGGGCGGCATCCCGGCGTATTCGCTGGTGAACATGACGACGCAGGACGCGGAGATCGTGCGCCTCGACGACAACCCCATCTACTATTCGGAGTCCGAGCCGCTCGCGCGCAACATCGACCGGCATGTGCAGCTGAAGTACCCCTTCTACATGTTCGATCAGAAGTCGTTCGAGATCGACGATGACGGCCATCCGTGGTGGATCTGCCCGGTGCAGACCCGCACGATCGGCCTGTTCGGCGGCACCACCATCGAGCGCGTGGTCATGGTGGACGCCACCACGGGCGAGTGCCAGGACCTTGCCATCGAGGACGTGCCGCAGTGGGTGGACCATGCCTATCCCACCGACCTTCTGCTTGAGCAGTATAACTGGTCGGGCAAGTACAAGGACGGCTGGCTGAACTCGTTCTTGGGCCAGCAGGGCGTGGTGCAGACCACGCCGGGCACCGACGGCAACCAGGGCTACAACTACATCGCCAAGGACGACGACGTGTGGGTGTACACGGGCGTGACCTCGGCGACGGCTGACAAGTCCATCGTGGGCTTCGTGCTCATCAACCAGCGCACAGCCGAGTCGCACTTCTATTCGGTGGCGGGCGCCACCGAGGAATCGGCCATGCAGTCTGCCGAGGGCCAGGTGCAGAACCTGCGCTACCAGGCCACCTTCCCGCTGCTCATCAACGTGTCGGGGCAGCCGACGTACTTCATGGCGCTGAAGGACGACGCGGGCTTGGTGAAGCAGTTCGCGATGATCGACATCCAGCGCTACCAGAACGTGGCTGTGGGCGACACGGTGGCAGACTGCCAGAAAGCCTATCAGGCGCTGCTTGCCACCAATGGCGTGGTGGCCGAAAGCGGGGATGCGGCCAACGTGGGCGTGCTTGAGAAGGTGGGCACGATCAGAAACATCGCTCAAGCGGTGGTGGAAGGCAACTCCCACTTCTATGTGACGCTAGACGAGGACGAGGGCATTTACGACTTCGCGTTGCCGGGTCTCATCGAAATCGTGGGGTACAAAGAGGGCGACACCATCTCGTTCACGTACGTGGAGGCCGATCCGACGAATCCGGTGGAGGAGATACTCGGCGGCGATGCGCAGGGCGCTTCCGGTGCCGAAGGGTCGCCGGGTGCTGCGGATGCGAATGGCGAGCAGGCGGCAGTGCCGGACGGCGAAGGGGCGGCGGGCGCGGTGGCTGTCGAAGCCGAGGCGTCTGGCGATGCTCAAGGAGACGCGGCGTAAGGTTTTGCGGGGAGAGGGCGGCCTCTCCCCGTTTTTATGTGCGAACACCGCGAACGTACGTGGACCCTCCCGTTTCTCCTGCTTTTCGAAGGTGAAGTGCCTTTTCGAGACGGGGTGCTTGACAAGCGGCGAAGCGGGGCTAAAATAGAGGGGCTGCTTTTCAAAAGCGGCGTTATGCAGGATTGTTCCGCTGCCCAAGACAGCAGGTACCGATGAGGTTTAATCGCGAAGGATCGCGGCCCGCCGAGGTGGTTGCAAAGTTTCGCGCTTTGGCGACCCTCGCTGTCTTTGCGGACGGCGAGGGTTGTTCCTTTTCTCAGGCGACGATCCCACCCGCGAGGGGCGGAACCCGAGTTTGAGAAGAAGGAGGTGTACCGCATGCCCAATGTGAAGAACCAAGAAACGCTGGTCAAGATCAAGGAAGATCTCGATGGCATTTCTGCCATGTGGGTCGTGGATTACCGCGGCCTGACGGTGAAGGAAGTTCAGGCGCTGCGCGCCAACATCCGCGAGGCTCAGGGCAGCATGAAGGTGTACAAGAACACGCTCATGCACATTGCTCTCAAGGAGCTGGGGCTGCCGACGCTCGACAGCATGTTGGAGGGGCCGAGCGCGTTCGTGTTCGCTGGCTCCGATGTGGCTGCCGCTGCGAAGGTTGTGAAGAACTTCGCCAAGGACAACGACAACTTGCAGATCAAGGGCGGTCTGATGGAGGGCGCAGAGGTTTCTGCCGCCGAGGTGGAGGCCATCGCTTCCCTGCCGTCCCGCGAGGAGCTGCTGGCTCAGATTGCCGGCGCCATCTCCGGCGTTGCTCGCGGTCTGGCCGTTGCGCTCAACGGCGTGCCGCGCGGTTTGGCTCAGGTTACGAAAGCCGTGGCCGACCAGAAGGAAGCTGCCTAAGCGCAGCATGGGCGGCGTAAGGTGCGCCGCCTGACAGATGAGACAACATGGCTGGGAAGTCCCAGCCGCTTTGAAAGGAAACGAACATGGCTGTTACGCGTGAAGAGATCATCGAGGCTCTGAAGGAGATGTCGCTGCTCGAGGCTTCCGAGCTGGTGAAGGACATCGAGGAGACGTTTGGCGTGTCCGCCGCCGCCCCGGTGGCCGTGGCCGCCGCTCCGGCTGCTGGCGACGGTGCCGCCGCTGCTGAGGAGAAGTCCGAGTTCGACGTGGTGCTCGAGGGCTTCGGCGACAACAAGATCGCCGTCATCAAGGTGGTCCGCGAGATCACGGGCTTGGGCCTGAAGGAGGCCAAGGAGGCCGTCGAGGGTGCGCCGAAGGCCATCCAGGAGGGCGTTGCCAAGGACAAGGCCGAGGAGATCAAGGCGAAGCTGGAAGAGGCCGGCGCCGCCGTCACCCTCAAGTAACCGTCTTTCTTCGCGAGAGACGATCATGTTGGAAAGGGGGCCCTGCGGGGCCTCCTTTTCTGTGCCGACCGCAAGCGAGGGCGGCGATGCTCGAGGGGCTGACGAATAGCTGACAGAACGGCAACGGAACGTCGGAGCGCGTGCGGACGCGCTTATAGTGGACGAACAGGAACCGAGGAAAAGAAGGTCGCCATGCAAACAGGGTATTTCAGCGCGGCTTGGCGCGATGTCAAGAATTCGCCAGGGTGGCTCGGCAAGGTGGCCATTCTTGGGCTTGTCGGTTTGGTTCCGGTGTTCGGGCAGATCGTCGCATACGGGTATTTGTTCGGATGGGCGCGCGACATCTCCTGGGGCGTTCACGCTCCGCTTCCCCCGCGCATTTTCGGAAACGAAGACGGCGCGCTGTATCGGCGCGGGTTCTTCGCGTTCGTGATCGTTTTCGTGTGCTCGCTCATGCCTTGGGCGCTTGGGATGGTGTGGGGCGTGCTGACCGGGCTTGGCGCGTTCTGGTCCGCTCGCGGTGGATTCGCGGTGGCGTTCGGTCCGGCGATGATGATGCTGTGGCTACTGTTCGCGGCGGCTGTGGTGCTGTCGCTGCTCTTTTCCTGGGTGGGCACGATGCGCATGAGCATCTACGGGCGCTTGGCTCCCGGTTTTCAGTTCGGGCGGATCTGGGCCATGATGCGGCGCGATTTCGGTGGGCTTCTGCGCATCTTGGGAATGGCGGTTTTTCTGATGGTGGCGACGGGCGTTGTCGTGTGGGCTGCGACGCTTGCAATCACGCTCGCAGGAGCCCTTGCGGGCGTGGTTATCGGAACGCCTGTGGTGAGCACGAACAATCCCTTCGTGCTTATGGCGACGGTTCCGGGTTTGGTTGCACTCGTGATGATCCTCGTTGTGGCGTGCGCTGCGCTCTCGACGGCGGCAGGGGCGTTCTCGATGGCTCTGATCGCTCGCGCCTTGGGGTATTGGACGCGCCAGTTCGATGTGCCGTCATGGCATGGGCAGGATGATCCGATGCCGTTCGAGATGACGGGAGGTCCTTGTCCGGCGCAGACCCCGCCGTCAAATCGCGGGTGACGCGGGCCGTTTGAGGGCCGCTCGCACTTGCGATGTTGCCGACGGGCTATGTCGTCGGAGGGCCATTTCGGGATTAGGTCGGCTCGACTGATGAGGTGTTTTCAAACCGCCGAGCGCGCTTGCTCGGCGGTTCGTCGTGCAGGACGCGGTTTGGTTCGGGATGAAGGGAGTCGCGATGGAGCTTGGGACGCTGCCGGAGTGGTTCACGGCATGTGCGGAAGTGCTGGCCGTCTGTACGGCGCTTTTCCTGCCTCGTTACACCGCGTTTCGCGAGAGGCGAGCCAGCTACGAGCGCATGCATCGCGTCCTCGCCGGCCTACTGAATGAGCTCATGCGCGATCTTGGCGACGCGGAGGCTGGCGCGGGGGTCGACCCTTCGAAGCTTGAGAGCGCCGAGGAGCTGGGGCTGTACCTGAAGGCGTCGTACTTCGCTTTGAGCAGCCCGCGCGAAATCGCGCTGCGCGATGAGGCCGAGGGGATATATCGGGCTTTGCTGAAACCGGGAGCGGATGTTGCGGCGCTTCGTCGCGAAGTGGCTGCTTTGTAGGCGGGGGCGTTGCGTCCTTCTCATGGGCCTGGAGTCTGCGGACGAGAACGTGCGGGAGGGTGTGTCGCATCCGTTGCATTATGCTCGTCAGAAGCGAGGCGGTGCGCCCGTAGGCTCGCGGACGCGCTGGGAAAAGCGCTCGAGCGGAGGGGCGGCCGACCTGTGGGCGTGGGCGCGCGGTGGGGTTTTCGTTCGGACGGCGCGCCGCTCGCGCGGACGGGCGCGCGATGCCGTATCGTGGTGGGACATGGTCGAACGCAGACGAGGGAAGGACGGCATCCGTGGCGCAGGGGTTTCTGCCGACGACGCGTCGGGAGATGGAGGAGCGCGGTTGGGATCGGGTGGATTTTGCGTACGTGTCGGGCGACGCGTACGTCGACCATCCCTCGTTCGGAACTGCCATTATCACGCGGCTTTTAGAGGCGCACGGCTACCGCGTGGGCGTGATCGCGCAGCCCGACTGGAACGATCCGGCGTCGGTTGCGGAGTTCGGCGAGCCGCGTCTGGCGTTCCTCGTCTCGGCCGGCAACATGGACTCGATGGTGAACCACTACACGGTGGCGAAGAAGCGCCGCCGCGCCGATGCGTACTCGCCGGGCGGTAAGGCGGCGCTGCGGCCGAACCACGCAGCCGTGGTGTATGCCAACCTCATCCGCCGCACCTTCAAGCAAGCGCCCATTGTGTTGGGCGGCATCGAGGCGAGCTTGCGTCGACTTGCTCATTACGACTATTGGTCCGACAAGATCAAGCGCTCCATCCTGCTGGATTCCGGCGCCGATCTCGTGAGCTTCGGCATGGGCGAGCGCTCCATCGTGGAGATCGCCGACGCGTTGAACGCGGGGCTGTCCATCGCGGACCTCACGTTCATCGACGGCACCGTGTACCGGACGCGCTCGCTCGAGCACGTCTACGACGCGGTGATGCTGCCTTCGTTCGACGAGCTGTCGGCCGACAAGCTCGCCTATGCGCGCAGCTTCGCCGTGCAGTACGCCAACAGCGATCCTTTCACGGGCAAGCGCCTCGTGGAGCCGTACTCCGACCACGAGTTCGTCGTGCAGAACCCGCCCGCCGCGCCGCTTTCGCAAGCCGAGATGGACGCGGTGTACCGGCTGCCGTATACGCGGGCGTACCATCCGCGCTACGAGGTCGCAGGTGGCGTGCCGGCCCTCAAGGAGGTCAAGTTCAGCCTGACGAGCAATCGGGGCTGCTTCGGCGAGTGCTCGTTTTGCGCGCTCACGTTCCATCAGGGGCGCATCGTGCAGACGCGCAGCCACGATTCGATCGTGGAGGAGGCGCGGGCCTTGATCGCCGACCCAGATTTCAAAGGCTACCTTCACGACGTGGGAGGCCCGACGGCGAACTTCCGCGCACCCGCGTGCCCCAAGCAGATGGAGCATGGCGCGTGCCGCAACAAGCGCTGCCTCGCGCCCGAGCCGTGCGCGCGCCTCGTGGCCGACCATAGCGACTACCTGGCCCTTCTGCGCCGCTTGCGGAACCTTCCGGGCGTGAAGAAGGTGTTCGTGCGCTCGGGCGTCCGCTTCGATTATGTGCTGGCCGACCGCGCCCACGGCGACGAGTTTTTGCGCGAGCTGGTGGAGCACCATGTGAGCGGCCAGCTGAAGGTTGCGCCCGAGCACGTGTCCGACGCGGTGCTGGCCGTGATGGGCAAGCCGCAGCGCCGCGTGTACGAGCGTTTCTGCGAGCGGTACGCGCGCGAGAACGAGCGGCTGGGCAAGAGGCAGTACCTTGTGCCGTACCTGATGTCGTCGCATCCGGGCTCGACGCTTGACGAGGCCGTCGAATTGGCCGAATACTGCCGCGACCTCGGCTATATGCCCGAGCAGGTGCAGGATTTCTATCCTACGCCAGGCAGCATGTCCACGGCCATGTACTGCACGGGCGTGGATCCGCGCACGATGGAGCCGGTGCACGTGCCGAGAAGTCCGCACGAGAAGGCGCTTCAGCGCGCGCTCATCCAGTACCGCGACCCGAAAAACCGCGAGCTGGTTTTGGAGGCGCTGCGGAAAGCGGGACGCATGGACCTTGTGGGGTTCGGTCCGAAGTGCCTTGTGCGGCCTGAGGGCGGGCACGGCAACGGTCGGGCAAAGGGGAGCCGCAAAGGCACGGACGCGAAGGGCGGCGCGCGATCAGCGAAGAAGGGCGGCGGCAAGGGTGCGGCTTCTTGTCGGGCTGCGCAGTCGGCGAAGGGGGCTGCCGATGCGGCGCGGAGCGCGAAGGGCCGTTCGGGCGCGCTGGCGGCGGGCAAAAACCGGCGTGCCGGAGATGTCCGGAACGGTGGACGGCATGCGAATCCGTCGGCTGCGTCGGGGGCTGCGGGCGGTCGCTCGGGAAGAGCCAGAGGCCGTCGTCGGGATTGAGGCCGCGTGAGGACGTGCTTTGTGGCACAATGGGAAAGGTCGTCTCGGGTGTTTCGAGGTAGGGCGGCCGTGCCGTGATGAAACTCGACAGAGAAGGTGATGCTTCGCATGGGCGAGACGAAATCCGTGCCCACCATGGGGGTTGAGGACAGCCCCGACGCCATCTACGACGCCCGCACGCTTGGAGCGCCCAAGATGGCGGTGTTCGGCCTCCAGCATATGTTCGCGATGTTCGGCGCCACCATCTTGGTGCCGACGCTGACCGGGCTGTCCGTGTCGGCGACGCTTCTGTTCGCCGGCCTGGGCACGCTCTTGTTCCATTTCGCGTCCAAAGGCAAAGTGCCGGCGTTTCTGGGATCGTCGTTCGCGTTCATCGCGGGCTATGCGGCCATCGCGCCGAACGGCGAGGCCGACCTTCTGCCGTACGCCTGTCTGGGCGTGGCGTGCGCGGGGCTTTTGTACCTCGTGTTGGCGGCGCTGTTCCGCGTGTTCGGCCCAACGCGCGTCATGCGCTTCTTCCCGCCGGTGGTTACGGGGCCTATCGTAATCTCCATCGGCCTTATCTTGGCGAGTTCGGCCATCGAGAACGCCTCGACGAACTGGCTTGTCGCGCTCGTTGCCGTCGTCATCATTGTGGCGGCCAACATCTGGGGCAAGGGCATGGTGAAGATCGTCCCCATTCTGTTGGGCGTGGTGGGATCGTATGCGGTGGCGGCGGCTGTGGGAGAGGTGGACTTCAGCGGAGTGGCCGAGGCGGCATGGATCGGCCTGCCGGTGGCGTGGAATGACACGGCGCTTTCCGTGTTCGGGCCGAACTTCGACGCAGGGTTGGCCATCACGGCCGTCATCACCATCGTGCCGCTCGCGTTCGCCACGATGATCGAGCACATCGGCAACGTGTCGGCCATCAGCTCCACCTGCAACCGCAACTACATTTCCGAGCCGGGTCTGCACCGCACGCTGTTGGGCGACGGTTTGGCCACCATCCTTGCGGCGCTGTTCGGTGCGCCGGCCAACACGACGTACGGCGAAAACACGGGCGTGCTGGCGCTGACCCGCGTGTTCGACCCGCGCGTCGTGCGCATAGCGGCGCTGTTCGCCATCGCCTTGTCGTTCTGCCCGAAGTTCGCGGCTGTCATCGCCGCCATGCCGTCGTGCGTGATCGGCGGGGTGTCGCTTGTGCTGTACGGGATGATCTCGGCGGTGGGCATCCGCAACCTCGTGGAGAACCGCGTGGACTTCACAAAGAGCCGCAACGTGCTGATCGCGGCGTTGGTTTTGGTGCTGTCGCTGGGTATTGCGTACAGTGCCGCCGGGGCCATCGTGATCGTGGTGGGAGGAATTTCCGTTTCGCTGTCGGGGTTGGCCGTGGGGTCGATCGCGGGCATCGCGCTCAACATCGCGCTGCCGGGGCACGAGTACGTGTTCGGCGAGGCTGGAGGCAGTGATGCCGAAGGGCCGCTGCCGCTCGAAGGGAATTTGGAGGACGTTGAGGAGATGGCCGCGCGCGGATAGGCGCGCGGTCCGAACTGCGGACTCGGACCGCGTTCAGACGGGCTGCCTCGAATCCGCTGAGCGACGCGCCCCCTCCCCTCGAACCTCAGTTTGGCGGGGAGGGGACGGGGCGCGAGCGCAATGTCTCGTTTGGTTCGGGAGATATTTTTCGAATTGCGCAAGCGACAGGGGGAGCGACACTCTTCCGCATGCTTTTCCACCTGCGAAAACGTTTGTCAAGAGGGATAGATACGCCCGGATGCGTGGCGTTTGACAACGCCAAGTGCGGATGGTAGAGTTCTCGTTCGCGTCCTTTGAGGATGCTTGTTTTTGCGTGCGCATCAGCTGAGCGCACACGAAAACGCCGAACACGCAAGAGGTAGAAGGAGAGAAACTTTGGCTACCGTTAACCAGCTGATCCGCAAGGGTCGCAAGGAGTCGGTCAAGAAGAAGAAGACCCCCGCGCTCAAGGGCAACCCGCAGAAGCGCGGCGTGTGCACCCGCGTGTACACGACCACGCCGAAGAAGCCGAACTCGGCTTTGCGCAAGGTGTGCCGCGTGCGTCTCGTCAACGGCATGGAGGTGACCGCCTACATTCCGGGCATCGGCCACAACCTGCAGGAGCACTCGATGGTGCTCATCCGCGGCGGCCGCGTGAGGGACCTCCCTGGTGTGCGCTACAAGGTCATCCGCGCTGCGCTCGACTGTGCCGCCGTGGACAACCGCAAGCAGGCTCGCAGCCGCTACGGCGCCAAGCGCCCGAAATAAGTAACCGTTAAGTCGCGCGGGCCGCAGCCGCCATCGCCCAAAGGGGGCGCGGGCGGGGCCTAATGGGCAGGAGGAAAGCCGCCCGGAAGCGCGCAGGAGCAAGAAGGAGTATTACATGCCGCGTCGTGCAGCAGCAGTCCGCCGCGAAGTGCAGCCGGACGCCCAGTACAACAATCGCCTCGTCACGCAGCTGATCAACAAGATCCTGCTCGACGGCAAGAAGTCCGTGGCCGAGAACATCGTCTACGGCGCGTTCGCCATCATCGAGGAGAAGACCGGCGGCGACCCGCTGGCCGTCTTCAAGAAGGCCATGGACAACGTGCGCCCCACGCTCGAAGTCAAGCCGAAGCGCGTTGGCGGAGCCACCTACCAGGTGCCGATGGAGGTCAACTCCCGTCGCGCCACCACGCTCGCGATCCGCTGGATCGTCGACTTCTCGCGCAAGCGCAAGGAGCACACGATGAAGCAGCGCCTCGCTGCCGAGATCATGGACGCCGCCGAGAACACGGGCGCGTCGGTGAAGAAGCGCGAGGATCTGTACAAGATGGCCGAGTCGAACCGTGCGTTCTCGCACTACCGCTTCTAAAGGAGGACTCGCCTCATGGCAAAGATCGACCTGAAGGATACGCGCAACATCGGCATCATGGCCCACATCGACGCGGGAAAGACGACGACGACCGAGCGCATCCTCTACTACACGGGCAAGACCCACAAGATCGGCGAGGTGCACGACGGTGCCGCGACGATGGACTGGATGGTGCAGGAGCAGGAGCGCGGCGTGACCATCACCGCCGCCGCCACCACGTGCTTCTGGAAGTACCCCGGCGGCGCTGCCGACGGCAAGGAGTACCGCTTCCAGATCATCGACACGCCCGGCCACGTTGACTTCACGGCCGAGGTCGAGCGCAGCTTGCGCGTGCTCGACGGTGCGGTCGCGGTGTTCGACGCCGTCGCCGGCGTGCAGCCGCAGTCCGAGACGGTGTGGCGCCAGGCCAGCCGCTACGGCGTGCCGCGCATCGCCTACATCAACAAGTACGACCGTGTGGGCGCCGACTTCTTCCGCGCGATCGAGACGATGAAGGACCGCCTGGGCGCGCCGGCCGTGGCCGTGCAGATGCCCATGGGCGCCGAGGACGGCTTCTGGGGCGTCATCGACCTCGTCACCATGACGGCCTGGGACTTCAAGGCCGACGAGAAGGGCATGACGTATCCCGAGGCCATGGACGCCATTCCGGCCGAGTTCGCCGACGAGGCCGAGCTGCACCGCCAGGAGCTGCTCGAGGCTGCCGCCGACTGTGACGACGCGCTCATGGAGAAGGTGCTCATGGAGGAGGAGGTGACGGTCGAGGAGTTGAAGGCCGCCATCCGCAAGGGCACCATCGCCTGCGAGATTCATCCCGTGTTCGTGGGCTCGTCCTACAAGAACAAAGGCGTGCAGGAGCTGCTTGACGGCGTGGTGGACTACATGCCCTCGCCGATCGACATCCCCGCCATCAAGGGCACGAACCCCGACACGGGCGAGGAAGACGAGCGCCGCGCCGACTTCAAGGAGCCGTTCAGCGCGCTCGCGTTCAAGATCATGACCGATCCGTTCGTGGGCAAGCTGACCTACCTGCGCGTGTACTCGGGCAAGCTCGAGTCCGGCTCGTACGTGGTGAACGCCTCGAAGGACAAGAAGGAGCGCATCGGGCGCCTTCTGCAGATGCACTCGAACCAGCGCGTGGACATCGACGGCTGCGCCGCGGGCGACATCGTCGCGGTCGTGGGCCTGAAGGACACCTCCACCGGCGACACGCTGTGCGACGCCGACCATCCGATCATCCTCGAGTCCATGGAGTTCGCCGAGCCGGTTATCGACATCGCCGTCGAGCCGAAGACGAAGGCCGAGCAGGACAAGATGGGCATCGCGCTGCAGAAGCTCGCCGAGGAGGATCCGACGTTCCGCGTGTCCACCAACCAGGAGACGGGCCAGACCATCATCGCCGGCATGGGCGAGCTGCACCTCGAGATCATCGTCGACCGCCTTCTGCGCGAGTTCAAGGTGGAGGCGAACGTGGGCAAGCCGCAGGTCGCCTATCGCGAGACGGCCACGAAGCCGGTTATGAACGCCGAGGGCAAGTTCGTGCGCCAGTCCGGCGGTCGCGGCCAGTACGGTCATGCGATCATCAACATGTATCCGCAGGAGCCGGGCAAGGGCTACGAGTTCGAGAACAAGATCGTGGGCGGCGTCGTGCCGAAGGAGTACATCACGCCCATCGACAAGGGCATCCAGGAGGCGCTGAACTCCGGCGTGCTCGCGGGCTACCCGGTCGTCGACATCAAGGTCGAGCTCATCGACGGCTCGTACCACGAGGTGGACTCGTCCGAGGCGGCGTTCAAGGTGGCCGGCTCCATGGCCATCAAGGACGCGCTCAAGAAGGGCTCCTCGGTCATCCTCGAGCCGATGATGGCCGTCGAGGTGGAGACGCCCGAGGAGTACATGGGCGACGTCATGGGCAACCTCTCCAGCCGTCGCGGCCAGATCCAGGGCATGGGCGACCGCGGCAACGCCAAGACCATCAAGGCGAAGGTTCCGCTGTCCGAGATGTTCGGCTACGCCACCGACCTGCGTTCCACGACGCAGGGCCGCGCTTCGTACACGATGCAGTTCGATAGCTACGAGGCTGTGCCGAAGAACGTGGCGGAGGAAATTATCAGCAAGGCCGGCGGCAACGCCTAAGGCGTGCGCGCGAGCATTATTGGAGGTAAGGTAAGTGGCTAATCAGAAGATTCGCATCCGTCTCAAGGGTTACGACCATGAGATCGTGGACCAGTCCACGAAGCTTATCGTCGACACCGCCCAGAAGACGGGCGCCAAAGTGTCCGGTCCCATTCCGCTGCCGACGGAGCGCAACCTGTACTGCGTCGTCAAGGGCCCGCACGTCGACAAGGATTCGCGCGAGCAGTTCGAGATGCGCACGCACAAGCGCCTCATCGACATCTTGGAGCCCACGCCGAACACGGTGGACTCCCTGATGCGCCTCGATCTCCCTGCCGGCGTCGACATCGAGATCAAGCTGTAAGGGGGCATTGCGAACCATGATCAACGCAATCTACGGTAAGAAGATCGGCATGACCCAGATCTTCAACGAGGACGACCGCGTCGTTCCCGTGACGGTCATCCAGGCCGAGCCGAACAAGGTGTGCCAGGTGAAGACGAAGGCCACCGACGGCTACGAGGCCGTGCAGCTGGGCTTCGGCGCCATCAAGGAGAAGAAGGTCAACAAGCCCATGGCGGGCCATTTCGCCAAGCAGGGCACCCAGCCGGTGCGCTATCTGCGCGAGGTGCGCGTCGAGGACGCCTCCGAGTACAAGGTGGGCGACGAGCAGACGGTTGCCGCGTTCGCCGACGTGAAGAAGGTGGACGTCCAGGGCACGTCGAAGGGCAAGGGCTTCGCCGGCGTCATGAAGCGCTGGGGCTTCGGCGGCGGTCCGGGCGGCCATGGCGCGCACTTCCATCGCGCGCCCGGTTCGGTGGGCCAGTGCGCCACGCCGTCCCGCGTGTTCAAGGGCCTCAAGCTTCCGGGCCACATGGGCTGCGACACGGTGACCGTGAGGAACCTGGAAGTCGTCCGCATCGACGAGGAGCAGAACCTCATCCTCGTCAAGGGCGCGATCCCCGGCAGCAAGAACGGCATCGTCCGCGTCCGCATGGCGTAGCCGACGTAACCTCAAAGGAGCTTTCACATCATGACGACGATCGATATCAAAGACGTGAGCGGGAAGAAGGCCGGCTCTGCCGACCTGGCCCCCTCCGTGTTCGGCATCGAGCCGAACGTGCACGTCATGCACCACGTGGTTCGCGCGCAGCGCGCCTCGTGGCGTCAGGGCACGCATGACACCAAGACGCGCGGGCAGGTGCGCGGCGGCGGCAAGAAGCCGTGGCGCCAGAAGGGCACCGGCCGCGCCCGCCAGGGTTCCATCCGCTCTCCCCAGTGGACGGGCGGCGGCACCGTGTTCGGGCCGCATCCGCGCTCCTACGCGATGAAGGTGAACAACAAAGAGGTCAAGCTGGCCATGCGCTCGGCCCTGTCCGCCAAGCTGGCCGACGGCGAGCTGCACGTGGTCGACACGTTCCCCTTCGAGAAGCCCCGCACGAAGGACGCCGTGGCGTTCCTGAAGGCGTTCGGCCTTGAGGGCCGCACCACGGTGGTGGTGTGCGACGACGACGTGAACACCTACCTGTCGTTCCGCAACATCCCGAAGGTGAACATCCTGCCGGTCACGGAGGCGAACACCTACGAGCTTATCGACAACAAGGCGCTCGTGTTCACAGCCGACGCCCTCAAGCGCATCGAGGAGGTGCTCGCATAATGAAGGATCCCCGCGAGATCATCATCCGTCCCGTCATCACGGAGCACAGCTATGATCAGATGGAGAAGAACACCTACACCTTCGAGGTGGCCAAGGACGCCAACAAGATCGAGATCCGCCAGGCCATCGAGGCTATCTTCGATGTGACGGTGGTGAAGGTGAACACGCTGAACGTGAAGTCCAAGCCCAAGCGCGTGCGTTACCAGCTGGGCAGGACCCGCACGTGGAAGAAGGCGATGGTCACCCTCAAGGAAGGCGACACGATCGAGCTGTTCGCCAGCTAGGGTGCTTGCGCCGACGGCGTGAATGTTTGAAGGGCCTCGGACGGTTTTCCGTCCGGGGCCCTTTTTGCGTTATGGAGTAGTGGCGTTGTCGTTGTGCGGGCTTTCGGGTGTGCGCCTTCGGGCGTGCGTTGGTGCGCTGGGCGCGATGAGCGGCGGGGGCGGGCGCGGCGCGCGGGGAG
>NZ_PPEL01000075.1 GCF_002899695.1 Rubneribacter badeniensis
CGAGGCGATGGGCCAGNCCGTCTCCATGTAGTGCTCCATGGCNTCTTGCTTCTGGGCCTCCNTGCCGAACTCCATGATGNCGAACATGGACAGCGAGTTCTGGTACAGGATGTGCATGCAGCCCGCGGCGGCTGTAACGGCCGACAGCGCCTTCCCCAAGCCGAAGCATGGCCAGCCCATCGAGGCGAAGGTCGATCCCAAGACGGGAGAGGTTACCGTCAACGAGGACGTCATCGTTCGCTACTCAAGCTGCGTTGGATGTTACAGCTCGTGCGGCAACCGCGTGAAGATCGACCGCGAGACTGGTCGGGTTCTGGGGGTGGGCGGCAATCCGTACAACCCGGCATGCGCCTACCCGTTCCTGAGCGACGACGCGCCCTTGACGGAGGCGTACCAGTCCATGAGCTTCGCCAACGGCAAGGGCAACCAGCTGCGCGGCACCGTCTGCGGACGCGGCAACGCCACGCTGGACGGCTACACCCAGCCCGATCGCATCACCACGCCGCTCAAGCGCGCGGGCGCGCGCGGCGAGGGCAAGTGGAAGCCCATCAGCTGGGATCAGCTCATCCAGGAAGTCACCGAAGGCGGCAAGCTGTTCGCCGAAATCGGCGAGGATCGCGAGATCGAGGGCTTCAAAGCCGTCCACGACACCGAAACGCCGATGAACGCCGAACAGCCGAGCCTCGGCCCCATTTCCAACCAGCTGGTCATGCTGGGCAGCCGCTCCGACGGGCGCGGAAACTTCTCCAGCCGCTTCTCCGGCAGCTTCGGCACCATCAACGCCTACGGGCACTCCTCCAGTTGAGCGGTCGCTAATTCAGCGAGTTCGCTGGCAAGCTCGGGTACCGGCCTCACCCCCGATCCTGAAGAGGCCGAATACGCTATCTGGCTGGGCGCCTTCCCCGGCGGTAGCATGATCAACTTCCAAAGCTCCGGCAAGCGCACGTCGGCCAACCTGGCCGCCGGCAAGCTGAAGATCGACGTGCTGGACTGCACGTTGGCAAACGGCTGCGTGACGCCCACGCTTCCCGGCATCAATTGGATTCCCATCAAGCCGGCCACCAACTCGGCGTTCTGCTCGGCCCTCATCCAGAAGATGATCGCCGACAAAACCTACGACGCCGACGCGCTGTCCTTCACCAACCAGAAGGCGGCCGTGGCGGGCGGCTACGGCGCGTTCTCCAACGCCACGTTCCTCGTCATCGACGACGAGAGCCATCCCAACTACAAAAAGCTGATGCGCCCCGCCGACGCCGGCATGGACGTGCCGGAGAAGACGGACAAGGACGGCAAGGCCGTCGACCAATTCGTGTGCATCGACGCCGAAACGGGCGAGCCCGCCGTCACCGACGACTGCAGCAAGGGCGTGCTGGACTTCGAGGGCGAAGTCAACGGCGTGAAAGTGCGCACCGGCTTCGCCATCCTCACCGAATCGGTCAACGCCTACACCATCGAGGAGTATTCCGAGATCACCGGCGTGTCCGTGGAGGACATCGAGCGCATCGCCAAGGAGTTCACCTCGCACGGAACCCGCGTGAGCGTGTGCCACAAGGGCGGTTCGTGCGCCTCGGTCAACGGCGTGGACGCCATGGTGGGCGCCAACATGCTGCATATGATGATGGGCACCAACCAGATGATCGGCGGCAACGCCCCGAACAGCCCCGCCCCCACCACGGCGGGCAAAGGCGCGCGCTACGACCTTTCCACCGTGAAGGGCAAGCCCAGCGTGTCCACCAAAAACGCCGCGTACATCTCGCGCACGGGCGTGGCCTGGGAAAAGACCGACGAGTACAAAAACCGCGTGGCGGCGGGCGAAACCGACCCGAAGCCCATCATGCCTTGGTTCCAGTACGCCTCGTCTTCCGACAGCCAAGCGCTCATGTCCATCGTGAACAAGTACCCCTATCAGTGCAAGATCCTCACCTCCTTCATGTGCAACACCATCCAGGCCACGCCGGGTGCCATGCGCGACGAGGTCATCGAGCGTCTGAAAGATCCCGAGGTGCTGCCGCTGCACATCGCCTGCGATGTATTCATCGGCGAGCATGCACAGTACGCCGACTACATCGTGCCGGACGTGACCCCGTACGAAAGCTACGGCCTGCCCACCACGGGCACCACGTTCACCGGCTACGGCACCACCGTGCGCTGGCCGGTCAAAGAGGCCGAGAGCGTCGAGATCGGCGACGGACGCCATGCCAGCTGGGAGACGTTCCTGTCCGACGTGGCCGAGGCGTGCGAGCTGCCCGGTTTCGGCGACGACGCCATCACCGACACCGACGGCAACACCTGGCCCCTGCGCGACGCGGGCGACTTCTACCTGAAGGCCATCGCGAACCTGGCCTACGCCGGCGACGAGCCGGTGGCGGACATCTCCGCCGAGGAAGCCCATATGCAGGGCCTCGACGAGCTGCCCGAAAGCATGTCGGCCGCCGTCACCGCGGAAGAATGGCCCAAGGTGCAACATGTCCTCTCGCGCGGCGGGCGCTACTGGCCCATGGAGTACGTCCACGATGCCGACGGCAAGCGCTGCCTGGGCTACGAGAAGGATCATCAGACCTTCATCTACAGCGAGAAGCGCGCGCTGTACAAGAACTGCTACTCCGGCAAGGGAACGTCTCCGGTGCTGGGCTACTTCCCCGAGACGCTTTCCGACATGTCGCCGGTGGAGGAGCATTACTCGCGCGACGAGTTCCCGTTCACCGTCTCCGAGCACAAGCCGCGCTTCCGCTCCATCTCCATGCTGTCGAACAGCCCCGTCATGCGGGATTTGTGCGACCACAACTACATCGAGCTGAACCGCGAGGATGCCGCCGAACTGGGCATCAAGGACGGCGACAAGGTGCGTGCCGTCACTCCTTTGGGCGATGTGTCCGAAGGCGAGGCCATGGTGCGCGCCGGCCAAGTGAAGGGCGGCTTCGCGCTGGCCTTCGGCTACGAGCATATCAACTACGGCGCGCAGGACATCGAGATCGACGGGCAGATGACCAAAGGCAATCCCGCCATCGCCGCCGGCGTGCGCACCCACCAGATGCTCGACCCGCTGGTCAGCAAGGACGGCGTGCTGAGCATCTACTCCGAGAACGAGGCGGCCAGCCCCGGCCGTTGCGGTGGCATGTTCAAGATCGAGAAGGCGTAAGGAGGGTAAGTGGCAATGAGCGAAAAACGACTGGGCATGTTGATTGACCTTTCCCTCTGCATCGGCTGCAACGCCTGCGTGGTGGCCTGCAAGCGCGAGAACGACGTGCCGCTGACGAAATTCAACACGTGGATCGAAAGCTTCGACGTGGAGCGCCCGGACGGACGCATCGCGCGCGCGAACGTGCCCAAGCAGTGCAACCACTGCGAAGACGCCCCGTGCGTGAAGGTGTGCCCCACCGGCGCCAGCTACAAAGCCGAGGACGGCACCGTGCAAGTGGACATGGAGAAGTGCATCGGGTGCAAATACTGCATGGCCGCCTGCCCCTACCAGGTGCGCTATCAGCTGGATTCCGGCGAGGTGCAGAAATGCACGTTCTGCCACCACCGCACCACCGAGGGCATGCTGCCCATGTGCGTGAGCACCTGCGTGGGGTACGCGCGCTTCTTCGGCGACCTGAACGACCCGGAAAGCGACATCTCCAAGCGCTTGGCCGAGGCGAACGGCGGAGAGGTTCTCTACGATGATCTGGGCCTGCATCCTTCGCTGTACTATATCGGCCTGAAGGATATCGAGGCCATGCCGGTTGCGTCCGCCATCCACCGCGGCGGCAATGTCATGAAGCCGTACGAGGGGTGATGAAGATGGTATGGGATGCATTCATAGCGATTTATCTGTTCCTTGCCGGCCTCGGCGCCGGGGCGTTCGTTCTGGGCGCGCTGACGAACTGGGCCAAGAAGCCGGCTCCCGCGATGAAGAAGATCGCGTTCATCGTGGGGCCCGTGGCCGTGGCCGTGGGCACGCTGGTGCTGGTGGTGGATGCGCACGCGGGCTTCAATAACCCGATGCGCTTCTTCCTGCTGATCAGCAACCTGGGCTCGGTCATGTCGTGGGGCGTCATCATCTTGAGCGTGTTTTTGGTGGTCAGCATCATCGACCTCATCGTGCTTTTGGTGAAGAAGTCCACGCCGAAGGCGCTTGATATCGTCGGCGCCGTCATGGCCGTGTGCGTGGCCGCCTATACCGGCGTGCTGCTGGGCGATGCCGGCGTGGCGTTTCCGCTGTGGAACATGGCGATCCTGCCGGTGCTGTTCGTGGTGTCGGCTGCCTCGACCGGCTTCGCCATCGTGATGCTCGTCACTCACTTGGCAAAGCCCGAGGAGACGGAAGCCCTGCCCTTCATGGGCAAGGTTGGATTGGCCCTGCCGGTGCTTGAGCTGGCCTTGGTCATCGTGCTTCTGGCCGTAACGGCCACTGCGGACGGCTCGGCGGCGGCTGCGGCCTCCGCGTCGGTTGCCAACCTGATCAGCGGCCCGTACGCCGTGGCATTCTGGCTGGGCTTCATAGCCATCGGCCTTGTGCTGCCGTTCTGCCTGGAGATGGTGCGCCATCGCAAGGGCGTGGGCGCGGATCCCGCAACTTCCGAGGGGCTTCCGTCGGACCGTCCTTCGGGCGCTTCGGATATGACGCTTGCCCTCGCAGGGGAGTGTGCCGTGCTCGTGGGCGGTTTCATGTTGCGCTATCTGGTCATCATGGCCGCTGTGGCGGTCGCGCTTGTTTAGCGTTTTGCCGGGGAGGCTCCTTCCTCCCCGGCTTCGCGCCCCACGCGTTCGCCGGGGCCCTTCAAAGGTGTCGGCGGCAAGGCGCGTCGTATCGTGCGGAAAGGTTGGAGGTTCATCTATGGAAGAGCGCGCTTCGCTTGCGCCCGACGAGTTGCTCGGGTTGTCCGTTGCCGTCGGAGTTTGCGCCCAGGCGTTCTTGAACGAGCCCTCGGATAAGATCGTCGAGCGCCTGGCTTGCGTGGCGCATGCCTATGGAAGCGACGCTTTCGACGGCATCGCTGTCGACGACGCGCTTCGCCAGCGTTATTACGATCGCCTGTTCGTTCCGACGAGCTCGTTGTATGTGCCGCTTTTCGAGAGCAGTGTGCGAGGGGCGATCGAGGAGGATGGGCGCTTCAGATACGCCTCGACCAAAGGGCCTCAAGCCGATCACGTGCTTGGCTGCTATCGCGCGATCGGGTTCGACTATCGTCTTCTCGAAGGGTTCGGTCCGGCCGTCGCCGCCCTTCGCCCCGATGCCCTCGCTGCGGAACTGGCCTTCTCGGCGTTCTTGGCGCGCGAGTCCGCTGAGATGGCGTGCGAGGATCCTGACGCGTCGAGGCGATCTGCCCAATTGCTCGATCAGTTCTCGTCCGAGCATGTGGGCGCATGGGTGGGAAAAGCGGCGCGCTGCCTTTTTCTGGGTGCGGACGATCTGTATGCTCGTACGGCGAAACTGGCGTGCGACGCGATAGCATCCGCAGGGGCGGTGCGTCTCGATCTTTGAGCGGAGCAACCTTGCGCATGCGCCTTGGCGCGAACGCGTAGGAGGGATCCGATCAGGTGCTTCCTTCTTCCGAAAGATGCGCTCCAACACGTCTTTCAAGGTTCTTTCGTTTTGCTTGGCGGTTCGGACGGGGAGGAAGCGGCTATATGTGGCGACTCCTTCAAGAATTCAGAAGTGCCACGAGTTCGAAAGCAATTCGTTGGAGACGAGCGGAGAAAGCCGCCTTCGCTCCCCAAGCGCGCGTCCGCTGCTCTCCGAACCAGCTTCGGACAGCCTCTTCTTCGTCGCGAGGATGGACATCCTTTCTAAAAATTGGCCCATACTGAGCATTGTGATCGAGTATTTTGACCAAAGCTGCTGCATATGCGCGGATGCTGCGGGCTGCGCGTCTTGGGCTGTTGCGTCCGAAAGCCCAAGCGGCGTCGGCGGCTGGGCCTTTCTGCGAAGCGCGGCCGCCGAGTCCGTCGCCGGGTCGCCTAGCGGGGGAGCGCGACGAAGACGACCGGGTTTCCGTGGTTCTCGATCATCTCGACGACGGCTTGCAGGGGCACGTGGAGCGTGGCCGTGTTGTCGTTCGGATGGGCTCCGAGGCCTCGGTAGGAGCGCAGCTCCTCGTCGAACACCACCTGCACGCGGCGTTCCTCGTCGTTGAGCACCCCGAACGGCGACACGGCGCCGCTGCGCAGCCCCAGCAGCGTTTCGAGGTCCTCTTCGGATGCGAAGCGCAAGCGCCGCGTTCCCAGCTGCGCGCGCAGCTCCTTCAGGTCGGCGGGCTTGTCCTCGGGCATGACGACGAGGTAATAGGAGCGCTTTTTCTCGTCGCATAAAAACAGGTTCTTGGCCACCTCGTCGGCGAACGGAAGGCCGAGGGCCCTCGAACCTTCCATCGTGAACACCGCCTCGTGCTCTGCCGCCTCGTACGGCACGCCCCGCTCGTCGAGGTAGGCGCGCACCTCCGCTTTTCCAAACCGGGCCATGGGCCCCTCCTTTCCGTCGCGCTCAGTATCGCACGAAGTCGGATTTCCTCCAAATGCCGATCAATATTGCATATTTTGATCCAAATACCTAAAAAATCTGCATTTTATATTATTAAAACTCGGAAAAGTCGTATACTACGCCCGACTTTTTGGCTTGCGGGAAAGCGGAGAAGGCATGCGGCGCGCCTTTCGGTGTTTCGCGCGCTTCGCATCGGAAGCGGGGCGCGTTCGCATGTCTGCTGCGATCAGGGAAGGATGGAAGCTTGAGCAAGGTCAGCGACAAGCTTTTGGCGGGCACCTCGAAGCCGTCGGCACGTCCGGCGCTGCTCGTGCTGGAGGACGGCGCGGCCTTTCGCGGCACGGCATGCGCGGCCGAAGGGGAGATGTTCGGCGAGATCTGCTTCAACACCTCGCTGGAGGGGTATCTGGAGGTCATCACCGACCCGTCGTACGCGGGGCAGATCGTCGCGATGACGTATCCGCAGATCGGAAACTACGGCGTGAACTTGGACGACTGCCAGTCGGACAAGCCCGCCCTGCGGGGGCTCGTGGTGCGCGATATGTGCGCCGCGCCGTCGAACTGGCGCAGCACGATGAGCCTGCCCGACTACCTGCGCCAACAGGGCGTGGTGGCCATCGAGGGCGTGGACACGCGCGCGCTCGTGCGCCACGTGCGCGACCACGGCGCGATGCGCGCCGTGCTGTCCACCGAGGATGTTGACGAGGAGAGCCTGCTTGAGAAGGTGCGCGCGAGTCGGTCCATCGTGGGCGTGAATCTGGCGGCCACCGTGTCGTGCCCGGGCGCGTACCCGTTCTCGTCCCTGCCGGAAAGCCACGCGTTCGCCGTGGCCCCGCCCGCGCCGCGCGCGCGGCGCGTGATCGCCTACGACTGCGGCGCGAAGCGCTCCATCCTGCACAACCTCGTGCGCGCGGGCTGCGACCTTGCCGTGGTGCCGTGGGACACCCCGGCCGAGGACGTGCTGGCCACGAAGCCCGACGGCGTGTTCCTGTCGAACGGCCCCGGCGACCCCGAGGCCGTGGAGGGCACGTACACGCAGGTGGAGAAGCTGCTCGGCAAGGTGCCGGTGTTCGGCATCTGCCTGGGGCACCAGATGATAGCGAAAGCGGCGGGCGCGGCCATCGAGAAGCTGAAGTTCGGCCATCGCGGCGGCAACCACCCCGTGATGAACCTGCTCACGGGCCGCGTGGAGATCACGGCGCAGAACCACGGCTTTGGGCTGGTGTTCCCGAGCCTCGGCGAGCTTATCCCCGAGCTGTCGGGCGGCTTCAGGGGGCACGAGGACGACCTGCGCTTCTGGGTGCGCGCCGGCGTGGCCCCCGTCGTGCGAAACGAGCGCTTCGGGCGCATCCGCCTCACGCACGTGAACCTCAACGACGGCACGGCGGAGGGCATCGCGTTTCTGGACATCCCCGCGTTTTCCGTGCAGTACCACCCCGAGGCATCCCCCGGCCCTACCGACGCGCACTACCTGTTCACCGCGTTCATGCGCTTGATGGAGGGCCGCGAGGACTATCTGGACATCGACATCGCCGTCGACCGCTTGGCGGGCTGGACGTTCGGAGGGCAAGCTGCCGCCGTGACGGGGTCCTCAGCAAAGGAGCAAGGTTTCTGTGGTGGAGCAGATTGCCTTGAGTCAACAGGCCAGCGGCTTGTCGACAAACATGCTTCCCGGCCGAGCGGCCGATCTGACGAGCAAAGCGGCCTTCGCGCCGCGTGCGAGCAGCCGCAGGTTCTGAAGGGCAAGATGCCCGCCACAGGAAGCCGTCAGGCAGGAGGGGAGGACTAATGCCTCAGCGCGACGACATCAAGACCATTCTGGTCATCGGAAGCGGCCCCATCGTCATCGGGCAGGCGTGCGAGTTCGACTACTCGGGCGCGCAGGCGTGCAAGGTGCTCAAGGCCGACGGCTACCGCGTGGTGCTGGTGAACAGCAACCCCGCCACCATCATGACCGATCCCGAGCTGGCCGACCGCACCTATGTGGAGCCCATCACGGCCTCGTTCGTGGAGCGCGTGATCGAGCGCGAGCGACCCGACGCGCTGCTGCCCACCTTGGGTGGCCAGACGGGCCTGAACACGGCGGTTGAGCTGGCGAAATCCGGCGTGCTGAGCAAGTACGGCGTGGAGATGATCGGCTGCGACCTGGAAGCCATCGAGCGCGGCGAGGACCGCAAGCTCTTCAACGACTGCATGGCCGAGCTGGGCATCGAGACGGCGCGCTCGGGCTACGCCTACTCCGTGGCCGACGCGGAGGCCATCGTGGACGAGATCGGCTACCCCGTGGTGCTGCGCCCCTCGTTCACGCTGGGCGGCGCGGGCGGCGGCATCGCGCACGACCACGACGAGCTGGCCCTCATCGTAAGCCAGGGCTTGGAGCTTTCCCCCGCCGGCGAGGTGCTGGTGGAGGAGAGCATCGAGGGCTGGAAGGAATTCGAGATGGAGGTGATGCGCGACCACGCCGGTAACGGCATCATCGTGTGCTCCATCGAGAACTTCGACGCGATGGGCGTGCATACCGGCGACAGCATCACCGTGGCGCCCGCGCAGACGCTCTCGGATGTGGAGTACCAGCGCATGCGCGCGGCATCGCTGGCCATCCTGGAGAAGATCGGCGTGGAGACGGGCGGCTCGAACGTGCAGTTCGCCGTGAATCCGGACAACGGCCGCATGATCGTGATCGAGATGAACCCGCGCGTGTCGCGCTCCTCGGCGCTGGCCTCGAAGGCCACGGGCTTCCCCATCGCGAAGGCGGCGGCGAAGCTGGCCGTGGGCTACACGCTGGACGAGATCGTGAACGACATCACGAAGGCCACGCCCGCGTGCTTCGAGCCCTCCATCGATTACTGCGTGGTGAAGGTGCCGCGCTTCGCGTTCGAGAAGTTCCAAGGCACCGACGACACGCTGTCCACGCGCATGAAGGCCGTGGGCGAGATCATGTCCATCGGGCGCACGTTCGAGGAGGCGTTGGGCAAGGCCCTGCGCTCGCTGGAGAACGGGCGCGCCGGCCTCGGGGCCGACGGATGCGGCGACGAAGGGGCCGCGGCCGACGCGGAGCTGGAGGACCTCGTGTGCCGCCCGACCGCCGACCGCATCTTCTACCTGGCCGAGGCGCTGCGCCGCGGCTGGACGGTGGAGCGTGCGAGCGCGGTGAGCCACATCGAACCCTTCTTCGTGGCGCGCATGGCCGACATCGTGCGCGTGCAGGAGAACCTGCGCGGCACGCGCCTCGACGAGCTCAACGCCGACGCGTTCCGCCTGCTCAAGCGCTACGGCCTGTCCGACGCGCAGATCGCGCACCTCACGGGTTCCGACGAGCTCACCGTGCGCACGTGCCGCAAGATGCTGCACGTGGTGCCGGCGTTCAAGACCGTGGATACCTGCGCCGCCGAGTTCCCCAGCACGACGGCCTACCACTACAAGACCTACGACGCGGACGAGACCGAGGTCGCGCCCAAGACCCGCCGCCGCGCCATGATCCTCGGCGCGGGCCCGAACCGCATCGGCCAGGGCATCGAGTTTGACTACTGCTGCGTGCACGCGTCCTACGCGCTGGCCGAGGCCGGGTTCGAAACCATCATGGTGAACTGCAACCCCGAGACGGTGTCCACCGACTACGACACGTCCGACAAGCTGTATTTCGAGCCGCTCACGTTCGAGGACGTCATGGACATCGTGGACGTGGAGCAACCCGACGGCGTGGTGGTCACGCTCGGAGGCCAGACGCCGCTCAAGCTGGCGAACGCGCTGGCCGAGGCCGGTGTGCCCATCATGGGCACCTCGCCGGAGGCCATCGACCTCGCCGAGGACCGCGACCGCTTCAGCGCCATCCTGGACGAGCTTTCCATCGCGTACCCGGCCGCCGGCATGGCCTCCACCTTCGAGGAGGCGTGCGCCGTGGCCGACCAGATAGGCTTCCCCTTGCTCGTGCGCCCCAGCTACGTGCTGGGCGGGCGCGGCATGGGCATCGTGTACGACGGCGCCCAGCTGGAGAAGTACATGACCGAGGCCGCCAAGATCACGCCCGATCACCCGGTGTACCTCGACCGCTTCCTAGAGGGCGCCGTGGAGGTGGACCTCGATGCGCTCTGCGACGGCGACGAGGTGTACGTGGGCGGCGTGCTGGAGCACATCGAGGAGGCGGGCATCCACTCGGGCGACTCGGCCTGCTGCACGCCGCCGTTCGCGCTGTCGGAGGCCATCGTGTCGCAGCTGCGCGCCACGGCGCGGCGGCTGGCGCTGCGCATCGGCGTGGTGGGGCTCATCAACATCCAGTTCGCCATCAAGGATCAGATGATCTACATCATCGAGGCCAACCCGCGCGCGAGCCGCACCGTGCCGTTCGTGTCGAAGGCCACGGGCGTGCCGCTGGCGAAGTGCGCCGCCCGCATCATGGCGGGGGAGAAGATCGCCGGTCTGGGGCTTCCGCACGACGAGCGCCGTCTGGAGCATTTCAGCGTGAAGGAGGCCGTGATGCCCTTCGGGCGCTTCCCCGGCACCGACACCGTGCTGGGGCCCGAGATGAAGTCCACCGGCGAGGTGATGGGCATCGCGCGCAACTTCCCGGCGGCCTACGCCAAGACGCAGCTGGCCATCGACTACGACCTGCCGCGCGAGGGCACGGTGTTCGTGAGCGTGTGCGATCGCGACAAGCGCGCCGTGGTGCCCATCGCGCGCGACATCGAGCGCCTGGGCTTCCATATCGTGGCCACGGGCGGCACGGCGCGGGCGCTGCGGGCGGCCGGCATCGAGTGCGAAGAGGTGAAGAAGGTGCACGAGGGCTCGCCGAACGTGATCGACCGCATTGTCGGCGGCGAGATCGCGTTCATGATCAACACCCCGTTCGGCCACGCCACGCGCGCCGACGGCTACGAGCTGCGCCTCGAGGCCGTCAAGCACGGCGTGACCCATGTCACGAACCTCTCCGCTGCCCAGGCCATGGTGGCCGGCATGGAGGTCGCCCGCGATCGCGGCCTGGGCATCGCGGCCCTTCAGGATCTTCCGCAGTGGGAGCCTGCGACCGCGCAAGGATGAGCTTGCGCAGCCCAAACGCGGCTTGAGGCGAAGGGCGCACCTCGGTCTGCTATACTGTGGAAGGCCCATGTTGCCCATGGGTCCCTGACGAGGGCAGCCGTACCAGGATCGACAAGACGGCGCACGGACCTTCGGAAGGAGATTGTCATGGCATGGTTCGTTCTGGTTCTGTCCGGCGTTCTCGAGGCGGTGTGGGCGATCGCGCTCGGCAGGTCGGAGGGTTTCACGAAGCTCGTTCCGTCCATCGTGTTCTTTGCCGCTCTCTCGCTCAGCATGCTGGGGCTCTCGCATGCCGTCAAGACGCTTCCTACCGGCACCGCCTATGCCGTATGGGTGGGCATAGGCGCCTCGATCACCGTGGTTCACGGCATGGTCGTGGGAGCGGAGCCCGTATCACCTGCCAGGGTTCTGCTCATCGCCGGCCTTGTCGGCTGCGTGGTCGGGCTCAAGCTCGTCGGCGACGGCGCGTGAGCGCGTTTGCCGCGCATCTCCGCTCCTCGCATGCGCCCCCTTTCGTCCATGTGCGCTTTTCCTTCGCGTTTCGGCTTGTCAGATGCGGGGCGGCGCGCGCAATGGTACAATCGCCCGCAGGTGACGAGAGGCTTCGCGGTCGGGAGGGCGGCGAAGCGCCAGGGAAAGGAAGCACGTGGCACTGGTCAACGAGAGGGCGCGCATCTTGGAGAACGAATGCGTGGGTCCGAACCTTTACCTCATGGAGCTTTCCGCGCCGCAGATAGCGGCCAGCGCGGCGCCGGGGCAGTTCGTCCATATGAAGGTGCCGGGCAAGGAGGCGCACATCCTTCGACGCCCCTTCGGCATTTACTCGCGCGACATTGCCGCCGGCACGCTCGAGGTGCTCTACCAGGTGGTGGGGTTCGGCACCGACCATATGTCGCGCATCGAGCCCGAACGCGCCGACCATGTGTCCGGAGCCGAGCTCATCGGCCCTGTCGGACGCCCCTGGCAACCGCCTGAGGATGCGCGGCGCGTGCTGGTGGTGTGCGGCGGCGCGGGCGCGGCGCCGCTGTACATGCTCTGCGAGCAGCTGGTGGCCTCCGGCGTGCGCACCGATGTCGTGCTGGGCGCGCAAACGAAAGCGGCCCTCGTGTTCCGCGAGCGCTTCGAGGAGCTGCTTGCGCGGGGCGCGGCATGCGGTTGCGGCGCGCCGCGCTGCGCCACCGACGACGGCAGCTTCGGCCGTGCGGGCTTCTGCACTCCGCTCGTGGAGGAGGCGCTCGCCGAGGCCGCCGAGGCGGGCGAGCCCTACGATTACGTGGCCGTGTGCGGTCCCGAGCCGCTCATGAGGATCGTGGCGCGCATGGCGGCAGACGCGGGCGTGTTCTGCGAGGTGTCTTTGGAGAAGTGCATGGCGTGCGGCGTGGGCGCCTGCCTGTCGTGCGTGGTGGACACGGTGGACGGCAAGAAGCGCGCCTGCGTGGACGGCCCCGTGTTCGATGCGGCGAAGGTGGTGTGGTAGATGGCTGGAATCGAGAACGCGCTGCCGCTCACGACGGCGCCGACGAACGTGCGCATGGCCGTGAACCTCGGCGGCCTCGCCATGAAGAACCCCGTCACCACCGCGTCCGGCACGTTCGCCGCCGGTCGCGAGTACGGCGACTTCGTGGACGTGGCAAGCCTCGGCGCCATCACCACCAAGGGCGTCTCCCTTAACGGCTGGGAGGGCAACGCGAGCCCCCGCATCGCCGAGACGCCTTCGGGCATGCTGAACTCCATCGGTCTGCAGAACCCCGGCGTCGCGCACCTCAAAGAGGTCGACCTGCCATGGCTGCACGCGCGCGCTGCAACGACGATCGTGAACGTGTCGGGCCACAGCTTCGACGAGTACGTGCGGGTCATCGAAGCGCTCGAGGACGCGCCGGTGGACGCCTACGAAGTGAACATCTCGTGCCCGAACGTGGACGCGGGCGGCATGACCATCGGCACGTGCGCGACGAGCGTCGAGGCCGTCGTGTCCCGCTGCCGCGCCGCCACGAAGCGCCCGCTCATCGTGAAGCTCACGCCGAACGTCACCGATGTCACCGAGATCGCCCGTGCCGCGGCGTCTGCCGGAGCCGATGCCCTGTCGCTCATCAACACGCTCATGGGCATGGCCATCGATGCGGAGCGCCGCCGCCCCAAGCTCGCGCGCGGCGTGGGCGGCCTGTCGGGCCCGGCCGTGAAGCCGGTGGCGCTGCGCATGGTGTGGGAGTGCCACAAGGCGGTGGACGTGCCGCTGCTCGGGATGGGCGGCATCGCGAATGCGACCGACGCCGTCGAGTTCATGCTGGCCGGGGCCACGGCGGTGGCTGTGGGAACGGCGAACTTCGTTAACCCGTGCGCTACGGTCGAGATCATCGACGGGATGGCGCAGTATTGCGAGAGGCACGGCGTGAAAGACGTCAACGAGCTGATAGGAGCGTTGGAATGGTGAGTTCGTTCGAAAGCGTCCCGGCGCGCGACCGCGTGATCGTGGCGCTCGATTGCGGCATCGAGGAGGCCTTCGACCTCGCGGACGCGCTGCAAGGCAAGGCCACGTGGATGAAGGTGGGCATGACGCTGTTCTACGCGAACGGCCCGGCCATCGTCTACGCCCTCAAGGAGCGCGGCTTCAAGGTGTTCCTCGACCTCAAGTTCCATGACATCCCGCACCAGGTGGAGGGCGCCGCGTACGCCGCCGCCGGCAGCGGGGCCGACATGCTCACCATGCACACGGTGGGCGGCGTGGACATGATGGCGGCGGCGCAGAGGGGCGCTGAGCGCGCGGCGGCCGAGTACGGCCACGACGTGCCCGCCACCCTCGGCATCACGGTGCTCACGAGCATGAACGACGCGGCACTCGCCGAGACGGGCGTCTCCCGCGCCATGGCCGACCAGGTGGTCGTGCTCGCCGAGCAGGCCAAGCGCGCGGGAATATCGGGCGTGGTTGCCTCGCCGCAGGAGGCCGCGCGCTTGCGCGACATCTTGGGCCCCGACGCTTACATCGTCACGCCGGGCGTGCGTCCCGCAGGTGCCGCGAAGGGCGACCAGAGCCGCGTGGCCACGCCCGCGCAGGCGTTTGCGAACGGCGCCTCGCACATCGTGGTGGGCCGCCCCATCACGCAGGCCGATGACCCTGCGGCCGCCTTCGATGCCATCGTCGCCGAGCTGTAGCGTTCTCGATGCCGGTTTCCCCAGATCGAGCGAGAAAGGTGACGATTGGGCGACGAAACGCGCTCAATGCGGCCCTTCGTTCGTACAATGTGTGAAACCTGCTGGAATTTTTGGATTTTGTGGCAATCGATAAGGCAAAACGGCAAATTGCATGCTAGTATCACGGCATCGTTCTGAACAGAAGGAGAGAAACACGATGGCTATTCCTCAACTCAGCCCTGAAGAGCGTCAGGCCGCCCTGGAGAAGGCGAAGGCCGCCCGCATCAAGCGCGCCGAGGTTCGCGACGATCTGAAGTCGGGCAAGCTGAGCCTCGAGAAGGTGCTCGAGATGAAAAACGATCCGGTCGTCGGTCGTATGAAGGTGTCCACCCTCATCGAGACGCTTCCCGGCTACGGCAAGGCGAAGGCCGAGAAGATCATGAAGGAGTTGCAGATCGCCGAGAGCCGTCGTCTGCGCGGTCTGGGCGAGCGCCAGCAAACCGCCTTGCTGGAGCGCTTGGGCTAAGCGCGCATGCGCCGCGGCAATCTGTTCGTCGTCTCTGGGCCATCGGGTGCCGGCAAAGGCACGCTGGTGGCCCGACTTGTGCGCGAGGTTCCCGACGCCTGGGTGTCCGTCTCGGTGACGACGCGGGCGCCGCGCGTTGGAGAGGTCGATGGCGTGCACTACCGTTTCGCCACCGACGAGGAGTTCGACCGGCTCGTCGAAGAAGACGGGTTGCTCGAGTGGGCTACGTACGGCGGCAACCGCTACGGAACGCCGCGTGCCGACGTCGAGGAGCATATCGCGCGGGGCGATCAGGTCATCCTTGAGATCGACGTCCAAGGGGGATTCCAGGTCCGCGAGAAGATGCCCTCCGCGCATCTCGTATTCGTGGAACCGCCGTCTCTTGAGGTGCTTGAGAAACGCCTGAGGGGGCGGGGGACCGAGACGGAGGAGGCCATCGCCACGCGCATGGAGGCGGCGCGGGTGGAGCTTTCCCGGAAGATGGAGTATGATGTTCGGCTGGTGAACGACGACTTGGAAGAAGCCGTGCGCGCTTTGACGGGCTACGTCGACGAACAAGCCGAAGAGACACGAGGTTGAATACCCAATGAGCATTATCGAACCGAAGATCGACGTCCTTTTGGACAAGACCGACAACGACCGTTTCCTGCTGTGCGCTCTCGCGTCGAAGCGCGCGCACGACATCAACGACATGATGCGCGGCCAGCGCGATCGCGCCATCCAGCTGCAAACGGCTGTGGAAATCGCCCGCGCTGCCGACAAGAAGCCGCTGTCACTCGCGTTCGGCGAGGTGGCGCGTGGGGAAGTGTCCTACGACCCCGCGTCCATCGACGTCAAGAACCATTAAAGTTCGGAGTTTCGCTGGCCTTGCGGCCAGCGAAACCTGCCGACGCCGCGAAACCCCGAAGCACCCGACTCGCCGTCCCAAACATTCTTCGCAAGCCGAAGCGCGTTTCCGCTTCGCTCGATACTTGAGCGAAGTGCGTTTAAGCGGGCGCATAAGATGGGAATGGATATGCCGCAAGCGTATGCGCCGCGGCAGTCTCGAGCGCTTCGGGGTTTCTCTCTGACTCACTGAACCGATCTGCGCGCTTGTTTTCGCGCTTCGCTCCAACCGCGCGATCTGCGAGGTTGGCAGCCGTGCCTGCGCAGATCGTCCGAACTTGCGAGCTGAGGGGTTTCCATGACCGAATTCCAACGCATCTGCCTTGTCCACTATCACGAGATCGGCCTGAAGGGCCATAACCGCTCGACGTTCGAGATGAGGCTGCTCAAAAACCTCGAGGCGCTGCTCAAACCCTTTCCGGTGGTGACGATCCATCGCATCGCGGGGCGGCTGTGCGTGTTTCTGCGCGAAGGCTGCGATTGGCAGACGGCGAAGGATGCGGCCGACCTGGCGGCCCAGGTGCCGGGCGTGGCGCGCGTGTCGTGCGGATTCAAATGCGAGCGCGACCTCGACGTCATGGCGAAGGCGGCGATCGACGCCATGGCCGAGGCGGGCGACTTCGACTCGTTCAAGGTGGCGGCGCGCCGCAACCACACCGACTTCGCCACGGGCTCGATGGACATGAACCGGATCATCGGCTCGGCGCTCGCCGGCGCCTACCCCGGCAAGCGGGTGCAGATGAAAGACCCCGACGTCACGGTGGGCGTCGAGGTGGTGCAGAACGCGGCGTACGTGTACGCCCGATCGCTGCCGGGCGTGGGCGGGCTTCCGGTGGGCAGCTCGGGCACGGTGGCGTGCCTGCTGTCGAGCGGCATCGACTCGCCGGTGGCTCTGTGGCGGCTCGCCCGCCGCGGCGCGGTGTGCGTGGGCGTGCATTTCTCCGGGCGGCCGCAGACCTCGGACGCGAGCGAGTTTTTGGTGGACGACATCGCGCGCGTGCTCGAGCGCACGGGGTGCATCGCGCGCGTGCACACGGTGCCGTTCGGCGACTGCCAGCGCGAGATCGCGCTTTCGGCACCCCCTCCGCTGCGCATCGTCATGTACCGGCGTCTCATGTTCAAGGTGGCCGAGCGGATCGCCCAGCTCGAGGGCGCCGGCGCGCTCGTGACGGGGGAGAGCCTGGGGCAAGTGGCCTCCCAGACGCTCGACAACATCCGCTGCACCGACGCGGCGGTGGAGATGCCGGTGTTCAGGCCGCTCATCGGCACCGACAAGCTCGAGATCATCGGCGAAGCCGAACGGCTCGGCACGTTCGAGATCTCGTCGCAGGACGCGCCGGACTGCTGCACGCTGTTCATGCCGCGCGCGCCCGAGACGCACGCGAAGCTGCCCGTCGTCCTCGAAGCCGAGGCGGCGCTGCCCGTGGAACGGTGGGTGGAGGAGCTTGTCGAAGCCGCCGAGGTTCGCGACTACGCCTGCCCCGCTTACAAGCCGAAGAGGGGGCGGCGCTAGGAGACATCGTTTCCGGCCGTTCGTTGTGAGAGGGCCCGCACGCGCGCCGCGTGCGGGCCCTCTCACGTTTTCGGGGCTTGCGGCCGGAGGGGCGGTGCGGAGCGGACGGGCGCGGCAGAGCGTTGCCGAAAGCGCGTTGGATGCACGTCGGTGGCGCGTTGGAAGCGCGTCGGGAGCTGTCACGTATACACAT
>NZ_PPEL01000076.1 GCF_002899695.1 Rubneribacter badeniensis
AGAGGTGTATAAGGGACAGCTCTCTGTCCATCCTGGTTCAACAGGGAGATCGGGCGCTCTCTGTTGAGCCGCCATCGACGGAGGCTGGGCCGGATCGTCGAGCGAAGCCTCGTCAGCGTCGCGAAAAGCTCTCTCCCGACGGGCCTCCCGACGCCTTGCGGGGGCGCGATTTCCATGCGTTTCCAAAAATCTGAGCAAAACCGCCTTCATTACCTCTTGACTAATAGGTACGGGGGGGGGGTATCCTCATCAGCTGTGCGAGAGGGGAAGGAGGACGAAAGCGCACGTTTGCATAGGCAGGTTGTCCCTGCGTTTTCCGAAAGGAGGAGATCAATCGTGGTAATGTTTCTCGTGCAGCTGGTCATCATCCTCGTCTGCATCTTCATCGGTGCCCGTATGGGAGGCTTGGGCCTCGGCGTCATGGGCGGCATCGGCCTTGCCATTCTCACGTTCGTGTTCGGAGTGCAGCCGGCAAGCCCCCCGATCGACGTCATGCTCATCATTGCGGCGGTGGTCACGGCGGCGAGCGTGCTGCAGGCTTCAGGGGGTATGGACTACCTGGTCCACCTCGCTGAGAAGGCGCTGAGGAGAAATCCCAAGCGCATCACGTTCATCGCCCCGATCATCACGTACCTGTTCACTTTGTGCGCGGGCACGGGCCATGTGGCGTACTCCGTGCTGCCGGTTATCGCCGAGGTCGCGCGTGAGACGGGCGTTCGTCCCGAGCGTCCCATGTCCATCGCGGTCATCGCGTCGCAGCAGGCCATCACGGCAAGCCCCATCGCCGCGGCGACGGTCGCCTTGCTGGCCCTGCTCTCCGATCAGGGCATCACGCTTGCGAACATCATGATGATCTGCATTCCCTCGACGTTCATCGCGTGCATGATCGCCGCGTTCGTGGCCAGCAAGATGGGCAAGGAGCTCTCGGAGGATCCCGAGTACCTGAAGCGCCTCGAAGAGGGCCTGGCCCCCATCAAGGCCGACACCAACTCGAACTACGTTCCCACGACCGCTTCCAAGATCGCTGTCGTGCTGTTCTTGCTGGGCGCGGTGCTGGTGGTTCTGTTCGGCTCGGTTGAGACGCTGCGTCCCGCGTGGACGGTCGACGGCGAGCTCACCCGCATGTCGATGCCCATCACCATCGAGATCGTCATGCTCGTCATCGCGGCCGTCATCATGATCGTCTGCCGTCCGAAGGCCGACGACGTGGTGAAGGGCAGCGTGTTCCAGTCGGGTATGACGGCGGTCATCGCCATCTTCGGTATCGCGTGGATGGGCGACACGTTCTTCAACGGCAACTCCGAGTTCATCGAGGGCTCCATCTCCGACCTGGTGACGGCGGCTCCGTGGCTGTTCGCGCTCGCCCTGTTCGCGCTGTCCATTCTGCTGTACAGCCAGGCGGCGACGGTGCGCACGCTCATGCCGCTCGGCATCGCGCTCGGCATCAACCCCGCGATGCTCATCGCCATGTTCCCGGCTGTGAACGGCTACTTCTTCATCCCGAACTATCCCACCGTCGTGGCGGCCATCAACTTCGACCGCACCGGCACGACCCATGTGGGCAAGTACGTGCTGAACCACAGCTTCATGATACCCGGCCTTGTGGCGACCATCGGCGCCGTGGCCATCGGCATGGGGCTGAGCAGCATCTTGCTGTAGCGCTTATCGGCGCGCCGCCCCGGCTTCGTCCGGCGAGGAGGGAGGGCCTCGCCGGACGGGCCGGACGGCTGGCGCACGGCGCGCGAGGGGCGCGCCGGTCAGCCATCCATTGACGATCGACAATCCATCGACAATCGACAATCCATCGACAATCGACAATCGAAGCGAAGAAAGAAGGCACAGGCAATGTCGGAGTTTCGTATCGAGCACGATTTTCTGGGTGACAAGGAAGTCCCGAAGGACGCGTACTACGGCGTGCAGTCGCTGCGCGCTATGGAGAACTTCCCCATCACGGGGTATCGCATCGACGACGCCCTGATCGACGCCCTGGCCGTGGTGAAGAAAGCCGCGGCGCGCGCGAACTGGGAGACGGGCCACATGGAGGAGCGCATCGCGAAGGCCATCATGGAGGCCGCCGACGAGATCGCTTCCGGCAAGCTGCACGACCAGTTCCTCGTCGACCCCATCCAGGGCGGCGCGGGCACGTCCATCAACATGAACGGCAACGAGGTCATCGCGAACCGCGCCCTTGAGATCCTCGGCGAGGAAAAGGGCAACTACAAGGTGGTCAGCCCGAACTCGCACGTCAACATGGCCCAGTCCACCAACGACGCGTTCCCGACCGCGGTGCACCTGGCCATCCTCACGCGCCTCGAGGGCTTGCTCGAGGCCATGGGCGAGCTGAAGGCCGCCTTCGAGGCGAAGTCCGAGGAGTTCGACGGCGTCATCAAGATGGGCCGCACGCACCTGCAGGACGCGGTGCCCATCCGCTTGGGCCAGGAGTTCGGCGCGCATGCGTGCGTGCTCGGCCGCGACATCGAGCGCATCGGCCGCACCCGCGAGCACCTCTACGAGGTGAACATGGGCGCCACCGCCGTGGGCACGGGCCTCAACGCCGATCCCGACTACATCGAGCTGGTGGATCGCTACCTGGCCGAGTACAGCGGGTTCCCCATCAAGGGCGTGTCGAACCTCGTTGACGGCACGCAGAACACCGACAGCTACCTGGAGGTGTCCTCGGCGCTGAAGATCTGCATGGTCAGCATGTCCAAGATCATGAACGACCTGCGCATGATGGCTTCCGGCCCGCGCTGCGGCCTGGGCGAGATCAACCTGCCGCCGCGCCAGCCCGGCTCCTCCATCATGCCGGGCAAGGTGAACCCGGTCATGGCCGAGGTCATGAACCAGTCGGCCTTCCAGGTGGTGGGCAACGACCTCACCATCGCGCTGGCGTGCGAGGCCGGCCAGTTCGAGCTCAACGTCATGGAGCCGGTGCTCGTGTTCAACCTGCTGCAGTCCATCACCATCATGACCAACGTGTTCACGGTGTTCCGCACGCACTGCCTGAGCGGCATCACCGCCAACGAGGACGTCATGCAGGGCTACGTGGACAACAGCGTGGGCGTGATCACGGCCATCAACCCGCACGTGGGCTACGAGACGGCCGCCGCCGTGGCGAAGGAGGCCATCGCCACGAAGCGCCCGGTGCGCGAGATCGTGCTTGAGAAGGGCGTCCTGACCGAGGAGGCGCTCGACGTCATCATGCATCCCATGGAGATGACGCATCCGGGCATCGCCGGCAAGGAGCTTCTGGAGAAGTAAGGCGCGTTGATGCGGCGGGCGCCTCGGCTGCGGGGCGCCCGCCGCGCGTACGCGCGCTTGCGGCGTCGGCGACGGGCCGAAGCCGCGAAAGCGAGGGAGGCTTGCATGGAGAAGCTGGGAGTTATCGGGGGTCTGGGGCCCGCCGCCACGGCGCGGCTCATGGAGCGCGTCGTGTTCTTCACCGATGTGGCGCGCGACCAGGACCATCTTGACGTGACGGTGCTCAACCGTCCGTGGATTCCCGATCGCACGTCGTATCTGATGAGAAAGCGCGGGGCGGTGTCGTTCGTCGATCCCATGAGGGATGCGGCGCTTGAGCTGGAGGCATGCGGATGCACGGTGCTCTGCACGCCGTGCAACACGGCGCACGCGCGCCTGGACGACATCGCCGCGCCGCTTGAGACGGCGCGCTTCGTGCACATGCCTCGCGAGACGGCGCGCCTCGTCGCCGAGCTCGGAGCGAAGCGCGTCGCGGTGCTGGGCACCGACGGCACGCGGGCCGCGGGCGTGTACGACGAGGCGTTCGCGGCGGTGGGCATGAGCGCGGTGTATCCCGACGAGGAGCGGCAGCGAGAGGTCATGTCCACCATCTACGACGAGGTGAAGGCGGGCCGATGCGACGGACCGGGCCATGTCGAGGCTTTGTGCGCGGCGATGGCGTGGGACGGCTGCGACGGCATCGTGCTCGGGTGCACCGAGCTGTCGGCGGTGGGGTGCGCTCCCATAGTGGCGGGGGCCGCGGTGGTGGACGCGCTCGACGTGCTGGCATGGCGCTGCGTTCGGGAGTGCGGCGCGCCCGCGCGCGATTTGAGGGCGCGGTTCGCCGATGCGGCGTGCGTCCGGCAAAGCGCATCGGACGCGGTTGGCTGAGGCGTCGGCCCGTCCGCGCCGCGCGACCGGGGGCCTTGCGCGTCGCGGACGGCTGCGGACGTCGCCCCGTCCGTTCTGCGGCCCGGCGTGCGGCGACGAGGGCGCGCCGCACGCCGGGCCGCAGAGGCGCGGCTTTAAGCGCATGGGCCCGCAGAGGGCGGGCCGGTGAGAGAAGGTTTAAGACAAGAGAGGTTTGCATGGAGACAACCAAAGGAATGGGTCGCACGGAGAACTTCCTGCGCAAGCTCCACTCGCTGTCGGGCCTCATCCCCATCGGGGTGTTCCTGACGGTTCACACGCTGGTGAACTCCTCGGCGATCTGGGGCGAAGAGGCCTACAACGTGGCGGCAGGCGTCATGGTGAACCTGCCGTACAAGCTGTTCCTCGAGACGTTCGTGATCTTTGTGCCGCTTTTGTTCCACGGCATCCTGGGCATCTGGATCGCGCTCAAGGCGAAGAACAACGTCAGGCAGTACACCTACGTTCGCAACTGGGGCTTTTTCCTGCAGCGCCTGACGGGCTTCATCATGTTCGCGTTTTTGGTGTGGCACGTGTGGCAGACGCGCGTGCAGGCCGAGTTCGGCGTGGAGCCGGGCTTTTCCATGATGGCCGACATCGTGGCGAACCCGGTGTTCTTGGCGCTGTACATCGTGGGCATCGTGGCCTCGATGTTCCACTTCGCCAACGGCATCTGGACGTTTCTCATCACGTGGGGCATCACGGTCACACCGAAGTCCCAGAAGGTGTCGAAGTACGCGACCATGGGCATCTTCGTGGTGCTGTCGGTGATCGGCGTGCTGGCGATCCTGGCGTTCGCCTAGCAGAGAGGAGCTCTATTCATGGCTAAAAACAAAGTTGTGGTCGTCGGCGGCGGTCTGGCCGGCCTCATGGCGACGCTCAAGATCGCCGAGGCGGGCATTCCCGTCGACTTGTTCTCCCTCGTGCCGGTGAAGCGCTCGCATTCCGCGTGCGCGCAGGGCGGCGTGAACGCCGCCATCAACACGAAGGGCGAGAACGACTCCACCTGGCGCCATCTCGACGACACGGTGTACGGCGGCGACTTCTTGGCGAACCAGCCCCAGGTGAAGAGGATGTGCGATGCGGCTCCGGCGCTCATCCACATGTTCGACCGCATGGGCGTCATGTTCAACCGCACGCCCGAGGGCCTTTTGGACTTTCGCCGTTTCGGCGGCACGCTCGTGCGCCGCACGGCCTACGCGGGCGCCACGACGGGCCAGCAGCTTCTGTACGCGCTTGACGAGCAGGTGCGCCGCCTCGAGGTGGAGGGCAAGGTGACCAAGTACGAGGGCTGGGAGTTCGTGTCGGCCATCGTGGAGGACGGCGTCTGCCGCGGCATCACCGCCCAGAACCTTGCCACGATGGAGATCGTGGCGTTTCCCGCCGACGCGGTCCTGTGCGCCACGGGCGGTTTGGGAGCGGTGTTCGGGAAGTCGACGAACTCCACCATCAACACCGGTTACGCCGCCGCCCGCCTGTACCGCCAGGGCGCAACCTTCGCCAACGGCGAGTTCATCCAAATCCACCCCACGGCCATTCCCGGCATCGACAAGAATCGCCTGATGAGCGAGTCGGCGCGTGGCGAGGGCGGGCGCGTGTGGACGTACAAGGACGGCAAGCCCTGGTACTTCCTCGAGGAGAAGTACCCGCTCTACAAAAACCTCGTGCCCCGCGACGTGGCCGCGCGCGAGATCTTCGACGTGTGCGTGAACCAGAAGCTGGGCGTGGACGGCCAGAACGTCGTGTACCTGGACCTTTCGCATATCGATGCGAACTACCTCGACAACAAGCTGGGCGGCATCCTCGAGATCTACGAGAAGTTCGTGGGCGACGACCCGCGCAAGGTGCCGATGAAGATCTTCCCGAGCGTCCACTACTCCATGGGCGGCCTGTGGGTGGACATCGATCAGAAGACGAACGTTCCCGGCCTGTTCGCGGCGGGCGAGTGCGACTACTCGCAGCACGGCGCGAACCGTCTGGGCGCGAATTCGCTTCTGTCGGCGGCCTACGGCGGTTACGCGGCGGGGCCGAGCATCGTGGAGTACGTGCAGGGCCTTGACAGCACCTACGAGAGCGTGGACGAGGCGACGGTCAAAGACGCGCTCGCTCGCGACCGCGCCGAGTACGAGGGCATCCTCAAGCTGGACGGGCCGGTGAACCCCTATGTGCTGCACGAGGAGTTGGGCGCGCTCATGACCGAGAACGTGACCATCGTGCGCGAGAACGCCAAGCTTGCCGCCACCTACGAGAAGCTGTTCGACATCGCCGAGCGCTACCAGCACATCGGCATCGACGACCGCTCGACGTGGAGCAACCTCACCGCGCCCTTCGTTCGCCAGCTGGGCGGGATGATCGACCTTGCGAAGGTCATCACGCTCGGCGCGCTCAACCGCAACGAGAGCCGCGGTTCGCACTACAAGCCCGAGTTCCCCGACCGCAACGACGAGGAATGGCTCAAAACCACGATGGCGTCCTACGACGCGGCCGCGGACGCGCCCGTTTTGTCGTACGAGCCGGTCGACGTGTCGCTGATCAAGCCGCGCAAGCGCGACTACACCAAGACGAAGAAGGAGGCATGATGACATCCGAGCGCATGGTGCGCCTTTCCATCAAGCGTCAGGCGAGCCCCGATTCGCGGTCCTATGTCGAGGAGTTCGCCATCCCGTATCGCCCGAACATGAACGTGACCGGCGCCCTGATGGAGATCCGCAAGAACCCCGTCAACGCCAAGGGCGAGAAGGTCGAGCCGGTGGTGTGGGAGAGCGTGTGCCTCGAAGAGGTGTGCGGAAGCTGCTCGATGCTGATCAACGGCAAGCCCCGGCAGGCGTGCTCGTCGCTGATCGACCAGCTTGAGCAGCCCATTCGCCTGGCGCCGCTCAGCTCGTTTCCCATCGTGCGCGACCTCATGGTGGATCGCGAGCAGCTGTTCGACGCGCTCAAGCGAGTGCATGCGTGGATCGACATCGACGGTCCCTTCGACTTGGGGCCGGGCCCGCGCATGCCGGAGCACACGCGCCGGTGGGCCTACGAGCTGTCCAAGTGCATGACCTGCGGCTGCTGTTTGGAGGCGTGCCCGAACGTCAACCCCAAGTCCAACTTCATGGGGCCTGCCCCCATCCAGCAGGTGCGCCTGTTCAACGCGCATCCCACGGGGAAGATGAACAAGGAGGTGCGCCTGAGCGAGATCATGAAGTCGGGCGGCATCACCTCGTGCGGCAACTCGCAGAACTGCGTGGAGGTGTGCCCCAAGAGCATCCCCATCACCACGTCGATCGCGCATTTGAACCGCGAGACGACGGTGCAGTCGTTCAAGGATTTCTTCGGCGGCGGGTTCTAGGCGCGCTGTCGGTTGGAGGGGGCTGCGGGCGCGGGGCGCCGGCGGCCCCTTCTCCGTTGCGCGGGCGGGCGAGGGATTGCGGGGGCTTGCGGGGGCGCGGGTGCTTGGGTGCTTGGGGTCTGCGGGCGTGCGGGCGGTTCGCGAGGCGCGGGTGCTTGTAGGTGCGGGTGCTTTCGAGAGGTTGGGCGCTTGCGGGTGCGTGGGGCTCGGGCGTGGGCGGTTCGCGGGCGCGCAGGTGCTTGCGGGCTTTGCGGCCCCTTTCCGCTGCGGGGGCGCGGGCGGTTCGCGAAGAGTCGGGCGCTTGCGGGCATGCGGGCGATTCGCGGGTGGTTCGTGGGCGGTTCGCGGGTATGGGTGCTTGTAGGTGCAGGTGCTTGCGGGCGTGCGGGGTCGCTCGCGGGCTTTCCGCGCCGTGTCCGATGCGCGGGCGGTTCCTCGGCGGTGAGGGTTCGGTTGGGATGCGGGGCGTTGATGCTGTTCTCTGCGCCGCTTTCGAGCCGCCCGATCTCGTCCCGGCCCTGTCTCGGCTCGGCCCGCCTCCGTTCCGGCCTGTCGCGTGCCTCAGTGCGCTTTGCGGGGCGCACGGCGGCAAGGTTTCTGGGCAGTCGTGCAGGACATCGGTCGCGGCGGGCGCGTTGCGGCATCGCGTGTCCGGCGCGCGGCGGTTATTGCGGAGTTTCGGGGAACAGGAGGAGCGCATGGATCTCGTGCAGTTGCGCCGCTTTCTTGCGGTTGCGGAGACCGAGCACATCACCGAGAGCGCTCGGCGGCTCGGCACGACCCAGCCCGCCCTCTCCCGCTCGATTCGAGCGTTGGAGCGGGAGCTGGGCGTTTCCCTGTTCGAACGTTCGGGACGAAACGTCCGTCTCACGCCCTGCGGCGAGCTGCTCCGTCGCAGGGCATCTCCGCTTGTGGCGGGGATCGACGGCTTGGGCCGCGAGCTGGCCGCCTTCTGCGAGGGCGGGCGGCATGTCGTGCGCATCGACGTGCGGGCCGCCTCCGAGGCGGTGACGGAGGCGATGGAGGCGTACAAGCGGAAGCGGCCCGATGTGCGGTTCGAGCTGGGCCGCAGCGCCGATCGAGCGGGGTGCGACGTATTGGTGGACGCCCTTGGCGCGGACAAGGAGCTGGCGGGCGTCGTCGGGTGGGGCGGCTTCGAGGTGACCGCCTTTTTCGAAGAGCGTATCGGCGTGCTCGTTCCGCTCGAATCCGGCGTGTCCGAATCGGCGTCGCTGCGCGAGTTGACGGAGGGCGGCGTCGTGTACCCTGCCAGGGAGGGCGGCTTTCGCTCGTTGTGCGACGAGCTGTGCGCCCGCCACGGTGTCGCTCCCGACGTCGTGTTCGCGGGTGGCGGGCCGTCGCTGGTGTGCGACATGGTCGCGCTGGGGCAGGGGACGGGGTTTTGGCCCGAGCGCAGCTGGGGCGATCCTCCGAGTGGGGACGTGCGGCTTGTGCGCGTGCGGGAGGGAGGGTTCGCGCGCCGCGTGGTGATCGCCTCTCCTGCGGGGTGCGAGCTGGACGGCGAGCCGCGCCTGTTCTTGGAGTACCTTGTCTGCCGTCTGGGCGCGCGTTGGGTTCGCTGATCCTTTTTCGCAGCGGTGGCCTTGCTTTGTCTCTGGGCTTTCTTGGCTGTTTTCGGCTTTTCGACCCTTTTCGGCCCTTGATTCCTGACCTGTGGAGAAATTGTATACCTTAGCTAACTCAACTTGTTTTGATGATGGAGTTAGCTTATGGTAACTTCCATCGGAAGCGAGGTTCGCAGACGGCGGTTCGAGCGCTTGAGATTCGGATCGCGGTCGGCAGGTCAAGCGCTCGGAGCGGACTTGACGGCCTGAGGGTTCGGGCCGGGGCATGATCGGGGCTGGCGGTGCGAGCCGGGGCCGGACCGGGGCGGTTCGGATGATGCTCGGGTTGGCCGACAGCCGGTTCGCGGGGTCGCTAGCGGCGAACGAATGTTTCACGTGAAACATTTGGTGCGCGAGCCGGTCGGTGCGAGGGCGCGTCCCGTGTGGGGAGGGAATCGCGGCAGAGTTCGCGAAGGACCCGCAGCAGGGCTTGCGCCGGGGTTTGCGAAAGGATTTGCGGCGGGACTTGCAGTGGGATCTGCAAAGGGATCCGCAGTGGACTCGCAGCAGAACTTGCAGCAGGATCCGCAGCAGGACCTGCGCCGTGTTTGCGGCTCATCGCTTCTGGAACGTTTGCCTACCCGGCGGCGGAAGCTCTCCTCTCGTCTGGCTGTCCGTCGCATCGCAAGCGGAGGGAACTTCCCCTTTCCCTCCGCTTTTCTATGCTTACAAGCCCGTTGGGCGCGGCGCTCAGACGATGCGCCGGTGCGGGCTTGCCCGAGGCCCGTTGGGTGCGCGGCAGGGGCACGACGCGCATTCCGGGGTTTGCAGCTGCGGCGTCTGCGCCAATCCCGACCGTTGGCGGTGGATGCTTGCGCGATGCCGTGCGCTGCTGCGGGGAGGGAATGGACGAATGCGAGGAAGGCGGTTTGCATGGTGGTTGGCGTTCGCGCGTCGCTCGAGGGCGGCAAGGCGTACACTTCCGAAGAGCTTTCGCGACGTTTCGGTCTGCATGGACGGGCGCTCGAAGACGTGCTCGACCATTTGATGGAGAAGGATTGCCTGAGGCCGGTCGTGTTCCATCGTCCGCGCACGCACGGAGGTGCCGTGCGTTTGGCCGGTCGTTTTGAGCGCCACCTGGTCTGGCAGGCGTAGCCGCTGCGGATGTGTCCGGTTCGATCCGGCCCAGCCCGATCCGGCTCGCTCAGGTTCGATCCGGCCCGATTCGATCTGTCTCGGCTCGATTCGGCTTGGTTCGCTTTGGTTTGGCCAATACGGTTTAATCGGTCCAGCTTGCCCCGATACGGCCCGGATCGGTCTGATTCGGTCCGGCTTGCTCTGGTTCGGTTCGGTCTGATGCGGTTCGCTTCGGCTCGGTCGAACCGCTCCGGTTCGCTCCGGTTCGGTCGGCCCGGTCTGATTCGGCCCGATGCGGTCCGGCTCGATTCGGTCTGATACGGCTCGCTCTGGCTCGGTTCGGCTCGCGGCTCATCGTCGGCTTGGCTGCCTCTTCGCTCTCGTGCGGGCGGCTGCGGGCGCGGTGCGCTTCGGTCCGCGTTCCGCATGTCGTGCAGACGGATTAGGGGTGGCGCCGTTTCGCGCCTTCGGGCGCTGGCGAATTGCATAAGGGAACGTCTCGCAAGGGGCGCTGCGGCAACTGTCGCAGCGCCCCTTGCGCCATTCGGGAGGGTTTCGTTCGTGCGGATGCGGGGGACAGGGGGCGCTTCGCGATTGCGGATGTCGCGCGGAAAGGATTTGCGGCCGGAATGTTTCACGTGAAACATTTGTTCGCGATGTGCGGATGTGCCGCGTTGTGCCGGGAGAGGCGGGGCGGGGTCGTCGGCCTTGGCGCGCGGAGCGGTGACCGGCGGCGCGGGGTGATGCGTAGGGCGGCGAATGGCGCGCAGGGCAGTGCGGTGCGGCATGCGAGGGATGCGCGGGGCAGCGCACGAGGGACGCGAAGCGCGGCGCGCGAGGGGAACTGCGGGACAGCGCGCGGAATGGTGAATGGCGCGCGCGAGGCGGCATAGTGCGGTGACTGGCGTGCAGGGGGGGGTGCAGCGCGGCGTACGAGGGGTGCCATGGGGTGGCGCGCAGGGCGGTGGCTGGCGTGCGGGGCGGCGCGCAAGGATGTCGGCCTTGATGCGGGCCGACGGGTGGAGGACGCGGGTGGTCAGCCTGGATGGTTGCCGCAGGCGGGGAATTCGGCGCGAAAAGGACGAGAGGGGGTTGCGAGAGAGGGGATCCATGGTAATATATCAGTGCTATATAGCACTGATATATCCGGAGGAAGCGAAAAAGGAGCAGGGACGGTCGCGATGGTTGCGGGCACGCGGGAGAAGATTCTCGAAGTGGGAAAACGGGAATTCCTTGCGAAGGGGTTCAAGGACGCCTCGCTGCGCCATATCGTGAAGGAGGCGGGTTTCACCCAAGGGGCGTTCTACGGCTACTATCCCGACAAGGCGGCGCTGTTCGACGCGCTCGTGTCCCCTGCGGCCGACGGCCTCATCGAGCAGTTCAAAGCCGCGCAAAAGGCGCATTTCGACCTTGTCGACGAGGGCCGCGCGGACGAGAGCGGAAGCCTGTCGACGGCGTACCTGCGGCGGTTCGTCGGCTACCTCTACGACAACTTCGACGCGTTCAAGCTGATCATATGCTGCTCGGGCGGCACGCGGTACGAGCACTTCGTCCACGATCTGGTGGAGTTGGAGCTTGAGCAGACCGCCCGGTTCTACGAGGAGGTTGCCGCGCAGGGCGGCCCTGAGAACCGCATCAGCCCCGAGCTGCAGCACATGATCACAAGCGCCTACTTCACGGCTGTGTTCGAGACGGTGGCGCACGATATGCCGCGCGAGCGCGCGCTTTCCTATATCGAAGAGCTCGCCGCGTTCTTCACGTGCGGATGGGAGGGGCTGCTGGGCGCGCGGGAGTAGGGTTTTCACGCCTGGGAGTTAGATAAATCTAACAAAAGGGAATCGGGAAAGGAGAACCGAACATGGAGAAAGAGACGACGGCAACAGGGCCTGGAGGCGTGCGTGGTCGGCAGGGCGGCATGCGAGACGGCGCAGGCGAGGTGCGAGGCGGTGCGCGAGACAATGCGGGCGAGGTTCGGGGCGGTGCAGGCGGTGCGCGAGACACCGTGGGCGAGGTGCAAGCCGGTGCGGGCGCGGTGCGAGGCTGCGCGAGCGGGGCGCGGGAGGGCTCGGCGACTAGCGCGCGCTCGGCGCGGCGCGGAGGGTGGACGGTGCGTGACGTGGTCACGACGGTGCTGCTGTCGGTTTTGCTCGTGGCGATCCAGCTCGTCGTCAACATGGTGTGCATGGTGAACGACTTCGTGAGCATGACGCTGTCGGTGGGCATCACGATGCTTCTGTGCGGCCCGGTGTACGTGCTCATGGCGCGCCGCGTGGGCAAGCGCGGCGTCACGCTTCTGTACATGACGCTTCTGGGCATTGTGTTTCTGCTCATGGGCAACTGGTTTTTGCTGCCGTGGTTCCTAGGCGTGGGCTTGGTGTGCGAGGCCATCCTGTGGAAGCGCGGCTCGTACGACAACTCGGCGCGCCTGACGGGCGCTTGGACGGTGGCGAGCCTGTTGTACAATGGCACGAACCTGCTGCCCATCTGGTTTTTCTGGGACACCTACTACTCGTTCGCCGTGGCCAGCGGCATGGAGCAAGGCTACATCGACGCCTATGTGAGCTACTTCACCGAGCCGGGCTGGGTGCTGTTCATTGTGGCGTTCACCACGGTGTGCGGGTTTGTGGGTGCGCGGGTGGGAAGCGGGCTTGCGGGACGCCATTTCAAGAAAGCCGGGGTTTTGTAGGTGGCGGTGCCGGTGAAGCTGGTGGCGCTTGTCTGCGCGATCGTGGGGACGACCTGCGGCTCGGCCGCGGGGCCCGCGGGCGCGGGGGCGCTGGCCGTGGTGGCGCTGGCGTTCTTGGCGGCGCAAGGGCGCTGGCGGCTTGCGGCGGGCGGGGCGGCTGTCGTCGCCGTTTTGGGCGTTCTGCTCGCGCTCATCCGGTTCGCGGGGCTGCGGATGGCGGTGTTCTCCGAATTCCATGTGCTCATGTTCTGGAACCTCTCCCCGGTGTTTTTGACGGGGTGGGCCCTCGTCTCCACGCCGCCGGGCGAGCTGTCGTCGTTTCTGTCGCGCGTGGGCGCGCCGACGGCGGTCATCCTGGGCGTGCTCGTGGCGTTTCGGTTCTTTCCGACGATGCGCGCGGCGGTGTCGGCCACGGCGGCCTCGATGCGCAATCGCGGGCTTGCGGAAGCCGGGTCGGTGGCGCGCCATCCCCTGCGCACGTGCGAGTACGTGGCGGTGCCGCTTTTGCTGCGGTGCGTGCAGGTGGCCGACCAGCTGGCCGTGTCGGCGACGGCGCGCGGGGCCGACTCGCCCGGTGCGCGGGGCAGCTACCATGTGCGAAAGCTCGACGCGCGCGGCGTCGCGTGGATGGCGCTGTGGCTGGTCGCAGCCGGTGCCGTGTCGATAGGCGGCGCGCTGATGGACGGTGTGCGGTGAGCGCGCGGTGCGAAGGCAGTGCGGCGGGCGCGGAAGCGTGCGAGGCGGCGAGCGGCGCGGCGGGTGCGCGGGCGTGCGGGACTGCGGAAGGCGCGGCCGGCGGCGCGCCGGTTTCGAGTGCGCGGGGAGTTGCGAGCGGTGCGTCGGCGGTGGAGCTGCGCGGGGCATCGTTTCGCTACGAGGATGGAGACGCGGGCGTGGAGGGGGTCGACCTGGTCGTGCACCCCGGCGAGTGCGTCGTGCTCACCGGGCCGTCGGGCAGCGGGAAGACGACGGTGACGCGCCTGGTCAACGGTCTGGCTCCCGCCTACTGGCACGGCGAGCTGGCGGGGGAGGTGCGCATCGGCGGCATCGATGCCGCCGCGCTGCCCCTTTGGGAGCGGGGGCGCGCCGTGGCGAGCGTGTTCCAAGATCCGGCGAGCCAGTTCTTCTCGTTCGAGCTTGCGGGCGAGGTGGCGTTCGCGTGCGAGAACTACGGGATGCCGACACGCGAGATCGTTGAGCGCACGGATGCGTGCATCGCCGCGTTCGACTTGGAGCGCGTGCGCGACCGCCCGCTCGACGCGCTGTCAAGCGGTGAGAAGCAGCGGGTGGCGGTGGCGTCGGCCGTGGCTCCCGGCTCGCGCGTCCTCGTGTGCGACGAGCCCACGGCGAACCTCGATGCGGACGGGGCGGCCTTGCTGGCTTCCCAGGTGGCGCAGCTGAAAGCCGCGGGCTGCGCCGTGCTGGTGTCGGAGCATCGGCTGGCGTGGCTGGCGGGCATCGCCGATCGATACGCCTACCTCGAAGGGGGACAGGTGCGCTGGCAGCGGTCGGCGTCCGAGATGGAGGCGCTTTCCGCGGGCGAGCGGGAGCGCTTCGGCCTGCGGTCGGCGTCTGCGGTCGCGCTGCCCGAGCTTGCGCGTCCCGAGGACGCGCGGACATCTGCGGACGGGACGGCCCCCTCCCTCGAGGCGCGTAGGCTCGCGTGCCGTCGCGGCGGGCATACGATCTGGGAAGACGTGTCGTTTCGCGCGTGGCCCGGTCAGGTGGTGGCGCTCACGGGCCGAAACGGCGCGGGAAAGAGCACGCTCGCGCGCGTGCTGGCGGGCCTTGCTCGCCAAAGCGCGGGAGAGGTGCTGGTAGGCGGCCGCGCGCTGCGCTCGGCCGCTCGGCGCCGCCGGGTGTTCTACGGCGCGAACGACACGGCGACGCAGTTTTTCACCAGCAGCGTTTCCGACGAGTTGCTGCTGGGGCGCGTGCGCGACGAGGGGTTGATCGCCCGCGCCCGCGATACGCTGGGGCGGCTGGGGCTCATGCCTTTCAAGGACGCGCATCCCGCGACGCTCTCGGGTGGGCAGCGCCAGCGCCTCGCCTTGGCGTGCGGCCTTCTGTCCGACCGGCCGGTGCTCGTGTTCGACGAGCCCACGAGCGGGCTTGACGGCGCGTCGATGAGGATCGTGGCCACGGCGCTTTCCGAAGCCGCCCGGGCGGGACGTACGGTCATCGTCATCACGCACGACGGCGAGCTGGCCGAGCGCTGCTGCACCTGCCGTCTGCGCATGGAAGAGCTGGCGTGAGGGGGCGGGCGCGATCTGCGGAGCCGCATCGAGGCCCTTGAAGGTTGCGACCGCGAGCCCTACCCGCTTTCTCATACGGGCTTGCGCCCTTTTCTCGGGATGCTACAATGAGTTAGCTACATGAAACACCTGGGCGCGCCGCCCGTCGGGCTTCGCTTCGAAAGGACGACCCTATGAACCTTCCAACCGCCGTCATCCTCGTCGTCATCGTCGTGCTGTGCGTGTTCGCCGCGCGCACCATGTACGACACGTTCACCGGAAAGGGCGGCTGCCATGGCGGGGGAGGCGGATCGCGCGCGAAGCGCGTGCGCGTGAGCGACAAGGACGAGGCGAACTATCCGTTCTCGCAAGAGGTCAAGGTGGGCGGCATGACGTGCGCCCGTTGCGCGGCGAACGTGGAGAACGCGCTGAACGCCCTCGGCGACACGTGGGCGCGGGTGGATCTGGACGCCAAGACGGCGCGCGTCCTGTCGAAGCGGCCCCTCGAGGCCTCCGAGATCGACGAGGCCGTGACGCGCGCCGGCTACTACGTCGCCTCCCGCTAGGGGCGACGGCACGCCGTCGGCGTGGGCGGGCGTGCGAAGCATACGCGCCCTGCGCCTCGGCCATGGTGCGGGCGGGACGCGGCTTTGCGCACCCGCCCACGCTGCGGATTCGCTCGCTAGCCTGCCAGCAGGCTCCCGACGCGCACGCATTCGGCGCTGGCCTCGTCGTCGGGGTAGTCGTAGGCGATGACGGAGTCTGCCACGTCGACGCCGGCTTCCTCGGCACGCTTCTCCCACAACTCCATCCACTCGCCGTCGTTCCATTCGTAAGATCCGAACAGCACCACGGTGCGACCGGGCAGGTGCGGTTCCACCTCGTCGTACATGGGAAGGAACTCCGTGTCCTCCAGCTCCTCGTCGCCCATGGCGGGGCAGCCGAAGGCGAACGCGTCGAACTCGTCGAGCTTGTCGGAGCTGAAGTCCGAGGCGTGGATGAGATGGGCGGTGCCCCCCTTCGCCCGCACTCCTTGGGCGATGAGGTCGGCCATGGCCTCGGTGTTTCCGGTGCCGCTCCAGTAGACGATCGCGACTTTGCTCATGATGAATCTCCTTTTGCCGTCAGGGTTTCGGACATGCTCGGTGTCGAGCGGGGTGCGCGGCGCTTGGACACTGCGCGACGGGGTGGACGTGCGACACGACTTCGACGCGCACTCCGCTCGACACGTATCGGCGCTCAGCCGGCGGCGCGGAACGCCTCGATGGCGGGGAAATCCTCGTCGACCGCGGCAAGGCACTCGATGGGGACGCCCTCGCCGAACAGGCGCTCGTACTCGGCGGTGCAGTTCTTGTAGCAGCAGAAGCAGCTCTGCGCGTCGCGCTCTCTCGCGTAGACTTTCCAGCATCCGCTGCACAGGTAGTTCTCGCCCTCGTTCTCGATGAAGCCGACGACGTCCTCGTAGGGGTAACCGAGGAAGAAGCCGATCTCGTGGGGAAACGAGCAGCGGCCCGTCATCTGGCTTTGCAGGTCGGTGCCGCAGATGCGGCGGTGGAGCTTCTCGATGCAAGCCGACAGCGAAGCGGGGTCGTAGCCCTCTGCGCGAAGGAACGCCGCCACGCGCTCCTCTTGGATGCAGCGTGTGAGCAGGGTGGGGCGGTACACGTACACGAGGGCGCCGCTCGCGCGACGGGCGAGCACCTCGATGCGCACGCCGTGCGGGGCGAGCTTGGCGCGGCAGACGCGCAGCGCGCTGGACAGCTCGTCGCCGCGCAGCGCCGCGGCCGTCGGTCGGCTTGGGTCGAGGCGGGCCGCAGGCGAGAAGGCGCTGCGGCAGGTGAACAGGTTCGCCGGCTTGATCGCCGCCAGCGTGGGGGTGCAGTGGTGCACCAGCTTGCGCTCGAGCGCGTCGGCTGGCGCGGTGCTCTGCTCGGTGACCTTCATGCGGCCTCCTGTCGGGTGCTGATGCCAGCAGGTTCGGGGCATCTTGAGTTAGCTTTGGATAACATATAACCGAGCGGGGCGCTTCCGTCAATGGGGGATCGGGAAAATGCGAAAGCGCGGCTGCGCGCGGGCGGGGAGACGGGGGG
>NZ_PPEL01000077.1 GCF_002899695.1 Rubneribacter badeniensis
CTCGGCCGCCTCGGTCAGGCTGAACCCCGCCGCGACGGCCTCCACGGCGAGCTCCCTGGTCTCCAACGGGTACATGCGGACTCCAATCCGGACACCGGAGTGTCCAACTTTTTGTCCGCACCCCCCAGGGGGTGGAAAAATCGTTCTTAACCGTCATTTTGTGCTATCACATCGACGCGGTCTCTGTTAAATCAAAATTGATATAGGCCAGATCGGCCCGCCGGGCGAGGCCCCGCCGATGCCACAGGAACCACACCCGTCGGACGGAGAGGGCCCCTCCGAAACACCTGGCCAGATAGGTGGTCATTGGAATTCGGCGAACGCGGGTTCGTGCCAACAGTGGTTCAACAGAAAGGGGCTCTCCGTCAAACCAGAATTGATATAGACCGGGCCAGCCCGCCGGGCGAGGCTCTGCCGGCGCTTCGGAAGGCCCTACCCGTGGGGCAAAAGGCATTCCGAAGCGTCCGGACAGGGAAAGCGTGGCTCGATGGCGAATACGAGTTCGCACCGATCCTGGCCCGACAGAAAGAAGCCCTCGGACAGGCACGGATCGCGCTTTGTGCATAGATTTGAAACGTTCGATTTCACCTGGAATTTTCGCGACCTGGGCTTTTTTCATCCGGATCTCCATATGAGCTCGTTTTCCGGGGACATGCGGGGGCGATATCTACGCACAAAGCGCGATCTGTGCCAGTCCGAGGGCTTCCCGCTGTCGGAAGACCTCAGAGCGCTTGGACAAAACGCGCCGAACCGGCGTCCCAAGATTCAACCGGAAAAGAAAGCGGGCAAACCGAGCAGAAGATTCGCCGATGGTGGCCGAGCATTCGCACGCGAAAGCGAGCAAGATCCCCGGATCGGAGGCTTTTCGTCCAAGGAGAAGGGCGCTTCGCGCATCACCGAATCCCCGACCCGAACAGCACGAGGTCGATCAGCTCTTGCTTCGCGTGGATGTTGAGCTTCTCGTAGACGTGTCTGATGTGCGTCCTCGTGGTGTTGTAGGAGATAAGCAGCTCATCGGCGATGTACTTCGCGCTCCGTCCCATGGCGATGAGGCCGAGGATCTCCGCTTCGCGCCGGGTCAGCCCGTTCTCAAGCGCAAGCCTCTGGCAGCATGCAAGGATCTCCGCGGGCACACCGTCCTCCTGAAGAGCACCCGGACGCTCCGAGCCGCCCGATCCCGCCGCGACCTCCGCATCCGTTTCCCCGCGCGTCTGCGCATCTGCCTCCCCACGCGCCTCCGCGTACGCCTCCCCGCGCACCCGCTCGTCCAGAGCCCCCGCGCTTGCCCCCTTGCCTACCGCCATGCCCGAAGCATCCGTCGCCCCCAGCGCCGCACCTTTCGCCGTCTCCCCCGCCGCGCCCGACGCATGCATCGCCTCCGCACCTGCACGCAAAGCCGACGGGCGCATTTCCCCCGCACCCCCCGCGTTCGTCGCGCCCGACTCCCGCGCGACCCCTCCCTTCTTCGAGCCCGCCTTCTCGACCCGCGGCCCGTCAAGAACATGGCGGCACACGCTCGCAAAGTACAGCAGCGTCAAGCCCACACCAAGGCACGGCGAAAACGGGCACCCCCCCCCCCGAGCGTCGACGCGCGCACGACCAGCTGCCCCACGCACATGGCCTCGAACATCACGCCCACCGCCAGCCCCTTCACCGCATAGGGCGACGTGCGGATGTCGTACGCGAAGATGGCGACGATGAGCACCCACACGCTCGTCTCCCACAACGCGTCGGGCGAGCGGTCGGGTATACCCGCCCCTCCCATGACAAGCCCGATGCAGAACAGGGGCACAACGCACACGCACAACGTGAGCGCCGCCGTCCCCCGAGCGCCCAAAGCCGACCCCTCCCACGCGAAACGACCCATCGATCCGCTGCAAAACATCACGGTCAAAACCGCCAGCGCCTCGAACAGCACCATGTAGTTCAACCCCGAAGACAGCACGCCGTCCTCGCGGCCCGACAAAAACGCCACCACGCTGCACCCCACCGCGAACACGGCCGCCACCACAACGAGCACTTGGAGCGCCTGGGCCCGCTCGCCCACGATGGCAGCGCCGCCCTCGTCCCGTCCGGCTCGAACGATGCACGCAAGGGCCGCAAGCGGAAGCGCCAGGAGAAACCCTTGCGCCACGGCATCCGAAAACGTGCTGACCAATCGGAACAGAAAATAGACGGCGACCGCCACCGCAAGCGACGGATCGATGAAGAACGAATCGGGGTCGGGGCGCGACGCGCGAATCGTCGACGTCCAGATGACGGTCATCCAGCCGCACGCAAGCCCCAACAGCGCGCCCGACGCCCAGAACAGCCCCACCCCAACCACGGGCAGCATCGACACAAGCGCAAGCGCAGCCCCAACCGCCGCCACCATGCTGACGGCCGGCACGCCGAACGACGATTCGATGAACAGCCGAGCGCGCAGAAGCGGCTTCGCCAAAAGATGCGCGAGCGCGAGCGCGCAAACGACGATCAAGAAGAACGTCGAAAGCTCCGCAAGCGAGCGGTCGACGCCAACGTAGTACATGGTGCGGATGACCATATGCGAGGCGAAGAAGTACAGCACCCCTATGCCGACATCGAACACGGTCGGCCGCCCGACGAGCGCAAAGCCATGCTCCTGCTCGCGCATCCCGTTTCGCATGATGCCTCCCCTGCCCTTTCGCGCAGCCCTCCCGCCGCGCGCTCCTTTTCCCAGTATAGAGGAGAAGGCGGCACCTGGCGAATAACGCATTTCGAGTGATTTTCAGAGCAATTCCCAGCCGGTGGCTTTCGCTGAGCGAAAAGCCCCTCGAAGCGAGTGATGCGGCAGCAAAGATCAGCCGCTATGCTCGAAAGGCCCTGCGGGAGCAATCCCGCCAGGGGCAGGCACCGAACGAACCCAAGGAGGGACCATGAGCATCGAAACACCCATGAACCGCCGCAGCTTCCTCAAGGGGGCAACCGTCGTGGGAGCCGCCGCAGCGGCCACCGGAGCGCTTGGACTGGCAGGATGCGCCCCGCAGGGCAAAAGCGACGCGGCCAAAGGGGCCGCCACGACCGAGTCGGGAGAGCTGATCCTCGACGCCGAAACGTTCCAGAACGCGAAATGGAACTTCGAGATCCCGCCCGAGCCCATCGACGAGAGCAAGATCACGAACACCGTCGAATGCGAGATCCTCGTCATCGGCGCGGGCGTGGGCGGGCTCGTCACCGCCGCGTCGGCCGTGGAGGAGGGAGCCGACGTCGTGGTCATCGCCTCAAGCAGCGGGCCCGTGTCGCGCGGCGGCTCCAACGCCGCGTTCAACACGCGCCTCACCCATGAGCTGGGGCTGGACTTCACACGCGAGGAAATCGAGCCCATCTTCCAGTCCATCTTCGCCTCGAACAGCTTCCGTCTTGACCAGGAGAAGTGGTGGCTTGTGTTCGACGAGTCCGGCACCGCCATGAACTGGCTCATGGACAAGGTGGCGCCTTACGGCATTTCCGCCGTCATCGAGAACAACCAGCGCGACGGCGGCACGAGCTGGTGGGACGGCGGGCCGCTCAAGACGCTCAACGTGTCGCACTCCTTCGTCGCCGAGGGCGCTCAGGCGGCTGGCGCGTCGCAGCAGATCGTCGTGGAGGCCCTTGCCGAGGAGATCACGAAGGGCGGCGGCCAGATATTCTACAGCACCACCGCCGTGCAACTCGACCGCGAAGGCGACAACACGGGTCGCGTCACCGGCTGCGTCGCGAAGCACGATAGCGAGTACACCCGCTACAACGCCTCGAAAGGCGTGGTGCTGGCCACGGGCGACTTCTCGCAGGACAAGGACATGGTGGCGAAGTACTGCCCGATGGCGCTGCCGTTCGGATACGGCGGCGTCTACGACGGCAGCGGCCTCAAACTGGCCCTCTGGATCGGCGCCGCTTGGCAGAAGTACACGCCGAACGCCCCCATGCTGGCCACGATGGGCGACGAAGTGCTGCCCTGTCGCTGGTGGGCCGAAGGCGCGCTCACGACGTTTCCCGGCCTGCTGGTGAACAAGAAGGGCGTGCGCTACTCCAACGAGAACTGCACGTACGGCTACATGCCCTACCCGCAGCGCGTGCAGCCCGATGGATGCGCCTTCCTCATCTGGGACGAGAACTGGGTGCGCGACTCCGCGCCATGGCAGAGCGACCGCGTGGGCGGCGAGGCGCGTGACACGCAAGAGGTCTACGACGCCATCCAGGCGCTGTTCGATCCCAACACCGACTGGACCACCACCGAAGAGTACGCGGGCTTCGATGCCACCATGGCCGAGAACGCCGTGAAGGCCGACACGCTCGAAGAGCTGGCCGATGGGCTGGGATTGCCGCGCGAGGAGTTTTTGGCCCAGGTGGAGCGCTACAACTCGTATTGCGAGACAGGGCTCGACGACGAGTTCCACAAGGACAAGCGTTTCCTCCTGCCGGTGAAGCAGCCGCCGTTCTACGGCATCAAGAACGAGCCGTACACGCTGTGCATCACAGGCGGCCTCAACACCGACATCCAGATGCACGTGTGCGATGCCAACAACGACCCCATCCCCGGCCTGTACGGCGTGGGCACCGTGGTGGGCGACATGTACGGAGACGTATACGACTACAAAGTGCCGGGCATCAACCTCGGCGGCGCGTGCACGACGTTCGGCTACCTGCTGGGCAAGAACCTCCACGCCGGCACCTGGTAGGCGCTCGCAAGCCCATTCCTCCCTCCCTGTCGGGCCCGACGCAGCGTCGGGCCCGACGACGTTAGAACTCGTTGTCCGTGAACACGCAGTTCACGCCGTTTTCGACGCAGAGGCCTTGCAGCTTCCGGTCGAGCGTGAACAGGGTGGCGCCCAACCTGCGCGCCAAGACGAAGTACAGCATGTCGTAGACGGGATGGCCCAGCCGCACCGCCTCGGACAGCGCCTCTTTCAGCACATCCCTATCGTCGCAGTACTCGTCCACCATATCCATCGCTTTTGACGCGCAGCGGGCAACCTGATCTTTTGCAAGCAGTCCCGCATGAGCGTACTTCCAAAACGCGTTGCACACCTCGAACGGCATAATGCTCGGAGAGGCAATCTTCTCGCCCCCGACCAATAGCATGGACAAAGCCGCCCCCTCATCCGTTTCGCGCACCATGTCAACAGCAGCGCATGCATCGAGAACGATCATTTCGCCGCGCCTTTCTCGCAAGCCACACCGATTCCGACCGTATCGAGTATGTGGTTCACGCGCTCTTCCCGATCCTGCCGTATCATCTCTGCTGCATCCGGAAAACCATCGGGAACATCGAATTTCGGCAGCTTTCGTATCTCTGCGAACAGCTCCTTGCGCCTCTTGGCGCGCTCGGCACGGGCGGCCTCAGTGTCGAAGTCGAAGTAGCGCGGGCGCGGACAGCGAAGGCGCTCGCCGTCCCAATGGTATCCGGGCTCATCGGCGCGCGCGAGCATCTGCTCCACGGCCACGATGGTCTGCTGGGCGACGCTGCGATGCTGGTCGGCCGCGTATTCCTTCAGCCGTTCGTACAGATCATCGGGGAAATCGCGCACTTGCAAGGCGGGCATGGCATGCTCCTTTCGCTTCATGCTCAATGCATGCATTATACCTTCTTTTCCTTGAATGTGCAATACCTGCATTCAGCATGCATGCTGTCAGCCGGCGTCCGAAAGGGGAATCACGCAATGAGAGCAAACGCTTCGCGAAGTGAATTCGCCCGGCAAGTTGAATGTCGCGGCAGGTGCAAGCTGTGTCATATCTAGCGCAAGTGTCAAGTTAGTGCAGGCCGTAAAAGCCCTTTGGCTGTCTTTTCGTCCGAGAAAGCGCAAGCCGGGAGAACTCCGGATGGCTTCGAGCCTGTTTCTGGGCGCATGGGCTCGTAAGCCTCTCACTCAGCGGACAGAGCAAATCACGCACGTTCGGTCAAAAATCCGAACTCTTTTGCAAATAATGTACCGAACTGGCAAAGACAGGAGGGAGAATGCCGCTCGTACCATACGAAAATGCCGCATTTGAGGCCAAACGAAGCTCCAAACACCTCAAAACAGCGCGCATCGCATCGAATCGGTAAAATGTGGATAAAAATTCCCGGATTCTTTACCGATTCGACTGATAGCGACCTTTATGTAGAGGGGCGCTCGGAACAGGCATCGCCTCCCGGCGATCAATCACAACCCGGCGTCGGACCAAACGCGTCCAGGCTGCGCGCCTAGCCCTCAACCGCGGGATCGCCGTCGCCGAAGACCTCCTCGACGCTCGCGATCGTCGCCGCACCGCCGACCGGCTCGCCGCTGAAGCGCGCGAGCAGGGCGAGCATCGCCGCCAGATCGACCGAGCGCTCGGCGTGCGTCCGCATGTTGCGCACCTTGACCTGGCCCGCCGCCACCTCGTCGGGCCCCAGCACGGCCACTCTGGCCGCCCCCAGCTTGTCGGCCAGCTTGAACTGCCCCTTCAAGCTGCGATGCTGGTGATCCATCTCGACGGCCAGCCCCGCATCGCGGCACGCCTGAACAAGCGAGAACGCCGTCCGACGCACGGAATCGTCCACGCACGCCACGAACACGTCGCAGCGCGCCGCCGGTGCGAACGCATGGCCCGCCGCCTGAAGCGCGAGCACGCAGCGCTCGTATCCGAGCGCCCAGCCGAAGCCCGGCGTGGGACGGCCGCCCACCTCTTCGGCCAGCTTGTCGTAGCGCCCGCCACCGCCGATGGCGTTCTGGCTGCCCATGCCCTCGGTCACCTGCACCTCGAACACGGTGCGCGTGTAGTAGTCGAGCCCGCGCACGAGCGTGGAATCCTCCACGTAGGCGAGCCCCGCGCCGTCGAGGTAGGCCTTCACGGCCTCGTAATGCTCGCGGCACTCGTCGCACAGGTGGTCGGCGATCTTCGGCGCGCCCTCCATGACGGCGGCGCAGCCGGAGTTCTTGCAGTCGAACGCGCGCAGCGGGTTGATCTCGGCACGGCGATTGCACTCGTCGCACAACTCGTCCGCATGCGCGGCCATGTACGCCCGCACGGCCTCCCGATACGCGGGACGACACGCGTCGCAGCCCATCGAGTTCACCAGAAGACGCGTGGTTTCCGCAGGAATGCCGATGGCCGCGAAGAAGCGCATGAGCATGATGATGCCCTCGGCGTCCACGCTCGGCTCCTCAGCGCCCAAGCACTCGATGCCCACCTGGTTGAACTGGCGCTGGCGACCCTTCTGCGGGCGCTCGGCGCGAAACATCGGGCCCGCGTACATGAGCTTGGCGGGCGCGGCCCCCTGCGGCACCAGATCGTGCTGCACCACAGCGCGCACGACGCCGGCGGTGCCCTCGGGGCGCAGGCTCAGGCGGCTCTTCGCCTTCACGGTGCCGCCGCCAAGAAGCGTGGCCAGGTTCTGGCCGGAAATGGCCGTGAACATCTCCTTTGACACGACGTCGGTGGCCTCGCCGATGCCGCGCACGAACAGCTCCGTCTGCTCGAACAGCGGCGTCTCGATGGGCGCGTAACCGTAGCGGCCGCACACGTTCGCGGCGGTCGCCTTGAAACGAGCCCAGAACGCCGCCTCGTCGGGGAGCAGGTCTTTCGTTCCTTCGGGAGCTTGCAAAGCCATAGCAGTGTCCTTCGTCGTATCGTGTCATGTCGAAATGAGGGATCGTGCTATTGTAGCGCAGCCTGAACGCCGAAGCGCGCGTCAGGCGGAACCGACCTCCAAAGAGTGCAGCACGTTCACGAGGGCGTCGTCGGGCCGGTAGCGCAAACGCAGGCTGAGCAGGCTGCGCGCGACGACGAACACCCCGGCGTCCGTCGCGGCGACCGCGCCGGCCCCAAGGGCTTCGAGCACCTCCTCGGTGGGAGCGACGGGAATCTCGGCCCGAGCAAGCGCGGCGTCAACCTCGCCGTGGTCGGGCAAAACCTCGCCCGTCTCCTCGACAAGTTCCTGCAACTCGGCGCTGGCCTGCAGCACGAAAGCCGGCGACACGGACAGCGACTTCACGTAGCACGCCGCGCCCGCGCTCGATTTGCCTGCTTTCCACAGCACGTACCCCAGCTGGTAGTACAGAAGGGCGATGTCGTTCGGCTGCACGGCCACGCGCAAGCCCTCGATCAGCGCTTCTGCCGCATTCTCCATGTCGCCCACCAGCATGTAGGCGCGTCCGAGCCTGCAAAAGCCCGCCGCGACGGTAGGCGCCATCTCCACGGCGCGCTGGCCGAAGCGCAGCGCCTCGTCGGCGCGCTCGAAGGAGTGCTCGAGCAGACGGACGATCTCAAGATGGCAGAGATAGAACGAATCCGGCACGAGCACGATGCGCTTGCCCGCATCGCGGGCAACGCGCGCGAGCGTGGACGCGCACGCGCCGCCGCAGGCCGCGCAGCCGCCGCGATGGGCCCGAAGGGCGCGATTGTAGAGCACGCGGCTCGCGTACAGGTCGAACGAGCGATAGACCTCGGAGGAGCCGTCCGCGTACCCGTCGAGCGCGACGGCCTCGGCAACGGCGTCGATGAGCGCGTCGGCGGCCGCCTCGGGATCGCTCAAAGCGAGCGTCCGGGCACGCGCGAGCGCCGCCAGGCAGCGATCCTCGCCGAGGAACCTGCCGACCACGGCGTTCTGATCGTCGGCATCCACCTCCCCTTCCGCAAGCGCCGCCATCAGGCGCGTGCATGCGGCGACCGCGCGCGTGTCGGCCTCGGCGATGGCGCGCTCTTGGGCGGCGCGCACGATGCGAATGGCCTCGGCGGCGCTCGACGCCCCCACGATACGGTCCGCAAGGCCCTCGCCCACGCGCCGCAACGCGGCGTCGTGGCTGATGCGCACGTCGGCGCATCGCTCGGCTCCCAGAGCCTCGCGCGCCGACGCCGGCAGCAAAGCGTCCTCGGCCTCGGGAAGATCGCCGCGCAGCCGCGCCGACGGCAGCGCCCGCAGCGTGCCGAACGCGTCGGCCTCGGGAAGGTTGAATTGGGCTTCGGCCTCGGAAAACAGCGGCTGCGGATCGCCCGCGCGCGCCGATCCGAAACCAGCCGTCGCCTCGTACGCCGCGCGGTCGAACGCAACCCGGTAGAGCGCCGGCCCATGCGCTCCCTGCGGAAACTCGTCCGCACGCGCAGACTCGTCCGCGCCCTTGGCCCCTCCGGCGTCGGCAAGCGGACGCGCGACCACCTCCACCCGCCGCACCTTCGGCGAGGCCTCGAACGCGATGCCCGCCAGCACGATGCCGACGTGCTCGGCGTAGCGCAGCGCCTGGGCCTCGCGCGCTTCCGCGGTCGCCAGCTCCCACGACCCCTCCCTGTCGAATCGGGGCTCTTCGGCCCACGTCCACTCCGGCATGAGCGATGCGTCGGGCACCGTCACGTCGAACGCGGCAAGGCCCGCCGACAGGTCGGCGCCCACGACAGCCTCCGCGCGCACAGGCAGACGAAGCCGCTCGACGGCCCCGCCCACCGCACAGCGAAACCCCCACTCGCCGTCGCTCGGCGCGGACGGCGCATCCACCACCCGATCCAATGACGGGCGCTGCATGGCCGCCGTTTCGATGAGATACGCGTCCCAACGGGCGCAATCGACGTCCGTCGCCGTCGCGGCCGCATCGCCGAACGCCTCGGCCACAAGCAGGAAGCGGTTGAGTGCCGCCTCAAGCGCCCACACCGTGCGCGGCTCAATGCCTGCGCCCTCGTCTTCGACAGCCAAATAGAACGTGTTCGCATAGCGCACGGTGCGCACGAGACGCAAAGCGCCGTCCTTCGCATCGTGCACAGCACCCTCGTTAAGGCCCGCCTCTGCCAGCCAAAGCGCCAAGCAGCGCACGAGCGCCGGCGGGCGAAGCGCGGGATCCGACCCCACCTCGCGCACCTCGGCCGCGATCCTTCTGAGAGCTGCAAGGGGCTTCTCGGTGCGCAACCAGGAGAACACGCTGGTCAAACCCCGTTCGGGAACGTTCCGGGCACCAAGTTTAGGGCGGTGGACGAACGCGAGGTAGGCGCGCGCCATAACGTCGGCGTACGAGAGCCCCGCCGCATGCGGCCCGAAGTCGATCCACGCATCGAACAGCCAATACCGGTTGCGCGCGCAGCCGTACTGCGCCACTTCGCGCGCCCCGCCCTCCGAGCGCACTTCGACGCATCCGCGCTCCTCGTTCGGCGTCGGCTGATCCGTCCAGCGCGCGAACGCCATATCGGGCTCGCGGGCGGGAGGGACGGACAGCGGGACATCCGTTGAGAACGCGCGCCCGTACGGATCGAAGTACGCGAGAATGGCCACGTCGTTTTTACCGAGGAACTCGACCACGTACGCGCCGCCCGTCGCCGGAGTTGCGATGCCGCCCTCGACCCATCCGAACGTCGCTGGCTCTGCCGCAAAGACACCGGGCACCGGCGGCATCGCGTCTGCCAGCACCTTCCTTTTCGCGCCGAACAGCGCACCGCCTTTCAAGCGGAGCGCTGCGCTTGCCTTTGGCCGCCGTCGCACGTCGTCGCCTTCCTTTCCTTTCGACAGCAGCATAGCATGACGGCACGGCGCCACAAAGCGGACAAGTGCGACGCTTTTTCAGAATCGCGCACGGGACACAGCGCTTTGGCTATGTGTAGGAGAATGACGCGGGCACGCTGCCGGCCATGCGTCGCGCGCTGCCGAAGACGCTTGCCTCTGCTGCACGCGCCCCACACGCGCCGCACGTTGTGTGCCACGCACCGTGCGCCGCCCACCGCGAAATACCCGCCGCACGCTATGCGCCGCGCACCGCGAACCATGCGCCGCACGCCGTGCACCGTGCGCCGCGCGGCCGTGCGCTACGCGTCGCGCGCTGCGCTCTGCACGCCGTGTGCCGTGCAGCCGTGCGCTATGCATCGCGCATCGCACGCCGTACGCCGTGTGCCGTGCAGCCGAACGCCCGAATTTTGGCCACGAAACCGAGTTCTGGCACGCTCGGAGGCCATTTTCGCCCCTTTTCATCGCGCAGAAAGAGACAGCCACGGAAAAACACCAGGTCGCAGGTTCTCCGTGAGAACACACGCGATCAGTTTTGTGCCAGAACTCCGATTGGTGTCCAAAAACGAGAGGATTTTTCGCACGAGGATCGATTCGGCCCTTTTCGCCGAAGACCCCCGCGTCGAGAAGGAGCGCGGCCGTCCGGCGCGGCCCGATCAAGGCCGCGCCGGTCAACGGATCGCGCGATCAGTGATGATGGTTGCAGGCCTGATCAGCGCCCATAACGGGCGCGCGGCCGGTCGCGACGAGCCTCGCGGCGTCGCCCACGACAGCATGCTCGTTGTCGAAGTACACGGTGATCCCCACCTGGTTGAAGCCCATGAGCGGGCGCATGCCCATGCCAGCCGCCACGATGGCGTCCACGCCGGCATCGGCCAGAAGGCCCACCGGACGCAGACAGCCGCCTTCCTCGTGCGGCGGGTTCGCAACTTCGCTCGTGCCCTTGATCTCGCCGTTTTCGATCTCGACCACCGTGAAGCAATCGCAATGCCCGAAGTGACCCGCCCTTTGGGAGTCGAGCCCCGCTGCGCCCATCGTGGGAACGGCCAATTTCATCGTTTCGCCCATCTTCGCCTTCCTTCCCCGGAGCCCTCGCGCCCCGGCTCGGACGCCGCGCCATGCGCGCTGCGCCATCTTGCTATCCGTTGCGTCGCGCCACCCTGCGGCGCAGCAGCGCACCGCCGCACCGTCGCGCTGCCCGCATTCCTATCCGGCTGGCCCCCTGCGGCCCGCCTCGGACAGTCCGTCCTCCAGCAACCCCGCAAGCAACTCGTCGAGGCGCTGGCGCTCGCGCAGCACGTCCAGCCATTGCTCGGCCAGCTCCACGCCCTGCTGCGTCAACTCGTATTCGCGACGGCGCGGACCCGATGCCGCCACGTCGTCGCACCAACGCGAGACGACCGCGCCCTCCTCCTCGAGCCGCCGCAGCGACCGGTACAGCCCGCCCACGTCGACGTCCAACGCGCCACCTGTTTTCTCGAGGATGGTTTTGCGCATGTCGTAGCCGTAGCCACCCGCGAACAAAAGCGCCGCGAGCGCGGCCGGCTCCACGAGCGCGCCGCCCCCGCCGCCACGTCTGCGACAGCACGGTTTGCGCTGGCCGGAGGCAAGACCGTCAGCCGCCACGGCACCGCATTCTCCGTTCGGCATGAGTCCCGCCCCTTTCCGCTCCTCGTCGCATATACAGATTGCACATGCGCTGCACACTTATATGATATGAACATATATACTCCCACAGCATGCATGTTGTCAACAGGCATTCGAAAAGCGGGCATTCGAGCGCGAGCGAATCGCAAACGCAACCGCCACGCCAGCCTTTCCACGATCCACCTTGTGACGCAAGCGCAAAGAAAACAGCCGTCCATGGCAGGTTTCGACGGAAAACGACCATCGCCCCCGAAGATCTTCGGAGGAGATCGGCACCGACCGGGGAATATGAGAGAGCAAAGTGGAAGAAAAGTCCACCGGACGGCTCCGCATGACCGTTTTCCGTCGAAACCCGCCACGAAACCCGATTCCCGCCATGCAGCATCATCGAAGAGTCCGGTGAATCATGCAAGCCAGGAAAACGTCCCCCGACCTCGCACGCATGAAGATCAACGCCTTCGCGCGAGACGCTATCCGCGCCGCTTCGACGCTCGCATCCCTCCGGCAAAGGCGAGAAGCCGCTGACGGATCCCGTCAAGTTACCCGCGCCTCGGAAAGCCGTCGCGAGAAGGCTTCCCGAGGCGCATACGATCCAGACGGGCTTTCGCCTACAGGACGGAGGCCGCTATCTCCTCGGCGGCGAGCACGCCCGAGGTGTGCGCCCAACCCACCGTCTGCCCGAGGGCCCAGTAATAGTCGTTGTGCATGGTTCCCACCGTCTCGGTGCCCACGGCGTACAGTCCCGTGACGGTAGAGCCGGGCTCGGTGCCGCGGACCTCCATCCTGGGCGTCACGCTCAAGTCGCCGCACGTGCCGAACGGAGTGGGCGCCATGCGCACAGCGTAGTACGGACCGTCCCCGTACGGCACGAGGTACTTGGCGTCCTTGAAGAACACCGGGTCCTCGCCCGCTGCGCACAGCTCTCCATAGCGAGAGAACTCCTCGGCGAACGCCCCCGGATCCCAGCCGACGGCCTCGGCCAGCTCTTCCGGGGTGTCGCCCTTGAACAGAACGCCGAGATCCTCCATAGACGACAGGTACGCCTCGTCGACCGTCTCATCCCCGGCTTGCAGCTCGTCGATGGCCGCCTGGTCGGCGATGACGAACAGCCACGGCTCGTCATACGCCACACCGTTCGCCCCACCGTATGTGGGCACCCAGCAAAACGCATCTTCGGAATGGAAACGCTTCCCCAGCTGGTTCACGTGCATACGCGCCTTCGCCGGATCCTGCATGACGTTGCCGAGCGACTGGACGCCGCCCGGATACGAAACGTAGTTCGCATCGATGGGATAGAGCGTGTCGACGCACAGGATGCCGAGGTTCCACGGTTGCGCCGCGCCGGCCGCCCACGCCATCTGCGCGCCTTCGCCGTTGTTGAGCACAGGATCGCGCCCGAGCAGGGGGACTTTCGCATACCGCTTGATCATGTCGTTGTTCGCGCCATACCCTCCCGTCGCGAGGACCACGGCCTTGCCCATGAAGTCCACAACGCTGCCGCCGCACTGGGCCCTCAGGCCCACGACCGCGCCCTCATCGTTCACAATGAGCTCCTGACCCGTGCAATTCGTATGCAACGCACCTCCCGCCGCCGTCACGACCTCGATCATCGCACCGTACGTTTCCTCGCGGTTGCCGCTGTCCTTGGGCGGCTGCGAGATGCGGTAGGCGTTGCCCGACAGCCCGTTGGTGGCCGGCGTCTCCTTCATGTTGAAGCCGAAGCCGTACCCCATGAGCCAGTCCACCACGCGTCCGCAGTTTCTCAGGTAGGTGCTCAAGACCTCGTGATCGCAGTGATAGTGAACCGCCTCGAGCCACTCCTTGTAAAACGCGGGGATGTCGGCCTCGAGCCCTTGTTCCACCTGATAGCGACTGTTGAGGGAGATGTAGCAGTTGCCCGACGCCACCATGCCCGTACCTCCAACGTTGGCCGTCTTTTCCACGACGAGCACGCGGGCACCCTCCTCCGCAAGGCGCGTCGCGCAGGCGATGCCGCCCGGGCCGCAGCCGAGCACCACGACGTCGCCTTCGAACGTCTCTTCCGCTGGCTCCATCGAACCCATCCGCTGCACCGGATACTCCGGCACCTGCTGCTCGGATGCGGCAGCCGCAGTGCCCGCACCATCTGCGTCGCCCGCAGCCTGCGGCGAGCACCCCGCGATCAGCCCCGTCGATGCCGCTGCGCCCACGCCGAGCATCGCGCCCTTGATGAAGTTCCTCCGTGAGAGATTCATGGTATCATCCCCTTCTGACGAACGATTCCTTCCTGTCCGCACGCTCCCCGATGCAGCTTCTTTGCCCTCGGCGGCATCCGCGTCGGCGAGCCTTGCAAGGCAGGAGTATGGCGAGTCGAGCGCATCTGCGAACCGTCCCAATAGGCCGGTTTTTCGGATGCGGCTTAAGAGCCGGTACCGGCCGAAAGGGGTGGGGAATGGGATGTAAACTGCGGAAATCAGGTACAGAGCCGTTTTCGCTCCTTTTCGGCTGCCAGCTTGCCACACTTGGCCTTCTACGCCAAACGCCGTCGTACTCCTTACAGGAAGCCGAGATCCTCGCCTATCCGGAGCTCAGCCTCTGGCTCGCCCGCGTGCTTTCGGTCGCCGTCCTTTTTGCCGCATCCACCGCAATCGGTCGCGGGGCGAGCCTCCTTGCACACCGTAAGCTGCTTGTCCTCAACGGGGCGGCGCTTGTTGCCGGCAGCGCCATCACGCTGTTTTTCGCTTCGGCTCTGCCGCTGTACCTGATCGGGCAGACGTTCATCGGAATCGCCCACGCATGGGTGCTGGTCTGCTGGGCCGAGTTCCTCGCATCGCTTGCGACGACGGATCGCACTCGCTGCGTCGCACGATCGGCGCTCATCGCGGTTGTGCTGTTCGCCCTCGTCGGCCTTGCGCCCTCTCCCGTCAAGGCGGCGCTGTTCATGGTGGTGGCCTGCGGCAGCGTCGTCGGCCTGCTTCCCTTCTCGCACCCGTCCGCAGCGCCTTCGTCCGTTGGATCCGTCGGAGCAGAAAAAACGGCGACGGGGGAAACACTGCGCGGCACCCTCTCCCACCTGCCCGTCGAGCTGTTCGCGCTCATGGCCAGCTACGCCATGCTGTTCCGGATACTCGTGTTCTTCGACTTCCCCGTCCACGACGAGGCGCTGTTCTTCGGCTGCGCGTCGCTTTTGCGCATAGGCGGCATGGTATTGCTCCTAGCCTATCTTTCCCGCATGCGCTTCACGCCCAGCGTCCGGCAGATCATCATGCCGCTTCTGTTCCTCACCGTCATCGGCGTGGCGCTCCTGCCCGTGTCCGACGAGCCCATGTCATCGCTTGCGGTGGCCATCGTCGAGTCGAGTTGGACCTTTTTCTACACCATCATGTGGCTTGTGCTGTTCGAACTGGGATCGCCCCGCAAACGAGGCCCCTTGCTCGCGTTCTTGAGCGGATGGACCGTCATGAACGCGCTCCTGCTAGCAGCTGCACCGCTTGCCGCCCTGCTCAAAGCGCAAGTGAGCACAGGGACGCTATCGCTTGCGGCGCTTGCGCTCGTCATCGTCTACATGCTCTCGGTTGCCCTGCTCATGTTCCGCAGAAAACCTGGCGAGCACGAGACAGGCACCTCTCCCGATGCCGAACGCGAACCGTCGTGGAAGGAGGAGCAGGAGGAGTTTCATCGCGCGATTGCAGGGCGTTTCGGACTGACCAGGCGCGAGACCGACGTGTTCGAACTGCTCGTGCAGGGCTACAGCCTGCCCGCAATCGAAGAGAGGCTCGTGCTCTCGCACAGCACGGTGAAGGGGCATGCGCGCAGCATCTACCGCAAGTTCGAGGTGGAGGGAAAGCAAGGCCTCATCGAAAAGGCAGCCGTCCTGCGAGAGCACTCTGCGATTGGGGAGTGACAGCTGGCAGCGATACGGGAACGACGACGAACGCGGCAGACGATGACCGTTGCGCCCCTCCTCTTCATTTGCAAAGCTTCAGATCAACCTTAAAGGACGCCTAGAGGCACCACCGCACTTAAAGCAGTGCCGCCAGCCTATCGTTGGAGCGGGTGCCGACATAAAATGATGCCCTTCAGGCAAAGCCATGCTTCAGCCGAAAGAGACAGTCGATGGGCTGGAAAGAGAAGGCCCGGGCACCGGCCCATTGCAGGAGACGGCAGGGAGCCTCGCAGCAAGCGCGAACGTACCCCGGCTGCAGGCGCAAGCCAAGCGAATGCCACATACCATCTGCGGTTTCTCCAACAGATCGCAATGCCCTCTTTGCCACCGTGGATACGAACGAACCGTCGAGCGCGCACCATCGACATCATGCACGAGAAGGACGGCGAACCCTGCTTTCTGGCACCCCAGGGGAAAGCTTTCCTCGCAAAAGCAACGAGGACGCCTGTCGTGGCCACTGTCGGTTAAACCCTCCACTTCCACTCCCGCAGACTGCACGACCACATAGCGCACCCCGAAAGCGCAAACAAGCAGAGGCGACTTATCGATTGGACGTTCGAGCCGAATCCGGCAATGAACAAGCCCTGCGGGGGTGCGGACGTTTTTCCGGACGGCCTAGGCGGCCAGCCCCAGCCGCCTCCTGCGGCCGGCTATCGTATCGTACACCTTGCGCCCTCCCTCGTCGAACGCCTTCAGCCTCCCCTCCCGGTACCA
>NZ_PPEL01000078.1 GCF_002899695.1 Rubneribacter badeniensis
GTACGTGGCCGAGAGCGAGTGGGGCTCGAGGCGCTATCTGGACGTGACTCTGCTGGAGGGGTAGCCGCACCGGACGGCGGGCTTATGAGGCTGTCGGAAAAGTGCGCAAGATTCTTGACGGTACCAAGTAACGGCTCAGTGGCGCGGCGGCGACTGGATCCTACTGCGCTCAGAAATGAAGGAGGCTCGCGATCAGATAGATCGCGAGCCTCCTTCTTTACGCGGCGGGTTCGGTCGCGTTGGCGTGTATCTGCCGTATGATCTGGACGAGCCGCTTTTGCCTGCCGTCGTCGAACAGCCGGAAGAACGAGGTCGGCCTGTCGAACGGAGCCTTGGCGAGGGCGGAGGGCTCCATCGAGCCATTCTCTTCCACGAACTCCACGACCTTTCGGACGAAGGCCATCTGCTGCGGATTCAAGGCCTCGTCGTTGATGAAGTCGGCGAATGCGGCCATGACGGCTTCGTGGTCGAGTCCGGCGATCTTTCGCACCAGCAATCCGAACGGAGTGTCTTCGTAGGCGGTTCGATAGTCCCTCTTCGTGCCCAGCTCTTCGGTGAAGATGCGCTCGAGCTCGTCGAATTCGACTTGGGTCATGGGCAGGTTGTTGCGCAGCTTGTGGATGATGAGCTTGTCGCCGTTCTCGTTGATGTAGCGGTTGACCTTGAGCTTGTAGTCGGCGAACTCCTCGCCGAAATCGAGCAATTCCCCTTCTTGCCGCGACGTGACCGGATCGTTCAAGCTGGTTGTGACGATGGCGCGCGGGTTTTGGTCTGTGATGAACTTCACGAGGTCGCGCAACTCTAAGCGCAGATCGTCGAGCTCGATCATGCCCGCCGTATCCAAGACGCCCTCGGCGCTCACTCGCTGGATCGTCGGCAGCTTCTCTTTCACCTGGGGCACCGTCGCCTTCCCTTCAAGCGCGACGGCGATATTGACGAGTTTGCGCCGGTGCATCGACGTGCTTTCTCCGCGGATCGCCGCAATCATGTATCCATACATCAAAGCGTCGAAACGCAGGGCGAACTGGTCGTCCTCGTCGATGCGGACAAGCGGCGCCACGTCGTTTTGGAGCTCTCCGACGTCGGTGTCGCTCAAGGACGCGAACGCGTACTCGTAGCCGAACTTCTCTACGGCGTGCATTTTGATCTTGACCGAAGCCTTGATGGGCTCCTCCTTCAGGCTTTTGGTCAGGCTTACCACTTCGTACACCATGCGGGAGCGGCGCTTTTGATGCTCGTCGTCGGCGAACGCGCTGTGCTGCAGGGCATGCACCAGCTCCACTTCGCGTTTGAATATCTTCTCCGAAAGCGATTCCGGGTTCGCTCCTTCGGCCATGTTCTTCCCTTGGCGGAAGAATTCGAAATTGCCGCAGTAGTCGAATATGAAGAAGCGCTGTTTGCCGACGTACTCGCCATCGAGTCGGTCTTCGGCCACGATGTCGGGGCAGAGGCGCGTGCCCCGACCGATCATCTGCCAGAACTTCGTCTTCGAGCGAACCTGCTTGAAGAACACCAGGTTGAGTATCTCGGGAACGTCGATGCCGGTGTCCATCATGTCGACGGAGACGGTGATCACGGGAAGCTCTTTGAGCTTGAACTGATCGATGATGGTGTGCGCGTAGTCGTCGCCATGCACGACGCGCCTGATGAACCCGCCCTTGGCCAACTTCGGATACAGCTTGTTGAAGCGCTCCACGATGTATTCCGCATGAAGCTTGCTCTGAGCGAAGATGATCGTTTTACCAAGGCGCTCGCCGCCATGAACCTTGATGCCGTTCTCCATGAGATCTTGCAGCACTGTGTCGACGGTTTTCTCGTTGAAAACCCACGAGTTCAACTGCGAGGAGGGGATGAATTCCGGGGCGTTGGTTCCGTAGGCTTCTTCCCAATCGTCGTCATAGCGCTCGCGGTCGCTCTCCGACAGGTCGTCGTAGGTTATGCCCTTTTCCAAAAATTCGGTGCCGACCTCTATATTGAAATAGGGAACGAGGTACTGGTCCTGGTAGACGGCGGTGCGGTATTCGTACACGTATGTGGGAACGCCGCGCTCCACCTCGAAGAAATCGTAGGTGTTCCTATCGACCTCGTCTTTAGGCGTGGCGGTGAGGCCCACCACTTTCGCGTCGAAGTAGTCGAATATGGCGCGGTATTTCCTGAAGATGGAGCGATGCGCCTCATCGACGATGATCAGGTCGAAATGCGCTGGCGTGTACAAGCGCTCGCCCTCGTCGTTCTGCAGGTTGTCGATGGCGTTGAGGATGGTCGGATAGGTGGAGAACACGATGCGCGCGTCTTTGTTTTCCTGCTTGTCCTTGGCTTCGCAGAGGTTGCACAGGCTCATGTGGGGCAGGTACTCCTGAAACGAGTGCTTCGCCTGGGCCACCAAAGCGACACGATCTGCTAAGAAGAGCGCATTCGTCACCTGATTGGCGCGCGCGAGCACATCGACGAGCCCGGCGGCGGTGCGGGTCTTTCCCGTGCCGGTCGCCATGACGAGCAGGCTTTTGCGGTGCCCCTCTTCGAAATGGGAGCAGATCGCCTTGATGGCCTCTATCTGGTAATAGCGTCCTGCTATCTCGTCGTCCACGCGCACGGTTTCGAGGGGGAGCGTGCTGTCGCGTCGATTCATCAGGCGTTGCAGGTCGTCGCGGGAGAAGACGCCGGAGCAGGGCCGTTCGGGCGCTGCGTCGTGGTCGCAGAAGTACGTTTCGAAGCCGTTCGAAAGGAAGATGAACGGTTTGTACCCGTAGCGCGCTTCGAGGCATTCCGCGTAGAGCCGCGCTTGCTGCAAGCCCTTTTTCGGATCGTGCATGGTGCGCTTGGCTTCAACGATCGCAAGGGGTTTGCCGTTCTTGCCGTTGAGGACGTAGTCGATGTACCCTTTGCCTTCGCTGTTGGGCATGCCGGTCACCTCGACCTCGGTTTCGATGGCGTCTTCGGGCCAACCGGCGTATTGAAGATCGAAATCGATATAGCGTCTGCGCGTTTCGCTTTCGGGGATTTCGTCGGGGTTGAACGGCTCGGCGTCGGCGGCTTCCGCTTTCGCAGTTGCGAATTGCGACCGGAGGCGGCGAACCTCTTCCTCCAGCTTTCGAATCTCGTCGTCTTTCTGCTCAAGGAGCGATTCCCGCTGCTTGATGGCTTTCACATCGAGGGCAAGTTTGACGGCGGGGATCTTTCGTTCGTCGAAGGTGCGCTGCTCGTAAGCCGATCCGTAGCAGTAATCGAGCCATTGCACGAAATCGAACAAGCTTCTCAATGTGATCACGGCATCTTGAGGCAGCAGCTTCTTGTTCGTGTGGACGGAGGCGTTTCCCATCTTCACCAAAAGGGGAAGCCGGCTCCAAACCGTGCGGTTGACGGCGAAGCGGAACGTCGGTTCGTGCAAAAGCGATTGCAGGTTGTCCCGGTAAGGCTCCTTCATGGTTTCGTCGGCTGCATAAACCCATTTCACTGCCAACTCAAGCGCTTTGCGGCAGCCTACGACGCACATGGCGGGACTGGTGGTGAACGTGCGCTCTGCTTCGATGCACGCATCTGAGAACAGCGCGTACTCGGGTTTGGAGGCGAGGAAGCCGAAGTTCATGGAGCGTCACTTCCGATCGGGGTTGGCAGAGGAGTTCTTTTTAGGTGAATGCGGAGGGTTTCCCTTCCGCTTGAGCACCTCGTCGGCTAGGTATTCGGCAGGCAGGTACTGGATGCCCAGCTCCCCCTGCTCGATTTTTAAAGCCAGGTCGCTTGCGTAGTACGTCAGCAGCGCTTCGTCTGCCGTCGCGTTCATTTTCCTTGCGAGGACGGCGACGATGTCGGCTTCTTGTCGCTCGATTAAGAAGCTTCCGAGCCTTTTGACGGTGTTCTCGTTCACGTTCATGGGCGCACCTCGTACGATGTGACGAAGGCAAGGGTCTCGTCGATGGCCTTCTGCGTCACGAAGCAGTACTGGTCGTTCACTTCGTAGAAGCGCAGCGCGTTGAGCGTCGTCTCCATGTCCCACAGCCCTTTGAAATACATGCTGACGGCTTCGTACACTTTGTCGTCGGCCACGCCCCCCGTGATGAGATCGTAGTCCTTGTATCGAGATCCGCCGCGTCTGCAGTGGCAGACGAAATCGACCCAGTCCGCATCGGGCTCTTTGAATTCCAGCGTTTTCAAAGAGGCGAGATCGCCCAGTTCGAATTCGCTGACGATGGCGGTGTCGCTGCCATCTAAGAAGGCTTTGCGTTTGGCCCAGCGTTCGGCTTGGGTTCGTATCGAGGTTGCGTAGAACCCTCGGCCGAAATCGAGATTGGCTCGCGAGAAGCCGATGCGCGGTTCGGAGACGACGATGCTGGAGCCGTGGAAAAGTCTCATAGGGTCACGCCCCTCTTTTTGGCAAGCTCGGTTATGTCGTTCACGAGGCGTTCCTCGCCAAGGGTGTGCAGCACGTCGTAGAACGGCACAATGTATTCGGAGACGATATTCGCATCATCGAGCAGGCGAAACGTTTCCGAGGGGGTTTTTCGCCAGCTTTCGGCAACGCGGTGGATCAGAAAGACGCTGAAGTCTATTTCGCGAGCTGTCCGTTCGGTCATGCTGGCCTCCTGGGCGGTTTGGCGGGAGCGGATTGCCTGTTTCTGTGCGCAATGATGCCCGGCATGGTTCACCCAAAATACTCTTGAGCAAGACTATCGTAAAGCGTTTGCAGCTTTTCGATTTGCTGCTGAGCGGCAAATTCCAATTTGGCGGCCCGCTCCGCGAAGGCCGCGAACTCCTGCTGCTGTTCAATATCCGGAATAATAAGTTCGTATGCTTTAATAATTTTTAAGCTTAGATTCTTTTGGTTGCCTCCTAGGCTTTGTGATCGTAGATCCCTATATCGCAGGTTGAGTTGGGTGAGGATAAATTCGGCATTGCACGTGTCATTCAGCATGATTGCCGCACATGCTTGATTGGTCGCAGCTGCTTGCCGAAGAATGGCCGCTTTGCCTCGCGTATCGCCTTGCCCGTACATGGCTATTAAAATGGTGCCAGCGGGGAAAAGTTTGCAATTAGTTTCCTTTAGGGCGAGTTCCGTTATCGTTTCTTCGGGCTTTTTTTTCAAGCCTGCTGCGACTTCGCCGGTCTTAATCCATGGGATTTGACCGTTGTAGTATGCGGCATTGCTTCGCAAGGGGGTTGCTCCGGTTTGAACATCTGCAATTGTTTCGATGCGCATCATGGGAAGCTGTCTAGAATTGCTAATTGGATCCCCGAACATCTCGACAAACTGCGATTTGACCAGGGATTGGAGGCGGGAAATGGTCTTTTTTCGGCGTTCGATTAGGTCAAGTGATTTGTCGAGGGCTGCACAGATTTCTGCTTGGCGAGGTGCGGAGTGAGCAGGGAAGCTGGTTTCCTTGAGCAGCTTGAAATGCCTGCTGTAACCGAGGTTTTCGATGCGAACGCTTCGCAGGGCGTGATACCAGTAGCGATCATTGCCGGAGAGGGCGGGTTTCAGGATCTTCACTCCGTCTGCGCCCGCGAAGAACGGCTCCTCGATGTATTTTACGCATCGCGTGTGATCGCCGAACACTATCGCGGGTACGTCCGTAAAGAGCCCTTCCTCGCTATCGGAATAACCGCCTACGAGAAGTTGGCCTTGGTCTATGATTGGATGCGGGCCCTCATTCAGATAATCTTTCTGCTTTATCCGTGCCACGCCCCGAGACACCTCTTTGAATGCGGATGCAAAAGGAATCCGCTCCCCGCTAAACGCGGGTTTGCTGTTTTGGTCGGGCTTATTCATTTCGATCGCCCTTCAGCATGAGCTCCAACTCTCGCAGGCCTTCCGACATCTCCTTGTTGAGCCGGGCGAGGTCTGCAAGGATTTCGCTGGTCGGCGGGTACTCGATACGCTCGTATTCGGTGGCGGTGTACTTGTTGAAGCTGAAATCGTAGCCGTTATCGGCGATTTCCTGCTTGGGGACCAAGAAGCTCTTTTGGTTGCGCTCGCGATCTCGTTCTGCGTCGAGATGGTTCCAGCGTTGAAGAAGGTCGGGGATGTCGTTGCGCGTTTCGTCGGGGTCGCGCTTGTCGTCGAGCGTGAAGCCGTCGTGTTCCATGTTGTACAGCCATACGTTGTCGGTTCCACCTGCGTTAGTTTTGGTGAATACCAAAATGGCGGTGCTCACGGGCGAATAGGGTTTGAACACGCCACTCGGCATGCAGATGATGGCCTCGAGTTTTTGGTTTTCGATCAGCTCACGCCGAAGCTGCGTGTAGGCTTTGGAATCGCTCCGGAACAGCACGCCATTTGGCACGATGCAGGCGCAGCGCCCTCCGATTTTCAACATGCGCAGGAAGAGGGCGGCGAAGAGCAATTCGGTTTGTTTGGAGTCGCAAATGGCTTTCAAGCTGGGGTCGATGTCCTCGGAATCCACGCTGCCTTTGAATGGGGGGTTCGCCAAAATAAGATCGTACTTGTTTCGGATGGTGTTGTGTTTGCTGATAGAGTTCAAATAACGGATGTCGGGCATGTTCACCGAGTGCAGCATCATGTTCATAGTGCTGATGCGCAACATGGTTTGATCCACCTCGAAGCCGCTGAACTGCTGTTTGCTGCCTCGCTCTCCCGAGAACGCATCCCAATCCGATTCCGACATGGTTTCCTCGTGTTCGCTACGCAAGAACTCGGCGGCGCTGATGAGGAAGCCCGCTGTACCCATGGCTGGATCGCAGATAAGCTCGCTCGGCTGCGGCTTCACTAAGCGCACCATCATGTCGCGTATGTGCTTGGGCGTGCGGAATTGGCCGGCGGCACGGGCAGCGGATAGCTTGCTGAGCATGTATTCGTACAAGTCGCCCAAATCGCCGATATGCTCATCGAAATCGCGCATGAGGTTGTCGATGCCGCTGACGGCTTTTTGCAACGTGCGCGGGTTCTGAATGCCAAACGTGGCGCTTTCCATGCAGGTGGAGAAGGGCGTCCCGTCATTGAGCGCTTTGATGTAGGGGAACGCCTCGTTTTGGACGATGTTCAGCATGGCTTCGGGCTCGAGGTCTTTGAACCTGTTCCAGCGCATTTGCTGTCCCTCGGGCGTTTGCGGGAAGATGTGGCTTTGCGGCTCCTCGGTGAGCATTTCGATGCGCTCGATTTTAAATTCCTTCTCGTCGAGCGAGCGCATGAACATGAGGTATGTGAGTTGACTTATCACCTCGATGGGGTTGGTTATGCCGCCCTCCCACATCTTCTGCCAGACATCATCGACCTTTTTCTTTGCCGCGCCGGTTATCATGCGAACATCCTCCATTAAATAAAAACTTGTACGGGTATTGTACCAGAGCGGCAAATTCCAATTTGGCGGCCCGCTCCGCGAAGGCCGCGAACTCCTGCTGCTGTTCAATATCCGGAATAATAAGTTCGTATGCTTTAATAATTTTTAAGCTTAGATTCTTTTGGTTGCCTCCTAGGCTTTGTGATCGTAGATCCCTATATCGCAGGTTGAGTTGGGTGAGGATAAATTCGGCATTGCACGTGTCATTCAGCATGATTGCCGCACATGCTTGATTGGTCGCAGCTGCTTGCCGAAGAATGGCCGCTTTGCCTCGCGTATCGCCTTGCCCGTACATGGCTATTAAAATGGTGCCAGCGGGGAAAAGTTTGCAATTAGTTTCCTTTAGGGCGAGTTCCGTTATCGTTTCTTCGGGCTTTTTTTTCAAGCCTGCTGCGACTTCGCCGGTCTTAATCCATGGGATTTGACCGTTGTAGTATGCGGCATTGCTTCGCAAGGGGGTTGCTCCGGTTTGAACATCTGCAATTGTTTCGATGCGCATCATGGGAAGCTGTCTAGAATTGCTAATTGGATCCCCGAACATCTCGACAAACTGCGATTTGACCAGGGATTGGAGGTGGAAAACCTGATTGTTCGTAGCGTCAATTTGTCTTAAAACTTTGTCTAAAATATCGGCGATTTCAATCTGCTCTGCCAAGCTTGGGATTCGAATAGTCGAATCTCCAAGGGTCTTTTTGTTCAGAGTTTTTCCCATGACGGCCGTGTTCGTGCCTACGGTCCAGTCTTTGGAGCGAAATTGGTGCCACATATAGTCGAGGTTGATTTCATGGTTCCCTTTTTCAAGGAAGGCCATGATGGCTTCGTTTGTGTATGTCTCCTTTGTGGTTATGGCAGTCTTGCCTAAGGAGAGTTTAAAGCTCATGATCAGCGTGTTTGCCGGAACAGGCTTAATGCCCGACTCTGCGCGCCCCAGTTCGCTGATCGTCTCCTTGGTCGAGCCCACGTACTTACCGTATGTGCCTAGGTCTTTGATTGACACCCATTCGTGGTCGCCGTTATTCCAATAGGAGGAGTTGTCGCGCGAAGGCGTTTTTCCCATTTGCAGGTCGAACGCATCCCCCAGCCTCACCCGCTCCCCGCTAAACGCGGGTTTGTCGGCGCTAGCTTATATATCGGTGGTGCGACTGCTTCACATTCTGCTGATCGACCATAGCGTAGCAGAGCGTCGTGTCGATCTTGCTGTGCCCAAGCAGCACTTGCACCTGTTCGATGGGCATTCCCTTGTCGATGGCCCGCGTCGCCAGTGTTCTCCGGAATTTGTGGGGATGAATTCTCTGCTGCCGCGCCATTGATCCGAGCTTTCTCAGCCGTATTTCGACGCCGCTGATCTCAAGGCGGTTGAATGGCGCATTGAGCGATGCGAAGAGCGCCGCGTTCTCATCCTGCCTTTGATCGAGATACGCTTTGAGGTGCACTTTCGTGCGCGCGTCGAAGTACACTTTTCGCTCCTTGCCGCCTTTGCCGCGCACAACGCATTCGCGACCTTCGAAATCTATGTCGTCCCGGTTGAGCTTCACCAATTCGCCCACGCGCACGCCGGTTGAAGACAGCATGTCGATCATCGCCAAATCCCGCAACGTCGTGCAGTTGTCGCGCAGCGCTTCTAAAGACTCATCGGAGATAACCGGCTTGATGGCCTTGAGGGTGCGGATTTTCTTGATGCGCCGCACGGGGCTTTTGTAGATCAGATCCTCGATCTCGAGCCATGAGAACAAACTTGAGATGACGCGCCGCACATTGTCGGCGGTGACATTGCTCAAATTGCCAAGAGCCTGGTAGTTGGCAAGATATTCCCGCACGTCATCAGTCGAAACGTGGGAGAGGGGCTTGTCCGTCGACTCGATGAACTTTTTGAGGGTGGATGAGTAGTAGCGAAGAGATCGCTCCGAGCAGCCTTCGAGCCGTTTCGCTCCTAAGAACGCTTCGAGCAAACCTTGGTTGCTCGAATACTTGCCGGAAACGGAAGGGAAGTCGCTTTCGTCGATGAGGCAATGGCTGAGCACGACATGGAGCCGCTTCATTTGCGCGCCGTCGAGGGACGATGCCATCAGACGTTCGATTTCGTTCATCGTGAGGAATTTTTCGTTCATGATGCTGCCTTCCGACCGATCTGTAAGCTGTTGAAGCAGCATGGTAGCGGACTGACGATGTCGATGGCTTCGAAGTGTCGGTGGCGCGATGCGGATCGTCCGGGAGGTCGTGGACGGGTGGGTCGGGATGCTCGGTTCTGCGAACGTTCGCCGCAAAGTGCATCGGCGAGGGCTCCGAATGGCAAATAATCACCGAAATCGGAAGGCGACGCGGCGCGCAGGGCCGCAATGCGGGATTTCGCTCAAGAAGAAAGCCCAGGTCGCGTTTTTTCGAAGTGTCTCTTTGCGCATTGTTGCTACTGCCGAGTTTCTGATTTCGGTGATTATTCGCCATTGGGGGTTTGACCATCCGGAGGTGTTTCGAGCCCAATCGAGCGACCCTTTTCCATCTCCTCCGTTGCGTCCATTTTCTCACTCTCAGAATGGCGGTGGGCCCCTCGAGCGCATCCGAGGGGCCCGCCAAGGCAAGGGGCGTGTGAAACGCCATCCGGCGCATTCGACCGCATTGTCGCCAACAATGCGGTCGAATGCGCAGATACTGGTCATGGGGGGGGGGGTGAAGCCTGGCTGATTCGCGCTCATCTGCGTCCGGCCATCTTGCCGGTTGAGAACAGGCCGAGAACGGTTGTGCTGCGGTGTCGAACGCTTTGGCGTTTGGGTCGATGCGTAAATTGCCCATTGCGTAATGCACAGCCGGCTCGTGCGTCATGGTGTACGCCTGTCGCGGCTCATCGTGTTCGATCATGTTTGATCATGCCAGCCCGCCGAACAGAATCATGCCAACTCGCCGAACAAATTCGTGCCAACTCGCCGAAAAACTCATTCTGCTGTACAATTTCGCAAGGTCATACCAATTTTCGCAGGGAAGGACGTCGGTGAGAAAATACTATCCGCGCGTTGCCGATGAAGTGCTCCGATCGAAACTCGAAGCAAAAGGGGCTGTGCTCATAGAAGGCCCTAAATGGTGCGGGAAGTCAACTACGGCGACTCGGGCTGCGAGGAGTGCGGTGTATCTGCAGGATCCCTCAACCAGGGAGCAGAACATGATGCTTGCCAAAGCGTCTCCAAAGCGTTTTCTGCAAGGGGATGCTCCCAAGCTTATAGATGAGTGGCAGGTTGTTCCCTCTATTTGGGACGCTGTGCGTTTCGAGGTTGACCAGCGAGACGAGTTCGGTCAGTTCATTCTTACAGGATCGGTAACGCCTCCCGCCACCGATGAGATAGCGCATTCGGGCACAGGTCGTATTACCAGGATGCGCATGCGGCCGATGACGTTATTTGAGTCAGGAGAGTCAAGTGGAGAGGTGTCGCTTGCGGCTCTTTTCGACGGCGATCATGAGGTGTTCGGAGAAACTTCGCTTTCGCTGGAGGATCTGGCTTTTGCTTTGTGCCGAGGTGGATGGCCCAAGGCGATAGGCTGCAGGGAGTCGGTCGCGCTTGCGCAGGCTGTCGACTATTACGATGATCTTGTCAGCACGGACTTCTCGAAAATCGATGGCGTACGCAGAAGCAGAGAGCGCGTTTCCAGGTTTCTGCGCTCTTACGCACGGCATTCGGCTACAGGGGCAACCTACACTACCATCAGGGCCGATATGCTGGCCAACGAGACAGATTCGCTCAGCGAGGACACCATTTCGTCTTACGTTGACGTCATGGAGAAATTGTTCGTCATAGAAAATCTTCCTTCTTGGCACCCGAATCTGCGGTCGAAAACGGCTATTCGAACGTCCGATACCCGGCATTTCGTGGATCCTTCTATAGCGGCTGCCTCCCTGGGGCTTGGCCCGAACGACCTGATGAACGATTTGAGGACTTACGGGCTTCTCTTTGAGTCGTTGTGTGTGAGGGATTTGCGGGTATATGCCCAGCGTTTGCGCGGTGATGTGTACCACTATCGAAACAAGCGTGGGCAAGAAGCGGATGCCGTACTGCATCTCCGCGACGGCAGGTACGCGCTTGTGGAGGCGAAGCTGTTCTCGCAAGAGCACATAGACGAAGGTGCGAGATCGCTGCTGTCTATTCGTGACGACATCGACGAGGAAAAGATGGGTTCGCCATCGTTCCTCATGGTGGTCACCGGCACGCCGTATGCGTATCGACGCGAGGACGGCGTGATTGTGGCGCCGCTCGGCACGCTCGCGCCGTAGGAGAGTGTGTGGCTGCTGCCTCCGACACCACTGTCGCCCGAAAGGCACGGTTTTTCGCCCAAAACCGTGCCTTTCGGGCGACAGTGGTGTCGGAGGGGCAGTCTTTCGGGCGACAGCGACGCCGAGGAGGGCGGCTGCGCGACGGGGCGACAGCGACGCCGGGGCGGCTGCGCGCAGCTGCGTCGTGGCGCGTTCGCCCTGCCGGGATCGCGCGCCCTGCTTGCCCGCACCTCCCAGCGCGCAGGTCGTGTGGAGTCCCCTTTGAGTTTCGGTGACGAAGCGCGGCAGCGCGCGGCGAAGGGGGCGCCGCTTTGCTATCATCGACCCCTATGGCGAAGGCGAAGAAACATGGATGGTTGAGGACGATGCTGGGTGTGCTGCTGGGATGCGTGCTGGCGGTGGCGGCAGTGGTCGCGGCGACGAACGCGGTCACGGTGCTCGCCACGAAGGACCGCATCGTGAGCGCCGAGGCCGCCGCATCGTTCGGCGCGGACGCCATCGTGGTGCTGGGCGCGTCGGTGTACGCGGACGGCACGCCGTCGGGCATCCTGCAAGACCGCCTCGACGACGGCATCGCGCTGTACTTCGCGGGCGCAGCGCCGAAGATCATCATGAGCGGCGACAACAGCACCGTGTCGTACAACGAGGTGAAGGCCATGAAGGACTACGCGGTGGCCCAGGGCGTTCCCAGCGAGGACGTGTTCTGCGACCATGCGGGCTTCTCCACTTACGAGAGCATGTACCGCGCCAAGCACGTGTTCGGCGCCGAGCGCATCGTCGTGGCCACGCAGACCTACCATCTGTACCGGGCGCTTTATGCGGCAAGCGGCCTGGGCCTGGAGGCCGTCGGCGTGCCGAGCGATTACCGCGAGTACGCTCACCAACTCCAATACGACGTGCGCGAGATTCCCGCGCGCACCAAGGACTTCTTCAAGACGCTGCTTCGCGTGCCCTCGACGTTCGTGGGCGATCCTATCAGCCTCGACCAGTCGGGCGACGTCACCGAGGGCTAGGCGGGCGCAAGCTCGCGCGCTGCGGACAGCGCGTCGTCGTAGGCGGCGCGGGCTTGCGGCATGCGGGCGCGCGCGGCGTCCGCGTCGCCCGCGCGCAACGCGTCGGTGATGGCGCAGGCGTGCGCGTACAGGGCGCGAAACGACAGGTTGCCGGCCACCCCTTTGAGAGAGTGCGCCTCGCGCAGTGCCGTTTCCGTGTCGTCGGCTGCCAGCGCGCGTTCGAGCGCGGGGAAGTGCGGATCGTCCGCGAACTTTCCCGCCAGCCGACGGTAGAGCGCCTCGTTCCCGTCGAAGCGCCGCATGGCGTCGTGATAGTCGACGCCGCGAGCGCAAAGGCGCTGCTCGAGCGGCGCGCCGTCCCGTCCGTTGTCCATGTCCGTCAGTCCTCCAATTCGCTCGGATCGAACGATTCGATGAGGTCAAGAAGCTCCTGCTTCTTATGGATATCGAGTTTCGCATAGATGCGCTTCGAGTGCGTGCGGATGGTGTTCTCGGACACCACGAGGTCTTCGGCGATGCGCGCCACGGTGTTGCCGCGCGCGATGAGCTCCATCACCTCGGCTTCGCGCGCGCTCAGGCGGTAGCGCCTCTGCAGGGCGGCGGCCTGCTTGGAGATGCGGTCTTGGTAGACGCGCTCGTCAGGACGCGCCCGCCGCGCGCGCTGCGCCCGCGCGCTCGCGCTCGCCGCTTCCGTTCCCTGCGCTGTCTGCTCATACGCATCGGTCCCTGCGCCTTGTCTCCGCTCCGAATGGGGCTGCGACCCCTCTTCGCCATCCGCTTTTGCGCCCAGGTCCGTGTCTGCGGCGGCGCGTCTTCCCTCGGATCTGCGCTCGGAGGCGCGCGAGGCTCGCAGCGCCACAAGCTCGATGCTGGCCGCGGCGTCGGCGCTGTCGGCATCGAGCTTGAAGATGCGCACGAACCCGCCCTGCCCGATGAAGTACATGAGCCCGAGCAGATACACCGCCACAAGGGCCACCACGGCAAGCGGCGCGACTCCCATCACCATGATCTGCTCGGCGAACGTTCCGCCGATGAACCCCACGTCGTGCAGCGCGTACACGATGCCGCCGAAGAACCCGTAGATGAACACGGGGTTGATGCCGCGGTCGCGCGAGGCTTGCGCGCATTGGATCATCATGAGCATGATGGCCACGCTGTACACGGCGTACAGGACGGCGGCGAGCCATCGGACGTACCCCTCGGGCAGAAACGGCAGCACCAAGAACCCCGTGATCACGATGGGGAAGAACACGCGGTACGCCCCCACCACGTTGAGGCGCAGGTTCTTGAACTGCCACAGCGCGAGCAGGGCGATGGCGGCGGCGCACATGCCTCCCATCGACAGCGCGTTCACGAGCGATCCGACCGCCGGCTCGCCGATGGCGAGCGAGCGCATGATGCCCGTGCAGAACCCGAGCGCGCCCACGCACAGCGCGCTGCGCCAGTAGTCGCGCGCCACGCGGCGGTATACGCGGGGATGCTCGCGCGGGACGTCTTGGAACATGGCCTGGTCGCGGTCGATCGTGCGGCTTTTCAGCGCAATGGTCAGGCCGAACAGCGGCAGGAACACGAGCGGGATGAGAAACGCCGTCACCGCCTGGGGGATGAGGTAGAGCGAGAAGTAAAGCAGCGCGGCCCACGCGGTTCCCAAGATGAGCTCGCGGTTGCCGCTGTCGGCGTCTTGGCTGGCGAACAACCGCTGCCACAGCATGTAGAACCCCGCCGATCCCAGCCCCAGAAGCGCGCCGCCCGCCACCACGAGCGGAAGCGACCATTCGCTCAGGTAGATGGCCCCGATCAGGCAGCACCATCCCAGCAGGTAGGGGACGGTGGCCAGCCGCACGATGAACGTGCGCGTAGGCCCGGGCATGAAGTACCCGCCGATCATGCTGGCGAAGTAGCTTGCCGAGAACACGACGGATTGCGCGAAGAAGAACCAAAACACGATCTGCGGCGTTTGGAACTCCAAAGGAAGGAACGGAAACACGCCGCCCCACACCCCGGCGGCGTTGATGGCCAAGAACAGCGCGTAGCCGAGCGTCGTGATGCTGGGTGTGAATATGCGGACGATGCTACGAAGCCGCATGCGCTCCCTTTCCTTCGTGATCGGCTCATGCAGGCGCACGGGCTAGCATACCAGACTTTGCCGAGCGGGCGCACGCCGGAGGCTTGCGTTTTCAGAGCGGGGTCGGACGGTTCGGGGGAAAGGTGCGTTTTGATGGCGGGCGACGTTGCTGTGGTGGCGTGCGGCTCTTTTCGGTCTGCGGGACCGCGCTATCGAGGCGACCGGACGTGACGGGGCGGCTGCGGCGGGGATACGGGTTGCCGAACGATGCGGGCGCACGGCGCGGACGAAGGCGCGGCTCCGTAGGATGGAGGGCCATCGAAAACGGCGATCGGGCCCTTTGCGCGCAGGTGGGCCCGTGAGGAGGTGCGACCATGAACCTTGCTTTCTTGCAGCTGCCTATGGTGCTGTTCACCACGCTTGCGCCCATGGCGTCGGGCGCGTTCATCGGGCTGGCCATCGCGTTTCTGACGACGCGCTTTTCGAGCAAGCGCCTTGGGCGCATCGACCGTTGGACGCTTCTGCCCCTCGGCATTTTCGCTGCGGGCTTTGTCGCGGCCCTTTGGCCTTCCCTCGTTTCGCAGGGGATGTCGGGTGCGTTGCGGGACTTCGGGGTTGGCGGCCTTGCGATGGGGCCGGCTGTTTCGCTGGCAGGTTTGGCGTTCGCGTCTCTTGCGGTGGTGTATTGGATCATCGCTCTGACGGGGAATCTGGACTATCGAGCGCGCAGCGTGTTCGCCACTGCAGTGGGGGTGGGGGCGCTCGTGCTGTCGTTCGCCATCGGCATGCCGTTTGCGGGGTCGGCCGCCTTGTCGTGGGGCTCGTTGCTTGCGGCCATCGGGCTGATGGGGCTCTGCGCAGCGGGCGGCGTGCCGCTCGGCGTGCTGGTGGTGGCGCTTGGCGGCGGGCTGGCTGAGGCGCGGGGCACACGCTTCGCGTCGGCGTCGGTGATCGCGGCGTTCATCGGCGTGGTGACGGCTATTTTCGGCATCGCGTCGCAGATGCTGTACGCGCAGTCGGTGGCCGCCGTGCTTGCTTCGGGTGCCGAGGCTGTGTCGGGGTCGTGGGTGTATCTGGCGATCTCCATCGTGGGGTTCGTCGTCATGCTGGCGTGCCTGCGCACGACGTTCTCGCCTGATCGCACGGCCTCGCTCGGGCGCACCGCTGGCGCGGCTGCGGCGGTGCCCGTGCGCGATCGCAGGGGCGTGCGGCCGGTGGGCGCGCGTTCTGCCGTGCCGCTGCTCGTGGGCGGCAACGTGGCCGTGCTGGCTGCCATCTTCGCGGCGCGCCTCGTGTTTTACGTGTTGCTCGTGTGAACGTGCGCGGAGGGGGAGGGGGAGTGGGG
>NZ_PPEL01000079.1 GCF_002899695.1 Rubneribacter badeniensis
GGTACCGGGAGGGGAGGCTGAAGGCGTTCGACGAGGGAGGGCGCAAGGTGTACGATACGATAGCCGGCCGCAGGAGGCGGCTGGGGCTGGCCGCCTAGGCCGTCCGGAAAAACGTCCGCACCCCCATCGGGAGCTTCGCGTGCGCGAAAATCCGCAGTTTCTGGCCAGCAAACCGAGTTCTGGCACAAAACGGGTTCGCCCTGCGGCGTTCCGAAGCGCTTTCGGCGCGAACCGGATCAGCCGACCTGGGCTTTTCTCAAACGCGAGCCCCTTCCCGCGTCGAGAAGGGGCGGGTCGCGTGCCAGAGCGCGGTTTCGTGGCCAAAAATCGGGAATAATTCCGCACGGGCGGCGCGCGACGTGCGCTGCAGGTGTCTCGGAAAAAGGTACGCGCACCGGGACGATGAAAGCGCGGTGAGCAACGTGCACCGGGGCAGTTCGTCGATTGCGTGGCCCCTTCGGCTTCTCGGTTGTCCATTGCAGTAGCTATAAGCCCGATTGCAAGCGTGGCAAAAGTGACAAAAGGACGGGGACGCTGTCTCCCTCCCCCCGCCTCGCCCTCCACTGTCGCAAGAGCATGGGAATGCGGCATTATCTCCGCTCGCTCGCTCGTCCCTGATCTCCCGCCCCTCCCTGCCACCCCCAAAAACCCGCCCATCGCTCGCCTCGCCTCCCCAACATCTCTTCGCCTCCCTTCACCCGCAGCCTCATCCCCACATATCCCCTGTTCACCGCTTTGTCAAACACATTTGACAAAGCGATTTCCGCGAAGGAGCCCCTGCGCCAAAGCCTTTTGATGGTAAAGTGGCACCCGTCATGGCAACCTTGGATCAGCGAAAGGAACGACGTGGAGCTTGGCAAACACATCAAGGAGTACCGGACGGCGCGCGGCATGTCGCAGGAAGATCTCGCACAGCGCATCTACGTGACGCGCCAGACGGTGTCCAACTGGGAGACTGACAAGACCTATCCCGATGTGGAAAGCCTACTGCTCCTGAGCGTTCTTTTCGACACGACCGTGGACGAGCTGATCAAAGGAGACGTGGAAACCATGAAGAACTGCGTTGAGAACGACTACAAGAAGATGGTGCAACTCTCGTGGGGAGGCCTGGGGTTGGCGATACTCGGATGCGCCCTTTTCATTGCGGGGCTCACGCTCTGGAATTGGGATATTGCGCCCTCTGTCATCATCTGGCTTTTGCTGTGGGGCACCGGCATGGCGCTCATCATGAAATGCGAACGCATCAAGAAAGAGCACGACCTGGTGACATACCAGGAAATCCTCGCGTTCAAGAAGGGCGAGCCCATCGACCGCAGCAACCGGAAAAGCCGTCGCGCCCGTCAGCATCGCGTGGCGAAAATCGTTGCGATCACCGTGATCGCCGCAGCGGTAGGCGGCGTGTTCGGCTATCTCTATGCCATGTTCTTTCTTTAAGAGCCCTGCCCCAACGCGTCCCACTCCCGCGCACGCGCACCCCGCCCCAACGCGTCCCACCTTGCCCGGCGCGTCCCACTTCCGCCCCAGCGCACACCGCCCCGCACCAGCGAGCTGCGGCACCACCGAAGCCAGCACCCTGCCCTTCCCGCAAGGCGCACCCCCGTCGCCAGTACGCGTTGCCGCCGTCGCATCCCCACCCGCGCCGCCACGCCCAAGCGCCCGCACACCGCCCGCCGACAGCCCGCCCCTGCCACCGACTCTCCGACGGGACGCGAACGTACCGCCCGCGTCCCGCTTCTTTCGCGTCGGGCGAATGCCCTATAATAAGGTTATCGCATGAACCCCATTTCACACGTAAGGAGCTCTCATGCAGTACGACGCGATTGTGATCGGCGCCGGAAACGGCGGCCTCGTGGCAGCCGCGCGCCTCTCCCAACTTGGCTTCAAGGTGCTCTTGGCCGAACAGAACGACGCCCCCGGAGGATGCGCCAGCAGCTTCAAGCGGGGGCGCTTCGAATTTGAAACCGCTTTGCACGAGCTGTGCGACCTCGGATCGACGGCGAACCCCGGCACCTTCCTCTGGGACATCTTCAACGACCTCGGCGTGGCTGAGCGCATCGACTGGCGCGCCGTGCCCGACGCGTTCCGCGCCATCTCCACCGCTCCGGGCGAACTCGGCTACGACGTGCGCATGCCCTTCGGGCGCGAAGCGTTCGCCGACGCTATGGAGGAGGCCTGCCCCGGTTCGCGCAAAAGCATGCGGACCTTTTACGAGCTTATGGACGACACCGCAGCGGCCCTCGACTATTCGAACAAGATGCTCGGTCGCCCCGACGATGCCGTCATGAAAAAGGAGCACGGGCGCTTCCTGCGCTTCGCCCCCTACTCCACCACCCGCGTGCTGGATGCCATCGGCATGCCGCGGCGCGCGCAAAGCATCCTCTCCACCTATTGGAGCTACCTCGGCACGCCGTGCGACCGCTTGGCGTTTCTGCACTACGCCATCATGGTGCGCATGTACCTCGACCCGGGCGCGTACATCCCCGCCACGCGCTCGCACGAGATATCCCTTGCCCTAACCGACCGCATCCGAGAGCTGGGAGGCGAAGTGTGGCTGAGCACCCCGGTTGAGAAGATACATGTGAAAAACGGCGCCGTGTGCGGCGCGCGCGTGGACGGCGAGGACATCTCCTGCAAAGCGATCATCTCGAACGCCATGCCGCACGCCGTCTACGGCAACCTCATCGACGACGCGGACGTTCCCTCGTGGGAGCGGAAGAAGGCCAACGCCCGCCGCCTTGCGGTGAGCGGCTTCGTCGTTTACCTGGGGCTCGATGCCACAGCCGAAGAGCTTGGCATCGAGGACTACTCCGTGTTCATCTCCCACACGGGCGATTCCGCAGCCGACTTCAAGAAGCTTTCATCCCTTGAGGAGAACGATCTTTCCATCTTCAACTGCCTCAACATCGTCGTTCCCGAATGCTCGCCCAAGGGCACAAGCATCGTGTACGGCACCTCGCTCTACCAGCCCGAGGCTTGGAACGGCGTCTCGGCGCACAACTACGCGCACGTCAAAGAGGAGGTGGCCGCGCGCTTCATCGCCGACTACGAGAAGACCACCGGCATCTCCCTTGCCGGGCACATCGAGGAGATCGAAACCGCCGCGCCCCCAACATTCGCCCGCTACCTCGGCACGCCGCAAGGCGCCATCTACGGCTACCTCACCGCCGATTGGGACAACATGCTGCCGCGTCTGCGCACCATGTACGAAGGCAAGGGCATCCGCGGGCTGCGCTTCACCGGCGGTCACACCGAATGGTCGTCGGGTTTCAACTCGGCGTACACTATGGGCAACATCGCGGCGAACATCATGATTCCGTACTTGCGCGGACAGGAGGCGTAAACGATGGGATTCCATATCAAACCATTCGGATGGATGGATCTGCTCACCTTCACCCGCCTCGTGCCCCAGCGAAACGCGGCGATCGAGGCAGCGTCCGACGAGGCGCTGCCGCACCTCGAAGCGTACCCCGTGAACACGCTTGCGCAAGCAGCGCATCCCCCGGTGCAACACCTCAAGGTCGCCAACGTGGAGGACATCTCCCCCGCCGTGCGGCGCTTCACGCTCGTCCCCGACCGCGAACGGGGCACGCACGCGTTGGCGCCGTTTCGCGCTGGGCAGTACCTCTCGCTGCGCCTTTCCATCGGCGGGAGCGAAACGAACCGCGCGTACTCCCTCTGCTCGGCGCCGCAAGCGGCCATCGCGGGCGGCGAGCAGGCCGACGATCCTGCAGACGGGCAACCCTTCTACCAGATAGCGGTCAAGCGCGAGGACGACGGCTTCGTGTCGAAGCACGTGTTCGACACGTTCTCCGTGGGAACCGCCGTCGACGCAAGCGCGCCCGCAGGACACCTGTGCCCTTCGAGCATTCGCGACGAGCGCCACATCGTGTGCATTGCGGGAGGCATCGGCATCACTCCGTTCCTGTCGCTCGCACATGCCGTGGCAGGGGGCATCGAGGAGTTTCAGCTGACCATCGTGTGCTCAAACCGCACCTGCTCCGACGCGCTTTTCCACGACGAGCTGGAGCATTTGGCCGAGCGCTCAAACGGACGCGTGCGCATCGTTCACACCCTCACGCGCGAGGAGAAGGAGGGCTTCCGCTCGGGCCGCGTGAGCGCCGCCATGCTGTCGGAGGTTTGCGACCTTGCGGGCTCGTCCTTCTTCATCTGCGGCCCGAACGCTATGGGGAGCGCGCTCGAAGCGGATCTGCTCGCGGCGGGGGTTCCCCGGCGGCGCGTGCGCCGGGAAACCTTCACGACCGTCGCACGCGGAAACGAGGAGCCGCGCACCCACCTGCTCACCGTGCGCGTCAAGCACGACGTGCGCACCATGCCGTGCCGCGAAGACGAAAGCCTGCTTGTTGCGGTCGAACGGGACGGCATCGCGTTCGATGCCCTGTGCCGCAGCGGCTCCTGCGGATGCTGCCGCGCCCGCCTGATCGCCGGCGAGGTGCATATCGAAGCCGCGCAGGAAGCCGATGGAGATGGACGGCGGGCGGCAGACCAAGCGCAGGGGCGCGTTCACTTGTGCTGCACCTATCCGCGCTCCGACGCGGAGATCGACCTCACGCAGCGGTAAAGGAGATGGCGCGGCGCAAAGCTTGCAGATCGTCGCGAGGCAAACCGTCGACATGTGGGCGCAAACGTCGTAAAACGCGCGTCGAAGCTATCAAAGGAGCTCCTCTGCGCGCCTCTGCGAACGGGAAATGCCTCGTCGCCCTTTGCCGCTTCGCATACGAGCGCCCCGGCAAGCCGGGGCGCTCGAAAACGATACCGCGCTCCGAAGCCGCGCTACTTTTGCGCGGTCTTGGCCTGGGTTTGCACCTCGTCACCCTTATCGACAGCCGAGCGGCCACCATGGTTGAACCCGGTGTTGATGACCCCTTGCGTGTTGCCCGTCACGAAACGGGCTTTGCTCAAGGTGTCGATCTCTTTCTTCACATCCTCCACCAGCTTGATGGCAAGCTGCATGGAGAAATCCTGCCGCGCCACAACGCGCTGCACCACCACGTCCTGCAAGTTGGCGGGCATCGGATACGCGGGCACGAGCCAGCCGCTCATGCGCAGACGGTCGGACAGGTCGTATAGCGACCATTCCACGTTGGCATCGTCCTTCAAGCCCCAGCACACGATGGGGATGTTGGACGCATCCTCGTAGATGTCGAAGATGCCCATGCCCTTAAGCTCTTCGGCCAGGTAGCGCGCCACGTCGAGCGTGCGCAGGTGGATCTCGCGGAATCCCTCGAATCCATTGCGCATGAGCACGTAGTACTGCCCCACGATTTGCGACGCGCTGCGCGAGAAGTTGATGGCCATAGTGGCCTCCTCGCCGCCTAGGTAGCTCACCCAGAAGATGAGGTCCTCGGGCAACGCCTCCTTGCCGCGCCAGATAACCCAGCCGATGCCGGGATACACGAGCCCGTACTTGTGGCCTGACGTGTTGATGGACCAGACGTTCTTCAAGCGGAAGTCCCACTCGAGATCGGGGTCGACGAACGGAGCCACCATAGAGCCCGAGGCCCCGTCCACATGGATGCGGATGGGCAGCTTCGGATGCTCCTGATTGTACGCCTCCACCAACTCGTCGAGCTTCTTCACATCGTCGTACTTGCCGGTGTAGGTGATGCCGAGGATGGCCGTGATGCCGATGGTGTGGTCGTCCACGTAGTCCATGACCGTGTCCATGTTCAGGGACAGATGGTCTTTCTCAAGCGGCACAAGGCGCATCTCGATGTCCCAGTAGCGGCAGAACTTCTCCCAGCACACCTGGTAGCCGGACGAGATAACGAGGTTCGGGCGCTGCGACGTGTAGATGTCCACGCCCGCGTCCTTCGCCAGCTTCTTCCAGCGGAACAGCATCCCGAGGCCGCCCAGCATGCACGCCTCGGACGAGCCGACGGTGGACGTGCCCATGGGCTCCTCGTCGGGATCCGCATGCCACAGGTCGGCGATCATGGCGACGCAGCGGTTCTCGAGGTCGGCCGTCATGGGGTACTCGTCCTTGTCGATGGCGTTCTTCTCCATAACCTCGGACATGATCCTCGTGGCCATGGGCTCCATGTAGGTTTGGCAGAACGTGGTAAGGTTCTGCGTGGCGTTGCCCTCGATGGACAAATACTCCTTGATCATCTCGTAGGCGATGCGCGGCTCGACAGGCTCGTCGTTCATCTGCGTGCGCGGCATCTGCGCATCGGACGCCTCGCTGCCGAAGATGGGCGTGAGGTATTTCGTCTCCTCGTCCATCGCATCGAGGACTGCGCTGGTGGATGTGCGTTCTTTCATCGGAAACCTCCTGTAGGTTGCTTTCGGAAATCAGGCGAACGCGAACTTCGGCTCGCCCGCCGAACGGCCCGCATGGGGTCGTCCGGCGGGCGGCAGACGCGCTCGAACGTCGAATGTCATACCGCCCGCACGGCGGCGTCGTACCGCGCGCATGAGCTTGGCGCGGCATCCGCTTCGGGCGAAAGAAGCGTGCGTCGAAGCATCTCGCTACGGCGTAGGACGGCCATCGTGCCCGTCGTCGCGCCGATTCGCAGCGCCCGCATCGCATGAGCCGTATGCGGCAGCATCCGCGTCGTGCTCGGCTCGCCCGCCGTCGCGCCAGCCTGCGACGCCCGCATCGCGTCCGACCTGCGCATGCCGTCCAGCCTGCGAGGCATGCGAGACGTGCGCGTCATGCGCTTCATGCGCTTCATGCGCGTCGTCCGCAGCGCCCGCATCGCGCTCGGTCTGCGCATGACGCCCAGTTTGCGCAACACGCGCCTCCCGCGCTTCGCCGCCCGCTGAAGCAGCCGCCTCGGCGCTTCGGTTCTGCGCGTCCGCGTCCTTATCGCGACTATCGCGTGAGGGGCCGCGCACCTCCTCCACCGTGGCCGACGTCTCGCGCGCATCGACGGAGAAGGGGCTTGCCGGACGGCTCGTCACGCTCACCACCGCTGCAGAGATCGTGCGCGCGACGCTGCCGCCCACACCGGTGTCGGCTGTCATGCCGCTCGCTCCCGAAGCGCGCGGCGCACTGGCTCTCGGCGCGGATTTCCGCAGATCGGAGCTTAAATTCTCCTTCGCACGGGTGCGCTTGTTGATCTTGCCGCTCCCCTGGCCGGCGCTCGGCACTGCCACACCAGCGCGTACGTCTGCCGCGCCCGGCGCCACACCAGCGCGTACGCCCGCCGTCGTGCCCGGAGCCTCCGCGTTCGCGCGCACGCCCGCCGCACCCGCGCCCGCGCCGCCGCGCATCGCCGCTCCGCTCGCCGCGTCCACAACCCGCGCCTCCGCAGCGGCCCGCATCGCCTCCAGCCCCCGCTTCGGCGCCCAACGGTGCCGCTGCGAGTAGATGACGAACGGCAGCGCCACCGACACCGCGAACGCCACGAACAACGTGATCTGGTACACCTGGTTCGCCTGCGCCGTCAGATTCGATGACGGGAAGAACGAGATCACCAGCGTCGCCAGCGTCATGACCAGGCCCACGCCCGCCACAATCACTTTGAACGGCGTGCCGCCCGGCAGCTGGAACGACCGCGGCAGACTCTTCTTCCTCAGCACCAGCACGAAGTAGCCCAAGAAGAACAGCACGTAGCCCACCAGGTAGATGACCACCGTCAGGCCGATGGCCGTCAGATAGCCCACCGACGAGCTCGACCCGCCGGACAGCGCGATGGAGCCGCACAGCACCGCGTCCCACATGGTGACGATGGCGGCCTGCACCACGACGGTCCTCACCGACACGCCGTGCTTGTTCACCTTCTTGAACGACGGCGGCAGGATGCCGTCGTGCGCCGTGTCCAGAAGCGCACGCGACGGGCCGACGATCCACGCGGATATCTCAGCCAACACGCCCAGCGCCAAAAGCAGAGCCACCGCGAACACGATCCAGCTGAACGCCGGCCCGATATGCTCCACGTAAATGGCGCGGAACGCTTCGATCACGCCGAACGACAGGTTGCCGTCCAGCACGCTCGCAGGCAGCGTCGTCGCCACGGCCAAACCGCCCAGCGCATCGAGCGCGATGGTGAGCACGGCCAAGATGATCATGGCCAGCGGATAGTTGCGGTTGGGGTTCTTCAACTCGTTCACATGCGACGCAGACGCCTCAACGCCCATATACGCCAGAATGAACGACGCGAAGATCACGAGCGTGTCTGCCTTGCTGAAATCCGGCACGAACGCAGCCGGCGAGATGGCGATCTGCGACATGCCGCCCGTGGCGAAGTAGATCAGAAGGCCCGCCAGCAGCACGAGGACCGGCACGATGATGCCGCCCACGAAACCCACCTTCGAAATGCGCGCCGTGTACTTCGTGCCGCCCAGCTGCGTGAGCGTGAGCAACCACACGATGGCCGCCACGCCGAAGAACATGACGAGCGGGTCTTTGTACAGCGCATCCCATCCCACCACGTAGGCGAACGCGGCCAAGATGAAAAACGCCATGGTCACGAACCCTACGGTGATCTGGAACCACTGAAAGAACAGCGCCGCGAAGCCCCAGCGCCTTCCCAGCGTGTTGCCCACCCAGGCGAAGATGCCGCCAGATTCCCATCCCTTCACCGTCGCCATCTCGGCCGCGCACAGCGCCACGGGCAGAAACCACAAGATACCGCCGATGATGAGGAAGAACACCAAGTGGAACCCGGACGAGGCAAACGACGGGTACTCGTACACCGTCATGACCATGGACGCGGTGATGGCGAAGAACCCGAAGAACGTCAGCGTGCGCTTGAACGACGGCCTTCCCATCTTGCCGACGGGGCCGGAATCGACCGCAGACGCCGATGCGGGCACGACAGCGGACGTCGATGCCGGGGATGCGGGCGCCGCCTGTTGACGGAGTTCGCTCATACCCCTCACTCCTTTCCGAACGTTCGGTGCGAGACGTCCTCTTTCGATCCGCTTGAGAACGCATCTGCACGGTTTTCGTTATCCTCGAACGTTCTATCAAAGGAGAAAGGAGCGAAAACGACGACGGGAGGGCGTTCACCCTCCCGTCGCTAAAGCGTTGGCCCAGCATTGCCGCCTACCGCGCGCCGCCACATGTCGTCGTCACGCGCGCACCGCACGCCGCCTTCCGCACGCCGCCGCGCAAGCACTGCCGCATATCGCCTCCGCGCGCGCCGCCTCCCGCGCATGCTATCGCGCACCCGACCGCGCGCTTTCCGCGCGCGCCACCTCCCGCGCGCGCCGGCGTATCCTTATCGCACGCCCAACCGCGCGCGCCATCACGCCCTTATCGCGCACTATTCAGAAAAGAGATTGCCGTAGACGAAACGCGAAGCACCCACTCGCACAGAAGGCATCTCGTTAGCAGCGCGAGAGCTTCGCGTAGGCCTCAAGCGCCTCGCGCAGCAGCTCCGTGGCAAACTCGCGCACATCGTAGCCCTCGGAGATGGCGGCCACTGCCGCGCCATCCACAATAGTGCCCACCATGCGGGGCGGCATGTCGATCCCAGCACACGCGAGAATGCGCCCGATGGCCGCGTCGAGCGACACGCGCCCCTTCTGGTACGCCTCCGTCACTACGTCGGACTCGGCGGCGGCGATGAGCTGCCCGTAATGCGCGGAGGGCACGACGGACTCGTCGGGCAAGCACGCCCGCACCAAGAGATCGGCAACCTGGCGCCGGCACTCTTCGGGCGACAGCCCCTCTGCTGCCGACGCCGCCTTCTCGGCGCGTTCCGACCACAGCTGGATGTTGTAGCGGCCAGCCTCATGCAGAAGCTGAGTGACAGAATCGAAGTAATACCCCACCGACGACGAAGCGGCCCCGGCCCACTTCGCCACCTTGCGATACGTAACGGCTTTCGGGCCCTGCTCGCGCAGCAGAGCCGCAGCAGCAAGCACAAGCGAAGTGCGCGTGATCTGCGCCTTCAATGACTTCGGCGTTTGCGATGTTTCGCCCATCACCTCATCATCCCTTTCCAGCGCCGCTCGGTCGCACTACACCCGCTTCGCAACCGCACGAAGCGCCGCACCATAAAAAGGTCGCCATGACCCGCTCGAACCTGTTCAAACGGATCATGGCGACATCATACCAAAAACGATGCGCGAACCCTACTCGACTTCCGTCAGATCCCGCCCCGTATGCTCATGCGACAAAACCATGGCAACCAGCGCGATAACGGCGATGAACACCATGTAGAACGCCGGCGCGATATTGTTGCCCGTCATCGAGATCAGCCAGAACGAAATGTAGGAGGCCGACCCGCCGAAGATGGCGTTCGCCAAGTTGAAGCTCAAGGCGAAGCCGGAGTAGCGCACGTCGGTGGGGAACGTCTCGTTCAGATAGCTGGACAGCGTGCCGTCGTTGATGGTGAGCAGCAGACACATAACCAGCTCGACCACGAGGATGATCGCAAAATTCATCGTGCTCAACAGCATAAACGCCGGGATGGTCAGCACGATGAAACCCACGCACGCAGCGACGAGCATCTTCTTGCGCCCCAGACGGTCGGAGATGCGCCCGGACAAGAAGATGAACCCGATGTACACCACAAGCACGATGTTCGTGATGATGGAGGCAGATGCCGGGTCGTAGTTCAGTGTCGTCTCCAAGTAGTTCGGCAAGTACGTGAGCACCGCGTAGAAGCCCACCGCGTTCAGAACGCACGCACCGAACGAGATGACGAGCCGCCTGAAGTGCTTCCTGATCAAGGTGCGCATGGGCTTGTCCTCGCCTTTCAAGCCCTTCGCCTTCAGATCGTTCTGCATCTGCTCGTACACCGGCGAATCCTCAAGATGCTCGCGGATGTAGTGCGTGATGTAGCCCAGCGGACCCGCCAGCCAGAACGGAATGCGCCAACCCCACTCGGTTACGAACTGGGAATCGGCCCCCCAGATGTTGAACATAGCCGTGGCGAACAGCGAACCCACCAACAGACCCGCCGCCGTAGACGCGGGAACCATCGAGCAGTAGAAGCCGCGATGATTCGTCGGCGCGTATTCGGCGATGAACGTGGCAGCGCCGGCGTACTCGCCCGCCGCAGAGAAGCTCTGCACCATGCGCAGCAGCAGAAGCAGAAGCGGCGCGCCTACGCCGATCATCGCGTACGTGGGGAGGCAGCCGATGAGGAACGTGGCGCCGGACATCAACAGGATGGAGATGGAAAGCGCCCACTTACGCCCCTTCTTGTCTCCCATGTTGCCCCAGAACAAAGCGCCGATGGGACGCACCAAGAACGAAAGCGCGAACACGCCGAACGTCGACATGACCGCCACCGTGCGATCCTCGCCCGGGAAGAACACCAAAGCGATGACGGTGGCCAGATACGAATAACTCGCATAATCGAACCATTCGATGAAGTTTCCGAGGAACGAAGAGCCCACAACCCTTTTGAGGGTCTTATGCTTCTCTTCTTCGGTGTAGCCTCTCTGCTCCATCGTCGTTTCAACACTCATGATAGTCCCCTAAGAACGGTGCGGCCTCGTTGAACACGTCCACAGAAACGCGTTCGAGCCGCATGCCATGCGTCCTTTCCATCGAAACCCCAATCGTTCGTCCGAATGTAAACGCCGTATCCACTTTACCCTAGTGCAAGCGCACAAATTTTCAACAGATCGGCACGTATCCGAAATGTAACCATTTTTTCGATGCGAACGGTTTCGCCGCGTAACGGACGCGCAATCCACATCCGCATGCCAAAGGACGCATAGGGCCCGCTTCAAACAATTCAAGCGGGCCCCTATCGATAGTACGTTGCCCGATCGCGCGCGTGCGATCAGTAGTCTTCGAGCAAATCCACCTGGGCCTTGCTCGCACGCATGATGAAGTTGCGCTTGGCCTTCTGACCGCCCTGCGCCAGCTTGCGCAAGATCACATGCTTCAAGCGCGGATACTCGTTCATGCCGTACCAGGCGAACGCCGTGCCGCCCGTGTAAGCCTCCACAATGCTGTGCACTGGCAAGCTTGCATCGCGCTTCGCGTCGAGGGCCAAGTACTCCTTGATCTCAGCCGCGCACACGTCACGGATGACCTCGGGGCTGATCTCCAGGTCGCGCGACAGCTGGTTGAGCTGATAATCGACCTCGGCCTCGTCAGCGTGCGGGAAGTACGTCACATCATAGGTGACCGCGCCCAGCCCCGACGCCTTCGCAAAGCCCAGAAGCGTATCGAGCGACATCATCTGCACGTGGTCTTCAGTGCGCTCGGCGATATCCAACTCAGCCGGGAATCCCTGCAATCCTGCCTGGTCGAAGGCGGCGCGCAGCTCTTCCTCGCTCTTCGCGGCCTCGAACTCAACCTCAGTCGCAATGTGGGTCAGGTTGCTCGTAATCTTCATGTTCTGCACCTTCCTTTTCAGAGTGGGGCGGTCGTGGCGCTTCGACCAACCGACCGCCCATCCAACGCGCTTTCAGCGCGAACGCAGACCCTATCGAAGATCGAGGTCCTCTTTCCGGGCCTCCTCTTCAAGGCGAGCAGACAGGTTCTCGCGAATCTCGACCTCTTTCTCGTGCTTCGCGCCCTCGATGATGCCCTTGATAGCCGGGATCGCCCCGCCGCCGATGATGAGGATACCGCCGATGATGGTGTTGATGGTCAGCGCCTCGCCAAAAATGACCAGGCCGATGAACAGCGCAACGGGAACCTCCCAATACGCGATGGTGCCGTAGTCCGCAGCCGGAAGGTTGCGGCCCGCGACCAAGAGGAAGCCCAGGGCCACCGCACCGGAGAAGATCCACAGAAGAACGGCGCCGATCCAGTTGAACGGGGTGAGGTGCAGGTTAAGCGCCCAGTTGGACGGCACGATGCCGCTTTCGCCCATGAAGTTCATGGCCAGCGTCACCACCAGGGCGGCAAGCGCGGCGGCCAAGAAGTTCCATACGCCGCGAGCGGTGGTGTCGGCATCTTTGCGATAGCCGTTGAAGAACATCGACAGGCCGTAGAACAGGCCGGAGAGCAAACCGAAGATGTCGCCGATGCCCTTCTGCGGATAATCCGGCGTGGACATTTCGAGGCTGAAGCTGATTGTGAACGCACCCGTCTCGTCGAACCCCACGATGTTGTTGCCAAACAGCGTGCCCACGACAACCGCGCCCAAGCACACCCACTGAAGGACAGACATGGGCTCCTTGCGGAATATCCGCGCGAACAGGATGCACAGAACGGGGCCCGTATAGATGAACAGAACCGAGTTCGCAACCGACGTGAGCAACGTGGCAGTCACGTAGCATGCAAGAGAAAGACCGATCATGACGCCGCCCAGAATGATGGCGGGCGTCACCTTGAGCTTCTTGAACACGCCCACCTTGTGGGTGATGAACAGCAATGCCACAAAGAAGACGAATCCCATGGTCATGCGGCCCACGGCCATAAGCGCTCCGACAGAGTCGCCAGCATTCAACCCCGCTGTTCCGTCGAACATGTCGGTGCGCGTTCCCCAGCGACTGAACAGAGGCACAAGGCCCATGCCTGTCGCCGAGATGATCATGGCAATGGTTCCCCATTTCCGATCCATCTCGAAGCCGGCGCCGTCACCGGCCTGCGCGCTTCCTGAGGTGATCTTGTTGTCTGCCATTGGTCCTCCTTAAACCAGTAGCAAAAAAGGTAAGCTCCAGCCACGCCTCCGCGAGAAGGATTGTTCGTCATGAAAGATCGAATGCGAAACTACGAGGTCTTGCCTTTGATCCTGTATGACCGCTTCGATTGTGCGTGATTGTTGCGGACTGGAACCAAAAAGGGGATCCGGAATGCCTTGCAAACCGAATCCCCTTTCTTTTACATCGCGACGCCGTCCATCGGAGTCGAGGTTACGCCGCGTGGCTTACTACGCAGCTGCGCTTAGTCGTTCCACATCTCCGGGCGCACCAGGGTGGGATCCTTGACGCGGTTCGGGAAGTAGTCGAGGCACTCGCCCTCGCGGTAGACGTCGGCCGTGGAGCAGTGCAGGCCGCCGCCGAACGGGTAGGCGTCGCGCAGGTCGCAGGGGATGACGTTCATGCCGAGCTTGTCCATCTGCTCCTGCTGGTAGACCTCGGATGCCTCCACGATGACCGTCTTGGGGTCGAGCACGAGGCAGTTCATGGACAGCCACACCGAGCTGTAGCACAGCGCCGGCGGCTCGTCGTGGGCCGGCTGGGCGGCCTCGACGATCTGCCAGTCGTTGGCCTCGAAGATGGCGCGCTGCTCCTCGGGGAGCTTGCGGTGCGGGTTGTTGATGATGAGTCCCGGGCGCAGCGGCACGAAGGTCGCGTCGATGTGGATCGGGTAGGGGTCGCCGGGGAAGTTCACGGCGTGCACGCGGTACTCGGGGTAGTAGCGCTGGAACCAGTCCATGGCCGTGCGGTTGGTGGTCAGCCCGTGCTGGATGAACAGGTCCTTGCCCATGCGCATCACGTCGGCGGCGTCCCACATCGGCTCCACCTCGGTGGTGACGAAGTCCTTGTTGGCGGTGCGCACGAGGCGCTCCTCCAGCGAGATCTTCTCGTCGTAGTAGTTGTGCTTGTAGGAGGCGTCGGTCAGGCGCGGGCGCGGGGCCTGGGTCCACTTGAACTCGGGGTCCTCGTCGAAGTACTGCTTCATGAGCGGCCAGTAGGCCAGGTACTCGAAGTAGCGGCAGCGGAAGGAGTTCGCGCTCGCCATGATCTCGCTGCCGATGGTGAGCAGGATGTCGCGGGGCGGCATGCAGGTCATCATGGAGTCGTTGCGGAAGTCCGGCGTGCCGATGGCCTGGTTCCACTGGAGCGGCGTCGGGCGGTCGACGACCACGCCGCGGTCCTCGAGGATCTTGACCAGGTTCTCGAGGCACTCGTTGCCGCGCTCGACGGTGGCCAGCGGGCGCAGGCCCCACATGCCGCGCATCTCGGAGTCCACGGGCACCTTCTCGGAGGTGGCGGGCTCCTCGGGCGGGATGACCGAGTTGTCGCAGCGGCCGACGATCACGCGCTTCAGCGGATCCCAGTCGTTCCACGAGTTGACTATCTTCGCCATGACAGTCTCCTTTCTCCGGCAGCGTTTCCGACGCCGCCTCTTGGTGGCACACTACATAACGCAGCTTTTCTGGGAGAACGCGCCGCAGCCCGGAGCCCGCTGTGGCAAATCCTTCCAGACTTGCCGATGGCTCAGTTATATCATCTTTTTTGATCATCTGCAATATGAATTTACGTAGGCTTTTGAACATAACGAATAAGTAAATTGTTCATTTGCACAAAAATGTTGAACGCGCCCGTTCCCCACATTATGCAGTTTTCCGACCAATATTGGATATTCCCGCTAATTGATTCCCTTCTTCTGCATAACGATGAAACAAACCGAGAACTCATGCATCCACCGCACCGGACAAAGGCGCGCTGCCGCGCGTGCGGGATGCACAACAAGGCGCATGCGTTTCCCGCAGGAAATATTTTTTCCCACAGCCCGCCACCAAACCGTAACTATTGCCGGTTGCACACGCGCACAAACGGATGTTTCACGTGAAACATCTCGCAAAGGAACGTGGGGGCTTTGTCGCCGAACGCGTTCGACCGCATGGTGCGCGATCATTTCTTGAACGGCTTTCGGCACTTTCGTCCTGTCGATGCCCGCCGCACACTCTTTCCCTTGCAAACTTTCCCTCCGTCGAAGGCGACCGCGATGCTACAGCCTTCTCGACGCGTGCGTTCTCGACGCGTGCGGACGTTAATACGGACGAGCACCTTTGGCGAGGGAGAATGCCCGTCCATCAGACCTCGGTTGCGGATGCTTCGCACAAACCATCCGCAACCGAAGCCGCAACGCATTCAACCCTATCAATCCTGACTTAAGCGGCTGGACGGGGGTGCGGACAAAAAGTTGGACACTCCGGTGTCCGGATTGGAGTCCGCATGTACCCGTTGGAGACCAGGGAGCTCGCCGTGGAGGCCGTCGCGGCGGGGTTCAGCCTGACCGAGGCGGCCGAGCT
>NZ_PPEL01000080.1 GCF_002899695.1 Rubneribacter badeniensis
CTCGTCCCCCCCTCTCTCTCGCACCCGCCCCTCCTGCGAGCCCTCGCAAAACGCAAAACCGCCCCTTCTCGCAATCGAAAACCCCGCTGCGAAAAGGGGCCGCTTCCACACGGAACTTCACCTCGAAGGCGCACGCGCACCCAGCTGAGGGCACCAGATACCCGCACGCGGCACCCGCCCACAAAACCCGCGAATGCCGCGCGGACGCACGCCGCCGCGGCCGCAACCGCAGCGGCGTGCGCTCCTCTACACCTCCAAGTTCTTGAACGCCTCGGGCACCTCTTTGTAGCCCTTCGACTTCACCGCGCCGATGACAAGGCCGATCACCAGCCACGCGATGCCCACGATGTAGGTCATCGTCGCAAAGCCGGTGAACACGTACACCAAGATGGCGATGCCGATCCACGGGCACACCAGGTACATGAGCACGTCCTTGGCCGAACGGCACCGCTTCTCCTTCACGAAGAAGAACAAAAACACCGCGAAGTTCAACATGATGAACGACGACAGAGCGCCGAAGTTCACGAACTCGGCCAGCGAGCTCATGCGATCCATCAGGGGCAACGCCAAGCACAAGGTGACAACGCCCAGGAAGATGGACGCCACCCAGGGCGTCTGGTACTTCGGATGCACCTTGCCGAAGATGCGCGGGATAACGCCGTCGCGACCCATGGAGTACAGCAAGCGCGAGCTGGCGATCTGCGCATTCATGATGTTGGCGATGCCCACGGCCACGATGTTCACCACGAGCATGATCTTGTAGAAGCCCTCGCCGCCCACGATCATGACGGAATCGAAGAAGCCCATGTCAGGGTCGGTGTTGGCCCAGTCGGGCTGCACGCAAGCGGCAATGTAGGTCTGCGCCACGAACACGACGATGATGATGGACAGCGCGATGATGATGCCCTTGCCGATGTTCTTTTCGGGCTCGTGCGTCTCCTCAGCCAGGGTGGACATGCCGTCGAACCCGAGGAACGACAGCGCGGCGATGGAGATGCCCGCCGCCACGAAGTGCAGGTCGACCTCGCCGGGTTGGTAGATGGGATCCATCGTGAAGCCGTTGGCGCCGCCGCCCGCCAGGAAGGTGCAGCCCAGGGCGATGAACGCGATGACCGCGAGGATCTCCACAACGAAGATCACCCAGTCCACACCGCGGTTCATCTGGATGCCGCGGATGTTGGCGAACGTGTTGAACGCGATGAACACCACGCCCCACAGCCACGCCGGACTACCGGGGATGAGGGCCACGCCCCAGTTCATCACCATGACGATGAGCAGGCCCGGAACCAGGATGTAATCGAGCAGGATGAGCCAGCCCGCCATGAAGCCCACGTGGGGGTTGATGCCGCGCTGCACATAGGAGTACACCGATCCCGCGATGGGAAACCGCTTGCTCATGCGCATGTAGCTCATGGCCGTGAACAGGATGGCCACGAAGCCGATGATGTACACGAGCGGGGTCATGCCGTGGCTGTTCTGCTGGATGGTGCCGAAGATGGACTGCGGCGCGATGATCACCATGAACAGGACGCCGTAGAGCACCACGTCCCACAGTCCCATGCCCCGTCGCAGCTCCTGCTTGTAGCCGAACCGCTCGATGTTCTCCCCCGACGCCTTGGCCGGAGCCTGAGCTTCCTTTGCCATCGCAACACCTCTCTTCTCGTCTCGCGCGACCCTTATCGCGCAGCTGATAATCCCGCGTCTCGCACTTTATCACGATAAAGCGCTAGGCGCGGTATCGTGGACGGCGCTTTCGCGCCGGACGATCCTCTTTGCGCCTCGCACGTTGCGCGGCGACCCCCGCGACACACGACGCGCGCGTTGCGCGGCGTACGCAGCCTTCCGCGACACGCGTTGCATGGTGCGCAGTTTGTTGCGCGCCGCGCAGCGCTCTCGCCACGCACGCTGCACGACACGCAGCCCCTGCGGCGCACGGCGCGCAAGCCGCACGTTGCTCGACAGCCCCACGGCACCGCATCGCGCCGCGACGCACAGCACACCGCAGCCCCACGCTGCCGCCCACCGCCCCCGCGGCCGCAGAGCAAACCGAGCCGTTCGCCATCGGGAAACGAGGCGCGCCGCAAACCGATGAACCAGGCCGCGTCGCGGGTATCCGTGCCGCGGCCCTCACCGCTCTTTGACGCCCATTGACCGCTCGCTCACTCGTTGCCGCCAGCCTACCGCTCGTCAGCTTCGCCGCGCGCAGCTACCCCACGAGCGGCGGGAACCCGGGCAGCTTCGGCGTGCCGATGCGCAGGGACAGCTGCACTTCGCAGGGCTTGCACGCCTGGTTGAGCTCCACGTCGCTTTGTGCGGACATATACATGTACGTCTCCACCGCATCCCAGCCGGTGATGCGCATGAGCAGGCGCTGCAGCTCCTTCGAGGCGTTCTTCAGCGCCTCGTCGAACTCCTGGGCGCTCGCGTTCACGTACCACTTGCCGTGGGGGCCGAACGTCTCGTGCACAGGCCAATGCAGCTCGAAGTCCTTGATGAGCGACACCTTCACCGTGATCTCGGCGGGAATCTCGATGCCCGTGCCGCACAGCTCCGCATCGCCCATGGCAGCGTGCACGTCGCCCATCTGCAAGAGCGCGCCGGGCACGCGCACGGGCAAATACAGACGCGTCCCCTTGGTGATCAGCTTGTTGTCCAGGTTGCCGCCGTGCGCGCCCACGAAGCCGTCGATGACGTCCTCGCCGTCGGGCGCGGTGCCGATCACGCCGATCATCGGGTTGATGGGGAACTTCACGCCGTTGAAGTCGGCCATGCCGTCGCGAATGGGGATCTTCTTCGTGCGGTAGCCCGTCATCTCGAACAAAGGACCGCAGTGGTCGTCGGTGGCGATGGTGCCCTCGTCGGCCACCTCCACCTCGTAGATGTCCACCACGAGCACGTCTCCCGGCTCGGCGCCCTCGACGTGCACGGGGCCGGCGGCCGGGTTCGCGAACCCGTACGTGTAGTCGAGGTCGGCCATCGTCGTGTTCTCGTCGGGAATGCGGTTGGAGAAGCAGTCGAGCGTTTTGAACACGAGCACCTCCCCCGGATGCGCGGTGGCGCACGGCGCGTTGTCCTTCGAGAACGCGTAGACCTGATCGGTGATGACCTGCATGCTGTCCTCCTCGTCTTTGCTGTTGGCGCGTCGGCACGCGAACGCGACGACGCGCGGGGCTTTAGTGCGCGGCGCACGTCGACATGGCGAACGTCAGCGCAGCACGCGACATACGGCACGCGGCACGCGGCATGCGGCACGCAACATGCGGGCACTTCGACGCGCGAGAACGCGACGACGCGCAGACGCGTCTACGCCAGTACGTCAACGCGTCGGCACGCCAGCATGCCAGCACGTCGGCACGCCGATACACCAGCGCCTCGGCACGGCAGCACCCAGATGCCTGGACACCCAAACGCCCAGACGCCAGGCATCCGCGCCGCCTTCTTCCTCGGACGCGCCGACGCGCGCGACGCACGAAACGCCAACCGCGCGCCGCTTGCTAGCAGCGTGCGGCAAAACCTCGTGAAGCATTATACCGCCGCTCGGCGTTTCCGCGCAGAGAGCGCACCTTCCACGCCCACGGCGGCGATGCCTGTCCAGATGCACGCGAAGCACACGGCGTGAGCAAGCGTGAACGCCTCGCCGAACAGGCTGACCGCCAGCACAAGCGCGATGGTGGGGCTGACGTACTGGATGAAGCCGAGCGCCGTCATGGAGATGCGGTTGGCGGCTGCGGAGTACAAAAGCAGCGGAATGGCCGTGAGCAAGCCGCACCCCACCAAAAGCCCGAGAGCAAGCGCGGGAGACGTGACGGCCAGGGCATCCGGCGTGGCGGGCGTGAGCTGCCACAACCACGGCGCCACAGCGCCCACCGCCAGCGCGAGCGCGCCCAGCACGCCCGTCAGCACCGACTCGAACGCCATGCCGGGAAGCGCCGGATAGCCGCCCCGCTTCTTCACCGCGCCGTACGCGCTGAACGACAGGGCCAGGGCGAACGCGATCCAGATGTCGCCGCCGTGCGTCACGATGAAGAACGTCACACCCACCGCAGCCAGCGCCGTGGCCAGCTTCTGCATGGGCGTGAGCCGTTCTTTGAACACCGCCAGGCCAAACGCGATGTTGCACAGCGGGCACAAGTAGTAGCCGATGCTCGTTTCCAAAAGGTGTCCGCTGTTGGCGGCCCACACGTACACGCCCCAGTTGCACGTGACGATGAGGCCGGACGCCAGAAACGTCCGCACGGCACGCGGGTCGCGGAACAGGTGGAGGAACCGCGTGCGCTTTACGAACACGCACAACAGCACCACGAACACGCACGACCACACCATGCGCCACGACAGCACTTCGAGCGCTGGAACCGCCGAGAGGAGCTTCCAGTACACGGGCATGAGGCCCCACACCACATGGCAGCCGATGCCCTCGAGAAACCCGATGCGCCCCGAGCGCGCACCGTCCGCATCCGAAGGCGGCGCAACGGCATCCTGCATGGCGACGGCAGCCCGTGCGCCCTCTCCCTGCGCGACGGCGTCGGCAAGGGATGCCTTCTGCGCGGAGCGGACGCTTCCTTGCGCGCGAGCGGCATCGCCGCAAACGCGCGCGGAGGGTTCGCCGGGGGATGTCTCTTCGCGCATGATGCCTTCCTTCCCTTGCAAAAAATCGGGCCGGAGAAACCTCCGGCCCGATCGCCCTGCGATTTTCAGCCGCCTTTCAGCTGCTGCTCAGCCGTCTACCGACTGCCAAGCAGCAACCTTCCGGCCATCTTTCGGCCTTCGCCGAACCTTATCGGTCACGACGCAATGGTACCCGAACCAGCTTGCGCCCGGCAAGGGCCAGCGCCGCAGCGGCGGCCAACGCCCCGCCAACGAGCGGAGCCGTCGGAGCGGCGTCGCCCGTCTTCACGAGCGTGGCGCCGTCGCCGTCATCTGCCGGCGGCAGCGGCGCCGGCTCCGGGTCGGCCGGGGCGGCGTAGGCGTTCTCGAACACCAAGCCCTCTTCGCCCGCGTTGCTCTCGACCGCGGCGGCCAGGTTGCCCTCGCCGTCGTCGGCCACGGTCACCACGACCTCGTACCTCGCGTCGTCGTAGGTCACGCCCTCCTGGCCGTCGTTCTTCTCGACCACGGCGTAGGTGTAGGTGCCGGCCTCAGTGAACTCGATGGCCGGGAACGCCACCGCGCCTTCGGCGTCGTTCCTCGCCTCGCGGAACACCTTGCCCTCGCGGTCCAGCATCTGGAAGGTGAACTGCCCGTCGGCGAGGTCCGCGCCCTCGAGCACCTTGGCGGCCTGCAGGCTCACCGAGGTCGGGTCGGCGGCGTAGGCGTTCTCGAACGTCGCGGCCTCGGCGCCGTCGAAGCCCATCTTCACCGACAGCGTGCCATCGCCGTTGTCGACGACGCTCGCCTTCACGGTGTACTCGCGGCTATCGTAATCGACGCCGCCAGCCTCGCCCTTCACCTCGCGCAGCGTATAAGTGTGCTCGCCCGGCTCAGTGTAGGTGATGGGCGCGAAGCTCGCCGCGGCGGCCTCGCCATCAGCAGCGGCGGCAGCCGTGCCGGTGGACACCACGGCCTCGGCCCCATCCACGGTCTCAACCAGCTCGAAGCTGAACTCACCCTCGCTCATGTCGCGCCCGGTCAGCGTCTTGCTGATGCTCAGCGCGCCCTCGCCCGTCGGGTCGAACGTCACCGACTCAACCGCGTAGGTGTTGACGAACGTGAACGCTGCGCTCGTGGGACCACTCACGGAAATCGTGCCGTCGCCGTTGTCGGTCACCGCGACCTCGAACGTCTTCGACGCCTCAGGGTCGTTCGTCACTCCTGCAACGTCGCCGCTTTCCGCCACCGTGTAGGTGAAGGTCTTGGTGCGTTGCGCGGACATGGTCTGCACACCGCCTTCGCCGTCTGCGTCGGCAGCAACCGAGCCGGTGTCGCCGAAGACGTTCTGCATGGTGAACTCGATCTTGCCGAAGTCCACGTTGCCGGCGGCGTCGTTGGCCGCCTCGGTCTTTTCAGGCAGAGGCGCTTCGTTGCCGTTCTCGTCCACGCCGCTGATGGTGAAGGTGAACTTGTTCGCGATGTCCGGCGGGGTCAGCCCGTCAGCCGCGTTCAGCACCTTCCTGCCCTGCGCGTGGAACTCGCCCGACGCGCTGGTGCCGTAGGTGTTCTCGAAGTCAAGCGACGTGGTGCCCTCAGGATACACGACCTCGACCTTCAGCTTACCGGTGTTGTCGTCGGTCACCACGACTTCGATCTCGAAGGAGCTCGCAACAGGCGTCACGCCCGCCGCGTCCAAGCCGTCGGTCTTCTCGGCAACCGTGTAGTGGTAGGTGTACGTGTCCACACCGTCAGCAGAAACCTTTTGGGCAACACCGCTTTCCGCGTCCGCGCGCAGCGTGTCGAGGTCGTAGCTGATCTCCTCGAAGGCAATGACGCCGTTCGCATCGTTGGTGCCCGTGGCGACCACCGTATCTGCGTTCTTCACCTCGAAGGTGAACTCGCCGTCGGTCATCGGGCGGTTCGTCAGGCTCTTGGTCGCGTCGATGGAAACCTCGCCCTCGCCGCCCAGCGTCGCGGCGCCGGCGTCGTAGGAGTTCACGAACTTCACGGTGGGAACCTGCGCGGCGGCACCGTCGGTCGCGTACTCGTACGGAGCGCCGTCAACCGTCGTGGTCACCTTCAAGGTGCCGTCGCCGTTGTCGGTCACCTCGATGTCCACCTTGTGCGTGGCCTCGTCGTTGGTGTAGCCGGCCTCGCCCTTCTTGGTTTCGACGATCTCGTAGCTGAACTTCTTGCCAGCATCGTCGCTCGTGAACTCGACCGTCTCGCCGGTGATCAGCTTCACGGGCGCGCCCTCCACGCCCGCCTTGGCAGCCGGAGACTCGAACGTCTTGCCGTCGATGCCCAAGCGGTCCTCGTCGCCCGTGGACTTCACGGTGAACTCGAACTGCCCGTCGGCCATGTCGCGGCCGTTCAACGTCTTGGTCAGCTGCAAGCCGCCCGCATCCACATAGTCCAGCTTAGACTGATACGTATTGGCGAAAGTGCCGTTCTCGACCGTGGCGGTGGCGACCAGCTTGCCGGTGGCCGCGCCGGAGGCATCCTTGTCGGTCACGGTAACCGTCACTGTTGCTTTGTTGGTCGAATACGTCACGCCGCCCAAGTCGCCCTTGGTTTCGGTCACCTCGTACACATAGGTGCCCGCCTTATCGAAGGTGATGTCACCGAAGTTGAAGGTCGCCTTGGTGTCGTCGCCCTCGACGTTCGGAGCGCTCACCTTCACGGTGTTGCCGCTGGTCGGCATCGGAGCACCCTCGGTCACGGCGCTAATGGTGAACTCGAACTCCTCGCCATCCCAATTCTTCCCCGTGAACACCTTGGTCAGATCGCCCGTCCAAGTCACACCCTCGTTGACGCCCGCTTCGTACGTGTTCGTCCACATGGTGTTACCAGCGGTCTTTACCGACGTGCGCAGCGTGCCGTCGCCGTTGTCCGAAACGGTCACGGTGTAGGTAACCGTATGCGTGTCGTACTTGATGCCGTTCAGGCGACCGTCTTCGCCCAGCTCTCCGGGCGCAACCTCGCTCACGCGATAGACGTACTCACCCACCGTGTCGAAGGTCAGATCGCCGAAGTTGAAGGGAGCAATCGTACCATCCTCGTTGGTCGGCTCGCTCACCGTGACGGTATTCGGACTCGGCATCGGCGCATCCACGCCCTCGGGTGCGCTCACGCTCTCCACCTCGAAGGTGAAGCTGTCGCCGCCCTCGCCCGTTTTCCACTCGCGCCCGGTGAACTGCTTGAAGCCGGCAAAGCCGTCTTCGGCGGGCATCGTCACCGGTTCGGTCGCATAGCTGTTCTCGAACGCAACCGTGTCGCCCTCGGTGCCGTCAACCTTGGTGACGAGCTTCAGCGTGCCGTCGCCGTTGTCCTCTACGGTGATGGCAACCGTATGCTCGGACTTGTCGTAGGTGATACCGAAAGTTTCCTCGCCCTCGGCGGGCACCTTCTCCTTCACCGCATAGGTGAAGGTCTTGCCGATGTCGTCCTGAGTGAAGGTCAGACTGCCCAGCTTGCCGGTCATTTCGCTGGCCACACCGTCTGCCGTGCCCTTGTCGTTGGTGAACTCGGCATCGACCGCGGGCACGGCGTGCGCCTCGTCGCCGCCGGTGATGGCGAACGTGAATTCACCCGCGCTCATATCGCGCCCGGTCAACGTCTTGGCGACGGTCAGGGCACCCTGATCGCTGTACCGAGCGCTGGCCGTGTAGTTATTGGCGAACTCGCAACAATCGCCGTCGACATATGTGACGTTGGCAGCCAGCTTGCCGTCCTTGTTGGGGTCGGTCACCTCAATGGTCACCTTGCTGGTGTGCCCGTCGTAGGTGACGCCCTTCTTGTCGCCCGCAGTCTCCGTCACGTCAAAGACATACGTGCCGGGCTTGGCAATGGTAATGTTGCCGAAATCGAAAGCGACAGCCTCATCCTTCTTGCCACCGCTCACAGAAGCGGTGATGCCCTCGCCAGTTTGCTCGACAAACGACACCACGCCATCAGCCAGAGCAGCCTTGGTGGCATCATCAGCGCCCACCAGCGTGAAGTTGAACGCCTCGCCTTCCTGCATATCGCGCCCGGCCAACGTCTTGGTGCCGCGGATAGCGGCATCGCCGGTGAGCGTCAGCGATTCGGTCTCATAAGAATTAGTAAATTCAATCTGTGTAGCATTGTCGTCGTACACAACCACGGGCGAAATAACGCCCTCGTCGTTAACCGTAACGGTGACCTTGACGGTATGGGCAGTACCGTCGTAGGTCATACCGTTCTCAATATACTCACCATCAGTGGTGGTAATGGCCTCGGACACCGGCTTCCACGCACCGTTAACGTCAACAACCTCAACCATTTCGTACGTATAGGTTTGCCCAACCATAGCTGCGGTAAGCTGAATGTCGGGAATGAGGATACGCGCCTGTTGGGTATCGCTTGCCAAATTGCCCAGAATGACCGAACCGTCAGCCTCGGGCGTTACATCCTCCGGCATGGGTGCCTCGGAGGCATTGTCCCCAACAGCCTTGAGACGGAAATGGAACATATTAGCGGTCAGCGGGTTAGCACCGGAATCATCGGTGTAGACCTTGCTCGCTTGCGGAGCCCAGTTGTTCACCTCGGTATTAAACGTGTTGGTGAACACCGCAAGCTCGGCCAAAGTCGGCTGCTCCATCTGCGCGCCGCTATCAAGGTTGGTCTGCTCAACCTTGATGTCAGACGCCATCGTGCCATCACCCTTGTCGGTAAGGTTGATGGTAATCCTATACACGGCACCCGAATAGCTCATACCGGGAATACGGTCCTCACCTTGGGGCGCACGCTCCTGAATGGTGTACGTATACGTACCGGGCTTCGTAAAGGTGATGTCCTCGAAGTTGAACTTCACCTGCTCGTCTGCCTTCGCGGTACCGCTCTTGACGGTGATCTCGGTCTGGTAGCCATCGGGAATATAGGAGCCGGCAAGCACGAAGGTGAAGCTGTCGGATTCCAGCCAATCGCGCGGGGTCAGCACCTTGGCGCCGTCGAGGTATTCAGAACCCGACAACGCGAATTCCTTGACGCTGTACTTGTTGGTGAACGATGCCTTGGAGGCTTCGCCGGCGACGATGGTGCCGGTCGCGCCATCGGAAGCGGTCTGCTCGAAGCCTTGAGGCATAGTTTCAGCGTCCGTATTTTCGGTCACGATGTAGCTCGCACCCGCAGGCAGACCGACGACCTTCAAAGTCTCATCGGCTTTCAGGGTGAAGGTCGAGCCGTTTTTGATTGTGAAAGCCGGACCAACAGGGTCGCCGTTCTCGCCGTAAACCTGCGCGCCATATTCACCATCGGCGTTTGTCAGATTGACAGTGAACGGGAAGCTCGCATTTTCCGGGGCCGTTACGCCCTCGGCGCTCTCCACCTTCTTGGTCACTTCAAGCGAGCCGGGGATGTCCACCGTCAGCTTGCCGTTGTTGCCCAGCGAGGTGGTGATGAAGCCCGGCGTCGCCGACCAATCGGGCGACAGATAGCCCGAAGCGGTGCCGGTAACGTTCTCGGTTTTGTCGGCGACCAGATCCTTGATGCGGTTGGTCTTTTGCGTGCCTTTGGCAATGCCCACGCCTTCGGACGTGTTCACCAGATGGTCGAACTCGGTGGAGCCAGCCGGGATTCGGACGTACTCGGTCTTTTGCTCGGCGCTGCCGCCCTCGTTCAGCACGAAGTATTCAAGCTTGTAGTACGCCTCCTGGCCGAAGCTCCAGTTCTGCTGCGTGGCGGGCGTGGTGCACTGCGCATCGGTGTAGAGCTGAGCGTCCTCCGTGAAGTAATAGAAGCTGTTGGTTGCCGCCGGCTGGAACTCGGCCGTGGTGTTGCCGTATACGCTCTCGCCGTCCCACAGGTTGGAGTAGAAGTTGGCGGCACCGTTCTCAACCTGCGCACCAACGTAGGTGTCAGGGTCGCTCATGTCTACGCTGTCCACCAGCCCGACGGAGTAGAACACGCGCATCGGGTACGCCTCGTTTACGCTGCCCTTATAAGTTCCGTTCTCGCCATCGATATGGAAGTTGCGAAGCGGGATGACGCTCGCAGGAATTTTCACCGTCACGGTGTCGCCCTGCTGAGCGTAGTTGTCGCTCTTCTTCACTTCAACGATGATGTCGCTCAGGTCGGCATCCGGATAGATGCCGCCGTTCACCTGACCGTTATACGTCCAAGTGCCGTTACCGTTGTCGGTGGCTTTGAATGTCTGGCCGCCGTACACGAGGTCGTTGAATCCCTTGACCTCCATGTAGGCACCTAAGGTGTCGGTGAAGGTGATGTAACCGCTCTTGGTGGCGTCATACCCACCGGTGCCGCCCGTCTGGGTGGGATACTGCGCCTCGGTTTGAATCTGGTCGAAGATGTCCTCGAACACCTTGTTCAACTGCTCGGCATCGGCGGCCGCGAAGTAGAACTCGCTGTCCGCAGCGCGCTCGCCCATGTTGTTGGTTCTGTAGCCAGTTGCATTGGGATAGTTGCTCGACATGGCGTGCATATAGCGGTTTGTGTTGCTTTCCAAACTTTCGGCATCCGCACCGCTGAAAATACCGATCGTATAAACAGAAGTTCCGCCATCTTTCAGGTCTTTTGCGCTTTGAATGGCGCTGTTCGCCACGTCTCCGTCAAAGCCGTCCCAATGGTTCGGCTCGCCATCGGTGAAGAAGATGACCACTTTCTCGGCATCCTCGCGCGCACCGTCGAGGCCATATTGCCTATCGCCGTTCAGCAAACGCTGCGCATGCTCCATGCCGTAGTCGGCACTCGTAGCACCCGCCGCATCAAGATCGCGCACGGTATTCTGCAGCGAGTTCATATTGGTGGTGAAGTCGCTCACAATCTGGGAGTAGTTGTAGGTGGCAAACCAGCCATCGTTATAGGTGTCGTCACCAATTGAATTGCTGTTGTTGCCGGCGAACTTCACAAGCGATATACGGGACTTCAGATTGTCGCTCGCATCGGCATTCTGCTCGGCCGCGCTGGAAATGAAGTTCTGCACCGCGCTTTTCAGCGCGGAAATCTTCGTTTGAGTGTTCTGGCTCCGGGTGTAGAACTGCACATGATTCTCATCGGTGTCGGAAGCGCTGCTCTTCGGAGTCACATTGTGAGTCTGCTCATCCCACCACGAACCGGTGGTGTAGTGCCATCCGTCGCGACGGCTGTAGCTGACTTCGACGTACTCGCCATCAACAAGTATGTAATACGTGCGACCGGTATTTAGGTTATAGGCCTCTTGATAGTTGTAGGAGGTCATGCTGTCGTCCATCGAGCCAGACATGTCGAGGACGAGGACGATATCGAGGGGTTTTTGGGAACCGCTCACAGCATTGAGCGAAGAGGTGGAGGAGAGGGCAGAAAGCCCCACGAGGAAGTCAGAACCATCGGTTTTGTTGATGGTGACGCTGTCGCCTATGTCGCCCGAAAGCGTGAAGCTGTCGGTTGACACGGACTTGTCCGTCCAAATGCGCCCGATATTGGCGGTGTTATCCTTGGCGTGCCCCTCCCACGTGGTGAGGGTGCTGCCGTCCGCAGTTGCCTTGCCGCTCGCCGCACCCTCTCCGGCAAACGCCAAACTGGGAGCGAGGGTAAGTGTCAAAGCCACTGCCGCCAAGCAGGCGATTAGCTTAGAACGACCCCCCCCCCTGTCTCACTTTTACCGCCCTACCTGACATAGCTTGCTCCGTTTCTCGCTCTTGGTACTTCTCTCGCGGCGCGCAGAGACGCCGCGTCTTTTCACGCATACATGTCCGCATTGTACAAAAGAAACAGCAGCAAAAGTGCAACACAACGTACTTGGCGAAGGAAAGGAAAAGGCGCGCGGGCGCGCACTTGCATACTGGATGAAGGCCTTTGATCAGGATGGAGACGGCAAAATACCAATCGAAAGACTCATTAAAACGACCCCCCCCCCATCGGCTTTTCCATAGAATCTCCATTTACGTTCGGACGATTTTCTGTTGGGATCACGCTAGCTTCATGTTGGCTTCGCGTCAATCCTTCATCGGCTCCGCATCGGCCCCCGTCAGCTTCGCGCTAGATTCGCGCCGCTTCCACGTCAGCTTCGCGTCGGATTCGCGTCGAAACCGCAGAAAACATGCTGCGAAAGATCGTAGCGCGGCGCCTCTCGAGCGAGCGACATCAGGAGCCGACGCTCCCCTCCGATGGCAGCGGAAGAACCGGGCACCTACGCTTCCCAGCACGAGGACGGTGTGTTCGTGGCCCCCATCCGCACGCTGACGCGCTAGCGGCCAAGCGCAGCCGCTTCACCGCCAGCGCGCAAGGTTGTCCGGCACCACCCTCGACGGCTTCTCGATGCCGGCGTCGCCAACGGGGCTCGCAAGCTTCCGCTCGAACATGTTGAACTCGTCGATAACCTCGGGCACCTCGAACACGCGGTTGCGCCCCTGCGCCTTCACCGGCCTCACCACGCCTGCCTCCACACACCGCTCCACCGCAGCCGACACCGCGCTGAAAGCACGCGCCGTCGCCTCGCTTGCCGCGCCCACGGTGAAAAGCGGCATGCCGACAAGCTCGTCGATCAGCAGGTCAAGCGCCGAGTTCTTCCGCACCGGCCCAAGCCTCTCCCGCCACGAGCGCCGAAGCCGCCGCGCGCTCCTCGAAAGCCGCCGCCTCTTCGCACGCCGTCAGGCAAGCGCCCGCGAAGAACGACACCCATTCATTGACGCCTTCCCGGCCGCCATCGCCCACTTCGGAGTCGACCGCGCGGAAAGCGGACAGCCCTTGGATATAGCTTTTCGAGCGGGTTGCCATAACAAGCGAGATGGGCGGCACGAAATTGGCGGCCGATCCCCGTCGGCGCAGAACGAGGTGGATGAGCGCCCGACCCGTGCGACCGTTCCCGTCGATGAACGGATGGACGGCCTCGAACTGCGCATGGGCCAAGGCGGCTTGCACCACGGGCGACACAACCCATCGGTTAAACTTTGGCCAAAACATCGGTTACAATGTGGACAAAACATCGGTTATAATGCGGACAAAACATCGAATAGAATTAAAATCCCCTCATGCGTGTGACAAAAGTGCGTGTGACAAAAGGACGGGGATCCTGTCACGCCCTAAGAGACGCGCGATGCCCCACCGCCTTTCAGAATGCAACGGAATACCCGCTTCTACTCTTCCCTACTCTTCCCATCACGACTTGCGTAAAGTGTAATGCTGAGACGGGTCGTTCGAGTGGGAGCCGTGCCAAACGAGCAAGCCCTTGCCCACCAGTGCCTTAAGCACCGATCTGGATATCTTGGCGCTGCGCTGCAGGTGATCGGAAAGCTCCTTTACGGTTATTCGCCCCTTGCCGTAGACGTATTGGATGGCAGCCAATTCGTACTCGTTCAGGGATCCGTACACTTCCTGCCCCATGTCGCCCACCATAGCATCATGCTGCCTCAGCACGCGCGAAGTAATGCTGTTCTCAAGCGTGAGCTGCACCGAAGCATCATTGGGTTCGGAGAAAACAGGGTCGTTCAAGAAGAAGCTTGCCATTTCGTCGTAAATGCGCTGAACGCCCTCGTTGAGCTCACGCACCCATCCGAATTCCACCAACGTGCGCGCAACGCTCCCCGTCGCAACGCACCCCGCGCCGCGCACGCCGACGCTCACACCCAGCTACCCCAATCCCAGCCACACTGTGAACTTCGGCACGTAGCCCATGATGAAGATGACGACGATCAGCGCCGGGATGCCGTACTTCAGCCACACGCGCGACCATGCGGGGAACTTCACGCCCTTGCCCGCGTCGGCCTCGGCCAGGAAGTTGTCCCAGCCCCAGCCCTTCTTCGTCACGCAGAACAGCACGTACAGCAAGCTGCCCAGCGGCAGCAGGTTGTTCGACACGATGAAGTCCTCCAGCGACTGGATATCGCCGATGGCCGGCACCGTGGCACCCGACAGCACGTTAAAGCCCAGCGCGCACGGCAGCGACAGCACCGTCACCAGCAGCGCCGTGCGGATGACGGCGGTGCGGCGGCTGATGCCCCACTTGTCCATCGAGAAGCTGATGAGGTTCTCGAACACCGCGATGATGGTGGACAGCGCCGCGAAGCTCATGAACACGAAGAACAGCGCGCCCCACAGCTGCCCGAGCGGCATCTGGTTGAACACGCTCGGCAGCGTGATGAACACGAGCGACGGGCCCTCGCCGGGGTTGACCGAGAACGCGAAGCACGCCGGAAAGATGATGAGGCCCGCCGTGAGCGCCACCAGCGTGTCAAGCCCGCAGATGCGCAATGCCTCGCCCGTGAGCGAGCGGTCCTTCCCAATGTAGCTGCCGAAGATCTCCATGGCCGAGATACCGAGCGACAGCGTGAAGAACGCCTGGCCCATCGCCGCGTACACGGCCTCGCCGAAGCCAGCCCAGCCGTTCTCGAACATCTTGGAGAAGTCGGGGACGAGGTAGAATTCCAGCCCTTCGCCCGCGCCCGGAAGCGTCACGCTGCGCACCACGAGCGCGGCCATCACCACGAGCAGGCACACCATCATCACCTTCGTGATGCGCTCCACGCCCTTCTGCAGCCCCAGGCTGCACACCAGAAAACCGATCACGATGACCACGAGCATCCACCCGATCAGCTCGCCGGGGTTCGCCAGCATGGTGCTGAACACGCCGGCTACCGCGTCGGAATCCAGCCCGTTGAACGTGCCCGTGCCCATCTTCACCACATACGACAGCATCCAGCCGCCCACCGTGGTGTAGAACATCATGAGGATCATGCAGCCGATGTAGCCCCACCACGAGAACCAATGCCACCGCCGCGAGGGCTGCAAGGTGTCGAACGCCTGCGCGCAGCTTTTCTGGCTGGCGCGGCCCACGGCGAACTCCATCACCATGACCGGCAGACCCAAAATGACGAGGAACACCAGGTACATGAGCACGAACGCCGCGCCGCCGTACTCGCCGGTGATATAGGGGAAGCGCCACACGTTGCCGAGGCCGATGGCGCACCCGGCGCTGATCAGGATAAATCCAAGCCGCGAACCGAATCGCTCGCGCTTGACAGCATCGCCGCCCGCCCTATCGCCTTCGCCCATACCACATCCTTCTCCCGAAATCTTGCACAAAAGCGTCACGATTATAACGTGAGGAGGCGCGGTTGACGGGAAAAGATCGAGAGCGGAACCAACGCACGGCAGAACACGAACGACGTTTTGCGCTCCGTATTCACGCGCCTTTGCCGCCAGCACGCACAGAAAAACCGC